>NZ_JAUOSJ010000001.1:0-521263 GCF_030548385.1 Agarivorans sp. 1_MG-2023 | reverse complement strand
GGCTCCCCAAGTTGGGCTTGAACCAACGACACATGGATTAACAGTCCACCGCTCTACCAACTGAGCTATTGGGGAATCGCTTTGCTTAAGTGCGGGGCGCATAGTAATAATTGCCCCTATAAGTGTCAACTAATTCTACGTCAAAAATGACATTTTCTGTTTGTTTGCTCAACTTACATCCAGTTGTTGCAAGCAACAGATCGAAAGTTGCTCAGCTGGTATAAATAATGCGCAGATAATTAAATCTCATAAAAAACCATTTCCTTATAGCCAGGCGTTGTTGAACAGATTTTATACACAAAGCCGAAAAGCCTTTGTTAGTGCTATCTACAGATAGTTATCCACTGATTTTGTGGATAACTGTGTGCATGAAATAGTTAATATCAGCGCTAGCCCAGCAGTTACGGTCAGTTGAAGCAAATTTGATCTATATCTGTTTTTATTTATTCGATATAAATATCAATAGCTTAGTGGTTTATTGGCAAAAAAGCTCAAAATTTAACCGCAATATAAAGTTGTTGCTTTTACAAAATATTTGATGTGCATTACTTTTCATTACAGTCATCTTACTGTGCACAATTTAGCTGAATATACTGAGTAAAAGCATAATGCAATATTCTCTGCTGGAGTTAGCTTAAATTACCTGAAAAGGTAATACGGTTAGTAAAATCTAAGTAGTTTTGCGTAGAATAGACAAACTTAGCCTCAGAACAGTTCATCGGTAGTGAGATAATGAAAAAACCTTTCGACTTAGTGTCTGATTACACACCCGCAGGGGATCAGCCTAAGGCAATCAGTAGTTTAAATGAAGGTCTAGAAGATGGCCTCGCTCACCAAACATTATTAGGGGTTACGGGCTCGGGTAAAACCTTTACTGTGGCAAATGTGATTGCTACCCAAAACCGCCCTACGATTATATTGGCGCCTAATAAAACCTTGGCTGCGCAACTATATGGCGAGATGAAAGAGTTCTTTCCTAATAATGCAGTTGAGTTTTTCGTTTCTTATTATGATTATTACCAACCAGAAGCGTATGTTCCTACTACCGATACATTTATTGAAAAAGATGCGTCGGTAAACTCACATATTGAGCAAATGCGCTTATCTGCCACCAAAGCACTACTAGAGAGACGCGACGTAGTCTTAGTGGCGTCTGTGTCAGCAATCTACGGCTTAGGTGACCCACAGTCCTATTTGCAGATGATGCTTCATTTAAGCGTTGGCGACATGATCGATCAACGTGCTATTTTGCGGCGCTTGGCTGAATTACAATATTCTAGAAATGATGCCGCTTTTCAGCGTTCTACTTTTCGGGTTAGGGGAGATGTGATTGATGTCTTTCCAGCAGAATCCGATAAAAACGCAGTACGCATAGAGTTGTTCGACGGAGAAGTAGAGCGCTTAAGCAGCTTTGACCCGCTAACCGGGGCCGAAGAAGAAGTGATGGTGCGGGTGACTATATTTCCTAAAACCCACTACGTTACCCCTAGAGAAACTATTCTAAATGCCATTTCGTTTATTAAAGAAGAGTTAAATGAGCGCAAGAAGCAGCTACTTGATGCCAATAAACTTATAGAAGAGCAGCGGATCTCACAACGCACATTGTTTGATATTGAAATGATGAACGAGCTGGGTTATTGCTCAGGTATCGAAAACTACTCTCGATATCTATCGTCGCGCGCGCCTGGCGAGCCACCACCAACCTTACTTGATTACTTGCCTGCTGATGGCATGTTAATCATTGATGAGTCTCACGTTACTGTTCCGCAAATTGGCGCAATGTACAAAGGGGACCGGTCTCGTAAAGAGAACTTAGTGAACTATGGTTTCCGTTTGCCTTCTGCCTTGGATAATAGGCCCCTAAAGTTTGAAGAGTTTGAACAAATTGCCCCACAAACTATTTTTGTATCGGCGACACCGAGCAATTACGAATTAGAGAAAACCAATCAAGAATTTGTGGAGCAAGTGGTTAGGCCGACTGGATTGCTTGATCCTGAGATAGAAGTAAGACCCGTTAATACCCAAGTTGATGATTTGTTGTCTGAAATTCGCATTAGAACTGCGATAGACGAACGAGTTCTGGTGACAACGTTAACCAAACGCATGGCGGAAGA
Source organism: Agarivorans sp. 1_MG-2023 (assembly GCF_030548385.1). NCBI lineage: Bacteria > Pseudomonadati > Pseudomonadota > Gammaproteobacteria > Alteromonadales > Alteromonadaceae > Agarivorans > Agarivorans sp. 1_MG-2023. Next base: position 519,149 of record NZ_JAUOSJ010000001.1, on the reverse strand, counting down.
TTTAAGTGAGTACCTAACTGAACACCAAGTAAAGGTACGTTATCTGCATTCTGATATCGATACTGTAGAGCGGGTAGAGATCATTCGAGATTTACGAATGGGGGTGTTTGACGTGTTGGTCGGTATTAACTTATTGCGAGAAGGTTTGGACATGCCAGAAGTATCTTTGGTTGCCATTCTAGATGCTGATAAAGAAGGGTTCTTACGCTCTGAACGTTCATTGATTCAAACGATTGGCCGTGCTGCACGTCATCCGCAAGGTAAAGCGATTCTTTACGGTGATAAAGTCACTGGCTCCATGGGGAAAGCAATCAGCGAAACCAAGCGCCGTCGCGAAATTCAACATCAATACAACGTAGACAACGGCATTGTACCGAAGAAGCTAAACAAAAAAGTAGTGGATATTAGTAACTTTGGTAAGAGTAAGGTTTTACAAGCTGCTGAACCTAAAGCTAAATACGCAGCACTTACCCCAGAGGTAATGCTTAAAAATATTGCTCAATTAGAGAAGCAAATGATCCACCATGCTAAAGAGCTGGAATTTGAGCAAGCTGCGGCGGTGCGTGATGAGATAACCGAAATGCAGGAACAATTAGTAAAAATGAGTTAACTAAAACTAAGACAAAAAAAAGCCGCTGATAACAGCGGCTTTTTTAGCTAAAACGATCTTAGTTTGCTGCAGTAATAATTGCACCAAACTCTTCAGCCATTAGAGAAGCACCGCCAACTAGCGCGCCATCAATGTCTGCTTGAGAGAAAAGTTCTTTAGCTGTAGCCGCTTTAACGCTACCACCGTAAAGGATTTGAACTTTCTCAGCTACTGTTGCGCTTTGGGCTGCTAACCAGCTACGGATGTGAGCGTGAATAGCTTGAGCTTGCTCAGAAGTAGCAGATTTACCAGTACCAATTGCCCATACAGGTTCGTATGCGATAACGGCGTTTTCTAGAGACTCAACACCACAAAGGTCGATAACAGCTTTAAGTTGAGTTTCAACTACCGCTTGAGTTTTGCCTGCTTCGTTCTCTTCAAGAGTTTCGCCGATACATAGTACAGGTACTAGTTGGTTTTCTTGAATAGCTTTAAATTTAGCGGCAACTACAGCGTCTGTTTCGTTGTGGTACTGACGACGCTCACTGTGGCCTACTAAGCTGTAAGTACAGCCAAACTCTTTCAACATAACTGGAGAGTTTTCGCCAGTAAATGCACCAGAAGTGTTTACGCTAGCATCTTGTGCACCGTAAGCGATTGGAGCATCGCCTACTAACGCTTCAACTTGACCTAAGAAAACAACAGGTGGGCAAATTGCAGCTTGTACATTTGTTGCTGCTTTAGCAGGTGCAATTAAGCCATTTACTAATGCGGTAACAGAATCTTTAGTACCGTTTAGTTTCCAGTTACCCATTACTAGAGGTGTTCTCATTGTGCTTCTCTCCTTTAAATAAATTGGCTCGATTATAGTGAATAAATTACAAAAACGTAGTGTTTACGCGAAATTATCTGTCTAATTCTGAAAATAGCTGATCTAAAACAAACGATTACGAAAAATAAGCACGAATTTGTTGCCACCAAATACCCAGTTTTTCATGCCATAAGGCATCGTAGCGATGAATAAATCGTGCGTCGGGCAAAAATTCGTAAAGTTGTTGTTCTCCTTGAATTTCTTTACCCAAATAGTCTGTCGGAACCGGGCTAATATTGCTCGAATACTTATTAAAGTGTTTTAGCGCTCGTTGCATGTGGGTAGCGCTAGTCACCAAAGCAGTGGGGCGTTGCCCTATATAAGTCGCAATAACCGCGGCTTCTTGTTCAGTATCTCTCGCTTTAGGAATAGTGATGATGTTTGCAGGTGGAATGTTGGCTTGCTGCGCAACCTTCTCCATTAGCTCAGCATTACTGTTAGGATCGCTGCCACCATAACCTGACACAATTAAGCGACTTTGAGGATTAACTAAACTCAGCTCAATGCCTTTGATAATGCGAGCAAATGAAGAACGGCTGAGCTGTTCAGTGGGCGATAGCAGTGGGTCACTTATATGCCCTCCGCCTAGTACCACAACAAAATCAAAGCTATCAACTAATTGACTAGGGGGGAGCACCGCACGCTCTTTTTCTAACAATTGTTCATTAACCCACCACGGGTTACTGGTCACTATTAATATAAGCAAAGCGGGAAGTAACGTCGCTGCTGCACGATAAGGCCGTTTGGTTAAGCCAAAATAAAAAGAAAGCAACAAAAAAAACAACGAAATGTTGAGTGGCATCAACAGCGATCCCAGCCATTTTTTAACGATAAAACCTAAACTTAAGTCCATATAGTGGTTTCTCTCAAATGCGTTGTAGGCATCTTAATTGATTGTGGCTAATGGTGGAAATACGATTACTCAAAATTGACAAAAATAGATGCTTAAACCAAAAAAGTGCGTTAAATCAAAATTATCCCGATATTTTTTTCTGTCGCTAAAGACAGGTTTGGCTAGTTAGGGTAATCTTCGCTCAATACAGGTATGTAATTAGCAGTGAGGAAAATATGTTTGAGCGCGTAACCGCCGCCCCGGCAGATCCTATTCTAGGATTAACCGAAGCTTTTAAAGCTGATCCACGTCCCAACAAGATCAATCTTGGTGTTGGTATTTACAAAAACGAAGCGGGTCAAACCCCAGTTTTGGCCACCGTTAAGATTGCAGAAAAACAACTTTTAGAAAACGAAGCCACTAAGTCTTACCTCAGTATTGAAGGTAATCCAGCTTATGGCACCGAAGTTCAAAAGTTATTGTTTGGCGAAAACAGCGAAATTGTAACCAGTCAGCGTGGATTTACCGCTCAATCACCAGGTGGAACCGGCGCACTGCATAATGCAGCTGAGTTTGCCTACAACCACTTGGGTGTTCGTACTGTATGGGTGAGTAATCCTACTTGGGCAAACCACGGCAATATCTTTAAAGCCTTAGGCTTAGAAGTTAAAGCATACGATTACTACAATGCTGAAACTAAAGATTTAGACTTTGACGCAATGCTAAGCTCGCTAGAACATGTTGCCGAAGGTGACCTAGTGTTGTTCCACGGCTGTTGTCATAACCCTACCGGGATTGACCCAACAACCGAGCAGTGGCAACAACTTGCTAGCTTAGCCGCCAGCAAAAAAATGCTACCGTTGTTCGACTTTGCATACCAAGGTTTTGCTAAGGGTGTTGAAGAAGACGCAGCTGGCCTGCGTATTTTTGCCAAAGAGATAAAAGAACTGCTAGTAGCAAGTTCATTTTCTAAAAACTTTGGTTTATACAACGAACGTGTTGGAGCCTTTACCTTAGTCGCTAGCGACAAAGAGCAGGGTGCAGTAGCATTTAGCCAAGTTAAAGCTGGGATTCGTGCAAACTACTCAAACCCGCCATCACATGGCGCGGCAGTGGTTACGACCATTTTGCAAAACCCAGAACTTAAAGCGCAATGGAATGCTGAAGTTGCTGACATGCGTGAGCGAATTAAAGAGATGCGTGATTTATTCGTGGCAACTTTGGCTGCTAAAGGCGCTACGGGTGACTATAGCTTCATCCAACGTCAAAACGGTATGTTCTCGTTCTCTGGTTTAAGCAAAGAACAAGTACAAACCTTAAAAGAAGAGCACGGTGTTTACATCGTAGGTTCTGGTCGTATCAGCGTAGCGGGTATGACTAAAAACAATATGGAAGCGCTTTGTGCGGCAATTGCTGCAGTAGTTTAAAGCTTTTTGGTTAAGCGCTAAGGCGCTTAACCAAACTTTCACCCCACCACTATATTTCTACCTTTGTTCTTCGCTTTGTATAAAGCGTTGTCAGCCTCTTTAATCACTTCTTCAGCGTTGGCGTGATGGCTAGCTTTTTCTGCCACACCGATGCTTACGGTAATCTGTACAGTATTTTTGGGTTTAGCTTCTTCGTCTCGAGCGGCTTTGTCGCCTTTATCGCGATTGGTTTTATCACGAATAGCAAAGGGCGTTTCCGAGATTATTTCTCTAATATCATCTAAAAAGGCAAGTGCGTGATCGAGCTTTTTACCTTTGAATAATACTGTGAACTCTTCACCGCCATAACGAAACACTTGGCCGCCGCCTTCTATTTGGTCGAGTTTAGACGCCACCATTGCCAGCACGTCGTCGCCAACATCATGGCCGTAGGTATCGTTAAACTTTTTGAAGTGATCAATATCTACCATCGCTAAACTATAATTTTTAGACATACCAGCCAGCTTCTCAAACAACATTCGTCTGCCAAGTAAACCGGTTAACTCGTCTCGGTAGGCTAATTCGTGTGATGCACTGAACCCGCTATACAGCATAATTAGCATCGACGCCGCAAAAAATACTGACGAAATCGCTTCCCTGTCGAGGAACGCCAAAGGAAAGACACTGGCGACAAAACTAAAAAACAAACCAATAGACAAACTGGTGGGCTGGTTTAAAAAACGAATAAAGGCCAATACCAAACACAATGTGGCTAAGCCAAGGGCGTGTAAACTGATCACTAAGCCATCTAAGGGGCGAGGGGGAAACCACTCATCGATAATCCCAAGCATATCAACGGCGAAGTAATTAATGCTTAGCGAGATAGCAGCCACTTGTAACAGGATAAAGCTGTAACTTAACCAAGCTCTGCGCGTTTTGCTGCCGTTTTCTCTAATAAACTGGTTTAACACCAAGTTTAATGGGATGAATAAACAGATTAGCGTAAAAGCTGTTTTCGCTTCGGGTACGTCTAAAGGTTGCTGAAGATAATTGGAAATAATCCAGTAACTAAACGAGTTAACCATGACAACGGCAATAAGCTGCCGACGATTAAACTGCAAAGCCAACATAGCGGTAATGGCAGCTAAACCGTAGGGCATCCAGTAAATAATGTCTCTTGTATTGCTAGACAAAGCAGAGTGCCAAATCAACATTCCAGCAGCCACAGACAGTATGACTAGAGAAGGAAACACGTTGTAGCTAGTTAGGCGGCTTTCCATAGTTTTCAAGTAATTGAGTTTGAGTGGATTTTATCGAACTATTAATAGATTTTGAATCAATAACGTATGGATAATACGCTTAGCCTCTAAGTTTTTGCCTGCAACACCCTAATACTCTTTGATATTATGCATTTGCTGTTCTAATTTTACTGTATCTACAGAATATGGAGCGACGCATGAGTGACTTTCTTTTCATCGATGATATCGACGAACCAGCTGAAGAAGTTACCAAAGCAACCTGGAAATTACTTGTCATTGACGACGAAGCCGAAATTCACTCCGTTACTCGCTTAGTTTTATCTGACGTTGAAATAGATGGTTACAAATTGGAGTTTCTTTCTGCCTATAGTGCGGAAGAAGCGCAAAAAATCTTCCAAGAAAACGACGACATAGCCATTGCCTTGGTGGATGTAGTAATGGAAACCGACCATGCTGGCTTAGAGTTAGTACGTTGGATCCGCGAAACTCATCAAAACCATGCTACTCGTTTGATTTTACGAACCGGCCAACCAGGCCAAGCGCCTGAAGAGTCGGTAATTAAAGATTACGATATTAATGATTACAAAAGTAAAACCGAACTCACCGCCACCAAACTAAAAACAATCACCTATTCAGCGATCCGCTCTTATCGAGACATACTGTTTATTGAGCGTCATCGCACCGGTTTATTACAGGTTATCGAATCAACTTCTTTGGTATTGAAAAGTAAAACGCTATACCACTTTGGTTCAGCTGTACTCAAACAATTGGTTGAGCTTTTCCAGCTAGAAAGCTCAGCAATGTACATTACTACTCTTACCGAAGACGTTTTACGGCACCAGTCTTTTAACGTGTTAGCTGCTACCGGTGACTTTGTTACCAACGAACACAATGAATACGATTTTGACCAGAGCAAAATTCCAGACAACGTAAAAAGTTTGCTTAAGCGTGCGCTCGATGAGAAAAAAACCTTAGTAACTGAAGACTGCTACGTAGGTTTTTATCCAACCGATAGTCGCAGTGTGAGCTTGTTGTATGTTCAACATGAGAAGCCATTAGACGACATTGAAAAAGGTTTGTTGGAAGTATTTGCTACAAATATTGCGTTAACCTTTGAAAATCTCACCATTAAAGAAGAAATTCAAGATACCCAAAAAGAGCTTATCTTTATTATTGGCGACGCCATTGAGCAACGTAGTAAAGAAACTGGGTCACACGTTAAACGCGTATCGTTAATCTGTGAGTTGATGGCGCAAAAGTTGGGCTTCGATGCAGAGTTTGTTGAAGTGTTTAAACACGCCGCTCCGTTACACGACCTAGGCAAAATTGCCATACCTGAGTCTATATTGCATAAACCCGGTAAATTAGATGCCGAAGAATGGAAAATCATGCAAACCCATGCTCAAATTGGTTACGACCTATTAGCAGATTCGAACAAAATTATTGCTCGACTAGGCGCAGAGATCTCTCTATGCCACCACGAAAAATGGGATGGAACAGGATACCCTCGTCAGTTGGCCGGTGAAGATATTCCATTAGTTGGTCGAATTATGGCGATAACCGACGTATTTGATGCACTAGGGTCTAAACGTTCTTACAAAGAACCGTGGAGTAATGAAGAAATTAAAACCTTTATTGCCGACCAAAAAGGCAAACACTTCGATCCAAAACTGGTTGATATTTTGGTCGAAGATTTCGACGAATTTCTCGAAATTAGAAATACTTACCCAGATTAGGGCTAAGTTACTTCTAGTTAACCTTTCTGATTGAGTTTTTGCTTAATTTAGCGCATGCTCCATTGATTACTTGCTTAGCCAATCTGGCTAAGCTTTTTTATGACTATGGGCACAATTGTGGCGCTAAAACCAACTATCTATAAGTTACGAATTTCACTGTCAGATTTGAATCGAAATTATTACGACACACTTAACTTAACCATTGCCCAACACCCCTCCGAAACGTTAGAACGAATGATGGCGCGTACCATGGCTTTTTGTCATAGCGCAGAACAAGGTTTAGAATTTACTAAAGGGCTTAGTGAAATAGAAGAACCAGATATTTGGTTAAAATCTTTAGAAAACGACACCAAAGTATGGGTAGATGTAGGCGAACCCACACCAGAGCGCATGAAAAAGGCTTCTCGTTCAGCGGAGTTAGCTAAGGTATATACCTTTAACGCTAAGTCAGATACTTGGTGGCAGCAAACAGAAAATAAAGTTAATCAATTAAGTATTCAGGTTTGGCAGTTTGACTGGCAAGAGATAAGCACTTTAGCCTCTTTTGTTAAACGTACCATGGATCTATCGGTAACCATTACCGAAGAATCAGCTTACGTAACATCAGACGACAATGAAATAGAAATTCACTGGCGCAGTTTAAAGTAAGTTTAAAAAAGGAAGCTTCGGCTTCCTATTTTTATCCACAACATTTCTTGTATTTTTTACCGCTGCCGCAGTGACAAGGATCATTACGTTTAGGCGTCGTTGCAAAAGTAGTAGTGGTTGGCTTGTTGAGCAAAACGTCTAAGGCTTGAGTATTTTCTTCCGATGACGCATCAACAATAACCTCAACCGCAAGTTGGTGCTCGTCTGCGAGTGCCACAACAGCCACTTTTCTCTCTTCGGTTTGAACAGTCAAGTTCAATGGGTTTTCACTTGTGCCCAACTTTGCAGCTCGCTTGGTCGTAAAACCAAAACTTTCATACTTCGGCTTTTTCTCGATTCGGCCCTTATAAAAAAACTTAGACATAATTTCCCCAAAAAAGTAATTAGCAGCAGGCTTATACAGCATATGCATTGGCAAATAAACGGTAAATAATTGCACATAAGGATTTAGTCGGTAAAGACTGATGTACATCAGTAAAATGCTTGCAGATTTGCGTTCAAACTCTCGCTAAAAAGTGACCAATAATTGTCTTCCTACTATGCTTAATAACATTAGCATTATCATGGTTTTAACGCTTCGTTTTGTTGCTTGAGCATTTTTGAAGAAGGAAGATATATGTTTGCCAATCGTTTTACATTACAAACCCGGCTCATATTTGCCGTGCTGTTACCTTGTATAGCACTACTAGTTGTGGGGATGACAAGTTTAAACAGTATGTCCAAGATTCAACAAAAGGCGGAACAGTTGTATCTCAATACTTCTGCGCCGATGCGGTCGATGGGAGAGGTGGCTTCAAGAATACCGAGAATGCGCGTGGGTATAGATATGATGTTGTTACAGGAAACCTCTTTACGAGATAAAAAAGGTGTAACAACAAGGGTAAGAGAAACCCGCCAAGAAGACATTATAGAAATGCGAGAGGCATTTCAAAATGCGGTAGACGCTCAAGTTAATCCGCAACGGCGTAAGGAAGTAGAGCAACTGCTCCGCCAATTCGAGAATATGGTCAAAAATGAGCTAGAGCCCATGTTAGTCGCATTTGAAAAAAAGGACTTGGACACGGCGAAAGAAATATACCAGAAGCGTTATGCCAAAACCTACGGAACAATGCGCAAAGAGACGTCGGCAATTATGGATTCTTTGCTAGAGCAAGCTAAAGAGCAACACGAGCAAAGCTTAAGTAGCTACGCTAGTGGTCAGTTTTTAATGAGTATAATCATTGGCTTAGGCTTAATCATTTCGTTTGTTGTATCTTCCTATATTGTTCTTAGTCTGAAACGCCGAGTGGGCTATTTACAAAGCACCATTGCTTCGGCTGCCGACAACATGGCACTAGACACTCGCATAGAGCTATCTGGAAATGATGAAATTAATGCCATTGGCACTAGTTTTAATAGCTTTATTTCTAAAATCCATCACGCAATAAAAGAAGTCGCTTCCAGTTCTAATGAACTTGCTAATACAGCAGTAGAAGTTCAGCAGCGAGCGCAATCAACCCAAACAAACTGTACGACTTCTCGAGATAGAACCGTACAAGTAGCAACTGCTATTCATGAATTAGGGGCAACGGTAGGAGAAATCGCTGGAAACGCCTCACAGGCTGCTGAAGTGGCCAAAGAAGCCACCCATCAATCTAAGCATGGCGGTGAAACAGTAGCCAATGTGCGTGAGCAGATTTCGGTACTCACCGATGAGTTAGGCCAGGCTACTGAAGTAGTAGAATCGTTAGCTAACCAAGTTGGAGAAATTAGCTCTATTTTAGACACCATTCGTAGTATTTCCGACCAGACTAACTTACTCGCACTTAATGCAGCCATTGAAGCGGCGCGAGCTGGCGAACAAGGCCGCGGTTTTGCGGTTGTTGCTGACGAAGTAAGAAACCTAGCAAGCCGATCTGCCGGCTCTACAGAAGAAATTCAAAACATGATTAACCGACTACAAGGCGAATCATCTCGAGCTGTAAATGCAATGTCTCAAGGGCGCGAACAGAGTTTGCTAGTGGTAGAGCAAGCCGAAAATGCCAACAACTCCTTGGTTCAGATCAGTGAGCATATAGAACATATTAATGATCAAAACATTCAAGTGGCCACTGCAACAGAAGAGCAATCGAGCGTGGTGGGCGAAATTAATCGTAATGTTGAAGATATTAATCAGCTTACAGTAGAAACAGCCGATGTAGCAGAGCAGCTAAACGACACCAGCAGTCACTTACAGCGCCTGTCTAATCAGCTTGATCAGTTAGTTGGCTCGTTCAAATTGTAGCTATAGGAGTGATTTCCACTAAACAGTATGTTGGTTGGCCGTGCTGCAAGCAGGACTAACCAACAGAAGGTGTAAAGTTGCACAGCTTTTCACAAGCCAAAAAAAAGCCACTAAATCATTTAGTGGCAACAAAAGGCAAAATTGTTCAACTAGCATGTAGGTTAGGGGGGCCAGTAGATAAACTACCGAGTCCCTAGCAACTTAACAGAACGCGAGTACTGATTAGTTAAGTAAATTAAAGCACTTACTGGCTGATTTGGTTACTGTTACATTTAACAGTTTGACAAAGATTGTTTAATCAACTAGCAACCTGCTTGGAACAGATTTATTGGCAAACCAAGCTTGGTTGGTCATTCAACAGCCAAGATATCCATCGCCTGCGCGAGTTTAAAACAAAGCTTTCTTCAGGGTTTATGCCACTCACTAGGTATCCGTCTGCTGGCAACGAATCGTCAGCGGGTCTAAATACCCAATTGTCACTTGCTACTGGTTTACCGCTAAGCAGCTGATGATTTAACTCAGGATTTGTGATTGCTATCTCTAATCCTGGTTGCTTAACAATGCCAATATGTGTTTTGGTTAAGTGTCCAATGGCAATAGGCACATCAATTGAGCATTGTTTGCCTGCATCATCAATAGTCGAATATTGTCCTTCGCCTACGCGCCCTTGTAACCAAAGCAAATTGCCTTCAGTTGTATGTTTCACCGTTAAAACACCCAGCACTTTGGGTGGGGTTAAATCAATAGTGGCTGCTTGCCCAGTAAACACAGCTGCTATCAATGCTAATGTGAAAAGTACGCTTCTCATTATACGTACCTCATCGCTTGTGGTGGAATGACGCTAGACAAACACAACAGGTAAACGAGTATAAAAGGCCCGGCAATGGGCAGTACAAATATCCAGCTCCACCAACCAGGTTTACCCGTATCATGTAAGCGGCGAACAATAGCCGCAACCATCGGAATAAAACTAACAAGGTTATAAGCGGTGTCTAGCCATTCTGCATTTGGCACGGCAATGGCCAATACAATAAGCGCCAAACAGATAAGACAGTGAATCAACATAAACATCCAAAACTCTTGTTTGGTTGAGTATCCAGAAAAATCAAAGTAACGCTGCCAAGCTAAAATATAAAAATTCATACATTTATTCCTATTGCTAAATGAATAAGCCTTAGTGTGGCTATGTCGGCAGCAAAAACGTCCTCAAACAGGTTTTAGGACGTGCTAAAACCTGTTTTTGTTGGTTAAGGGCTAGGTAATCAATGCAGGTGCAGATATTGTTATAAGCAAGGATTTATAAATTTAGTAAAGGTTAATAACTCATTATGCTGGCTATTCCGGTGCCTTTTGTCGTGTCTTTATTGCTTAGTTTAATGGCGATAATTTTGTATATCCGCTCACCAGACCTAGCCAAAACTAGCTGCTTGTTTTTGGGAGTGTGTGCAATAACCACCGCAGTAGTTGGGCTGCGTTGGACGGTAAATTGGCCCTTACTGCAATTTATACAACCGGTTTTAGCTTCCCTAATACCGGTTATAGCTTGGTATTGTTTTACAAAGAGCAGCAGAACAGCGCGATTTCTATGGCTACGCCACATTCTAGGCCCAGCCTTAGTGCTATTAGCGGTACTAAGCCAAACTTTGTGGACTCCGCCTTTAGATGCGCTTATTACCTCTATATACGTAGTTTATGGCATAGCGCTGTTACGCCATGCTAGCCAAAACACTTTGTTAATCAACATTTCCTTAAGCAGTTGGGAAGGAGTTAATAAAGCAGAACACCTGGCGGGTTGGATGCTCTTAGCATCAGCGGCAATAGACTCGATAGTATCTTTAGATTTCATGTTTAATCATGGCAGTTTTTCTTTGCTCATAGTGACTATTGGTCACCTTTTCTTACTACCGGTGCTGTCTTTTGCGGTGGTCGTTATTGGTGTAAGCACGCCAAACCAAGAAAAACACCTAGGAAGTGAGACTCCAGAGTCTAGAGAAGAAAACGCAAATCAAGAAATGTTAGCGGAACAAGCGCAGGATATCGTTAATCAATTAGAGCAATTGCTGGATGTAAAAAAATTATACTTGGACCCAGATTTAACCTTGTCTAAATTATCCAGAAAACTCATTATCCCAGCAAAAAAGATATCAATTGCGGTAAACCTAATTCACAAGAAAAACATCTCTAAGTTAGTTAATGAATACCGTATACAGCACGCGCAACACAACTTGTTAAGTACCGACCATACAGTTACTCAGGTATTTATGAGCTCTGGTTTTCAGACAAAATCTAATTTTAACCGGGAATTTTCTCGCATATCCGGTTGCACTCCCAGCGAGTATAGAAAGCAAAACAATGCATAGCCTTCGCCAGTAATGTCAAAAGCAAATATGTTGCCTACAAACAAAGACTCCCTAACACCTTTCGTGGTTTGATAGGTCAAAGCCTTGGTTACTAATGAATTTTCATAAATTCAAAATCTCTAGTCTTTAACTGGGCTATGATTATTATTGTTTCTAATTATTACGGTTTCTCCACTTAGCCACGTTATCGAAGGGATTCAACAATGGCACTTTTAGACCTTAATCAAGCCTTAAGTAAACTGGTTATGAAAGTTGATCAGATTGAAGGCATTGTAATAGAACAGGGTACTGCTAAAGCATGGGATGCATTAGATAATGGCGCTAAAAAACTCCTTAGCAAAGTGGGTATTGATGCGGCCGAGCTTCGAAGTTTATTTTCGTTTGTTGATCAAGTTACAGCGGACCCCTCTCTTAAACTCGCCACAGAAGAATGGAAGGTGCCGCTTGGCACTGGATTATCGGTTACCGGGCGCATTGGTGGTCACTTAATCATTGATCTTGTTTTACCGACAGACAGTGAACAATACTCTGAGTTTCAGCAAGCTAACATGGCCTTAGTAGCCATAGACCAAGAGCTACAACTGGCAAACGGCGTAAGTGTTAACCTACCGATTAAACTGCTCAATTTGGCAAACGATAGTCAGGCTAACCTAAAATGGCGGGTTAAAGTGGTTTGCGCTGTCGCACATGACCAAAAGCTAATCAGCTTTTTAGGCCAATTGGTTAAGCAAAAAATGCCGCTGCTCTCAATAGAAAAACTAACCAATGTTATCAACGCTCAGTATCCCAAACACGCTATGCAGGGTGTCATCATTCATCAAACTAGAGCGGTTTCAAGTTCTACTACCGCTACATTGGGCCATGTTTGGAGTGTATCTAGCAGCGATAAAGTACTCGACATCAAAGTGAATACCAGCGCAGGCGTAGCGTTAAAAGCCAGCTATGCCTTCACTGGTGACTTTAAAATAGTAATAAAACCAGCAGATGTAGGGCTCCAAATTGACGTTCACCAACTAAGCAACCATATACGCGACAAAGGCATAAGCCTGGACGCCATGCTAAACCTAGAGGGCTTAGATAAAGTTGCAGAGGCCTATTTAGCAACACCGTTGGAGCCATTAGATGGAGCCGCTAAAAAGCTTCAAGACTTATTAGAAGCTTATAAAGAGCCCGGTACATGGCTATTAGCACAGTTTGATGAGCACTTAGCGCAAGAGCTCTCCAGTGAAAACTGGCAAGATATCGCATTGTTGGTGGCAGATGGTAATAGTGATGGCTTATCTGCTGAAGTAGGCGCAGCCGTTAAACAGAAGTTGTCTTTAGCGTTAAGTGTAAAACACCTAGATTGGATGAGTCATCCAGATGACGTATCCGAGCAAATAACCCAATATTTGGAAGACAACACCTTTTTAACCCCGGCCATGTTAGAGCGTTTAAAACTAAAAGATTTCGTGGGGAAAAGCTGTAACAAGGCTAAAGAGAGAGTATTGGACGAAATCTCATCCATCGCAGAACTCGCGCAAGATCAAGTAAAGCCTTTGCTTACTCCACTAAAGCAGCTTAAAGACGCTAAAACCAACCTAAAAGGTCAGCTGAATAATCAGCAATTGGTAGAAGCGCTAACCGGTTGTGTTACTGCTTGGTTAGAGCAATATAACCAAGCGCGAACAACATTTAGCAAAGCAATCAAAAAAGCCGCCGATCTGCAGCTTGGTTTATCGGTGTATGGCTCGCATAGTCAACAAACTAATAATCAAGCCATGCTCAGTTTTAATTTGCTAAACACGAGTAGTGCTGCGTCTCAGAACTTGTATCAAGATGTGCTATTAGGCAAACAACTTAATCTAGATGCATTACATGCTATGCAAAACAAAGGCAACTTAAGCCAATTAACTGGTTGGTTGGTTAAAACCAGCAAAGTGTCTAAAGAAATTGGGCTTAAGCTTAACCTAGGCGACAGCTTTAGCTTCTCAGAGCAAAGTTTCATAGAAAAAATTGCTCAGGCTAAGGTTGACCACACCGGTCAACTGTTAGCGCTTAATGCAAAAAGCGTTGTTAGGCACACATCTAAAACACTTAAAGAAAGCAGAAGCGCAGAATTTGTTAGTGCTTTTGATGTATTAGCAGCGCTTAAGTTTGGCGGCAGCCCCAATATAGGTATTGGATTAAGCTTTGAAGACAAAGGCGTAATGACCCCAGCAGAAATGCAACAATTTTTAGCCCCCTTAACTCAAGAACCGTGGCCCTTAATTGACAATAAAAGCTACCTTTTAGCCTTAGACCGTTTCAAAGTACTTTGCGAAAGTAAGCAGTTATCACGCTCAATCATCGAATGCCATTTAAGCTTAAGTACTAAGGATATTGGTGCGTTAGCCAACGCAGACGCAGGTGAAATAGAAGCCAGTGCAATCGAACTACTATACAACATGACATTATCTGGCACCGAAAAAGGCCAAATCGAAACTGCCAGCAAAGCTGGTGAAATCAATAAGCGCCAGCTAGAAGCATTTATAGATACCGAAGTTACAAGCTCGGCACCTTCGGGCGCTCATACATCGTATAGTCTTCTACAAAAGAAAGTACAAAACATGTTAAGCAATGCACAGCGCTTGTCGCAGTTTGTGGGTATATATAGCAAGCTCACTCAGCAAATCGAATCGGTAAACTCTAAGGATCCAACAGCCTATATAAACATCGTTAACCAAGCCAATGAAGAGCTAATAGACACCATGCAATCGTTTATAAGGGTAAGAGGTTGGTTTAGTGGCTTCTTTACCGAAGCCCTTCCTAAAACCACAATGGTATTGCTGATTATTCTTGCCAAATACCTAGGCAGAGATGAGCCGCTGCTAACACCGGTTATTTCATACGACCGCAGCGGCAAAACAGAAGTATTGTAGTGCTATAGCCGTGCAACATTTGCAATGTTGCACGGCTTAACAACTTAGTTCCCGTAAGCTCCTTTACTACATACTCAAATAACCGCGAATGTGGTCGCCAAATGCTTGGTAAACATCTTTGTCTGTCCAATACTGTGTGTGGCTCCACGGCGTATTACCGCTAATCAATCCCCCCACCTTTACACATTTATCCACTACAAATTGGTAGCTTGGCCCCAGTTCATTTAGCGGCCAGCCGAGAAGGTCGTCGGCATCAAAATAATTAAGCCAACTAAATTGGGTGCTGGGTTTGTTAAAACACTCGCGTTGAGCCAAGCCACCTAAAAATAAGGGAATATTACAGCCAGTGGTAAACATTAGTTTTACTCGGTTGCCTTTTAGATAGGCGAGTTTTCCATCATCAATGTTGCTAATAAAGTCGTTGTGGTCTTTATCCCATACTTGGGCATTACTTTTATTTAGCGCGTCCCAAAAGTAATTGGAAATGACCTGGGCCCCTAAGCTGTGGCAAATAATTACCACTGGCACGTTTAAGTTAAAACCACACTCATCCATGCCTGTAAACATTGCGCCTTGAACAGCTTTTATAATTTTCATGTAATCGTTGGTTTGCCTTCGACCGGCTACTTCTAAACTGGTCGCGTCAGAAAACGAGTTCATAAAAAAGCGCCTACCATGGTTTGAAATGGTACTAAATCGATTGTGGTACTTATCCCAAATGTCGCTAATCAGTTGGTCTTGCGGAGCTTGTAAGGCTGAGTAGTATTTCACTCGCTGAAAAGACACCTTGTTCATTACTTCTGAGCCAAGGTACTCGGTGAGTTTGTCTTCTAATCCATCTGCAAAGTTAGGTTTTCGTTGTCCCATTCCGTGTACGGCTAAAACAATGAGCTCTTTCATAACAATATCCTCTAGAAGATTTGATAAAATGTAAGAGGCTGCTGAACAGGGTATTCAGTAAAACTAGGCCTAATAGAATTTTAGCCCATCTCACAACGTTTAAATTTGTACCTACGGCGATTATGTTTTACATCAATAAGATGTGTATTTAATCATGTTTGATTGGCGTTTGCGGCAGTGCAATTTAAGATTGAAGTAAAAAATACTGTCGAAACTTGCGTAAAAAAATACTGTCGAAACTTGCGTAAAAAAACCTTTGATAAGTGGCTAATTACAATAATAAAAGTTCGGTCACTTAAGTGTGCTTAATTTAAAGTAGGTTTTTTTATTCAAGGAGCTATGCTGAGCATTCACTAAATAACCTTGGTATTAGTCTACCTTAACAATTGTTTAGCTAATTACTTGTCTAGACACTCAATAAGTTGGTCATAAATCCATCACTTTTCCATCACCAAATCATAATACTTCCTCGTAACTATTGAATTCACTTCTTCAACAACAATCAAAAATTTCGGTGAATCAAAATGTTAAATTGGATTAAGAAAACAGGCATGGCAGCCGCTTTAGTTCTTTCATTTGCATCTCAAGTAAATGCAGAAACAGTTAAGCTGGCCGTAACAGATCTTGTCGGTTTGGAAGAGTTACAACGTGAATTTGGTGCGTTTAAAGAAACTTTGTCTAAAGTAACGGGCTACGACATCGAGTTTCTGCCCGTTACCAACCGTACCGCTGCCGTTGAGGCCTTGCGCTTTAACAAAGTGGACTTTGTGCTTACTGGCCCAGCTGAATACGTAGTGATGCAGAAACGCTCAAAGGCAAAAATTGTAGCTGGCTTCTCTCGCCCAGATTACTTCGCAGTAATCATCACCATGGCAGACAGCCCATATACCGATGCCGCTTCACTTAAAGGTACAAAAATTGGTTTAGGTTCTGTTGGCTCTACCTCTAAGCACCTCGGGCCAATTCAAGCGCTAGCTGACGCAGGCTTAAACCCTGCTAAAGACGTAGACATGATTAATACCAAAGTTCCGGTTCTTTGGGAATCGCTCAAGAAAGGTGACGTATCGGCGATTGGCATTAACCACTTAAAATTTATCTCATTGCGTAACAAAGAGATTGAAAAGGGCGGTTTACAGCCAGGTGAATTCCGCGTGGTTGCTCGAGGTCCCGATCTGCCAAACGACGTGTTAATGGCGGGCAGCCATATCAACGACAAAATGTTTCAAAACATGCAACAAGCCTTTATTAACCACTCTGATGAGCTAGTCGCTGCGATTCTTAAAGGCGAAGACAACCAAAAGTACGCAGGCATGCGCTTCCTTACTGGCATCAAAGACAGTGACTACAACTACGTACGCTCTATGTACGCAACCGCTGGTTACCCGGAATACTCAGACTTCATTGGCGAGTAATCACTATGAGTAATTATGCTGAGCCGAATTCGTTAGCAAGTGCTGGCGTGTCGGCCGCGTCAAGCCTGCTCAAAGTGAGTGGGCTTTCAAAAAGCTTTGATAATAGCAGCACACCTATTTTTTCCGATGTAAGCTTTTCAATAAGCGCCTCGCAATCTGTGGCGCTGATTGGCTCAAATGGCGCGGGCAAAAGTACTTTGCTTCGCTGCTGTTTAAGGCTGATTGAACCAGATAGCGGTTCAATTGTGCTTGATGGCGAAACCATTGATAAAAAGTCTGGGCGAAACCTCAGTAAAGTGAGAAACAAAGTGGGTTTTGTATTTCAAAAACACTGCTTAGTGCCGCGATTATCCGCCTTAACCAATGTTATTCACGGCAACTTGGCCTATAGCCAAGGGCCAAGAAACTGGCTACACAGCTTAGCAAAACAAGAGGTGCGAGACCGCGCTATGGATTGTCTTGAGCAAGTGGGTTTGGCTCACCTTGCCGGAAAACGGTGCGACCAACTCTCAGGTGGGCAATCGCAACGGGTAGCGGTAGCGCGCGCCTTAATGCAGCAGCCGACGATTTTGTTTGCCGATGAGCCAACCGCCAGCCTTGATCCGCAGTCCGGGCAAGAAATTATGGAGTTGTTTGAGCGACTAGTGAAAGACAAGGGGCTAACCCTGTTTTTTGTCTCACACAATATTGAACATGCACTGAAATACGCCGACCGCGTATTAGGTTTGCAAGAGCGTAAATTGTCTTTAGACAGTGCAACCAATACTCAAAGTCTGCAAAGTTTGCGAGCCTTTTATGGATAAGCTAAGCAATAAGGGATTTACAAGAAGCAACGATGAAACCAGAACTAACTTCGGCGCGCCGCTTCGCTTTGAGCGACCGAGTATTTTAAGTCAGGTATTAGTTGCCTTATTCTTGCTGTTTTTCTTGTGGTCTACTGCCAACGCAGGGCTGTCATTGTCTGAGTTATTAGCTGGCTTTCCAAATATGGCCACCATTGCAGGTGAAATGGTACCGCCGGCCACCGACCGTGTTTGGCCTATGGCCAACGCCATACTGGTTACTTTTCAAATGGCGCTAGTGGGTACTGTTATCGGTATTGCGTTAAGCATTCCCATTGCCATATTGGCTGCGCGCAATACCTCGCCGCATCCGGTGGTACGCCATATAACACGCTCAGTAGTGAGCTTTTTTAGAACCGTTCCCGACTTAGCTTGGGCGCTATTTTTTGTTGCCTCGGTGGGTTTAGGCCCGTTTGCAGGAACCTTAACCATCATCGTAGATACCATTGGTTTTTGTGCGCGCTTTTTTGCCGAATCGATGGAAGAAGTAGACCCTGGCCCGTCAGAAGCGCTGGCCTCAATTGGCGCTAGCCCCATGGACAGAATAGCGGTGGTACTAATGCCCGGTGCAATGCCGAGCTTTATTAACATCAGCCTATTTTCTCTAGAAAAAGCGGTACGTTCTTCGGTGGTTCTTGGTTTAGTGGGCGCAGGCGGTATTGGCGCAGAGTTAGCTGTATCTATGGAAATGTTCCGTTACGACCAAGCTGCCATGATTGTACTGATGATTTTCATACTGGTGTTTGCCGTAGAACAGTTTTCGTCTTCTACCCGCAACCGTCTATTACGCCAAAGCAAATAGCCACCCTGAAAACACTAGGTTTGTTGGCCTAAATCTCCAACAAGCTTGATATGGATATAAGAGATAGTAAGAGCAATGAATAAGCAAACAGTAGTTATAGAAAGCATTAAAATACTCAGTGAACAAGGTTGGAGCCAGCCCACCAGTTTACTGATCGAAAACGGTAAAATTACAGAAGTAGGTGAGGGGATTCAACACCCAAATGCCCAGCACATTGATGCCCAAGGCCAATACATTTTACCGGGAATAATCGATTTACATGGCGATGCTTTTGAGCGACATATCGCACCGCGCGCAGGCACCCATTTTCCTTTAGAGCTAGCTTTAGCGGCGAACGACGCCAGCTTAGTCGCTAGCGGCATTACTACTTTCTATTACAGCATTACCGATGGTTTTGAACCGGGGCCACGCAGCCGCGATACCGTTCGCGAGTTGTTATTAGCCTTAGAAAAACTGATGCCGCGTTTTAGTTGCCAAGCACGCATCCATATTCGCCATGAAAAAGTGAATGTTGAAAAGCATGACGAGTTAGTGGATTGGATCCTTAGCGGAAGAATACATTTACTGTCGCTAAACGATCACCTACCACCACTCAATAACGAACGAAAAATACAGCGTTATTTGGCGGGTATGCGCAGGCGAGTATCAATGTCGGTAGAAGACATTAACCAGTTCCTTCTCAACTTACAGCAGCACCGAGAGCTCGGCGAACAACAAGCCACAGCCTTAGCCGAAATTGCCGCACAACAAGGGATTTCTCTAGCCTCTCACGATGATGAAACCCTAGAAGAAGTCTCGCGTTCTATCTCATTAGGTGTATCTATTGCCGAATTTCCCATGTCGGAAGCCGCTGCCCGCCAATGCCAAAAAGGCGGCGCTGCAGTATTAATGGGCTCGCCTAATCTAGTTAGAGGCGGTTCACACGTAGGCGCGATAAGTGTGAAAGAAGCCATAGAACATGGCGTGGTAGATATACTGTGTAGTGATTATCACTACCCAAGTTTGTTCAGCGCTCCGTTTACCGCAGTAAACACCAATAACTTGTCGCTATTTGATGCTTGGAAATTTGTTAGTGAAAACCCCGCTAAAGCAGCAGGTTTAGGCGCTAGCAAAGGTAAGATTGAGATGGGTTATGATGCCGACTTCATACTACTCAGCGAAATAGACGGCTCACCCTTATCTATCTCATCGACTTGGGTAAAGGGAAAACAAGTATTTGCAAAAAGCCGCTTAGCTTAATCTTTGATAAGTGAACAGAGGCAAGCTTAAGCCAAGTTATAAATACACTAAAGGTGGTGGCATCGTTAAGGCAAAGACCAAGACTAAAACCACCAAGAAGAAACGCTCAAGCAAGCGGAAAACCAGCCGGAAGAAAGCGTTTAAGTTGTTTAAATAAAGAAGCCCGCATTAGCGGGCTTTTCTTCACTCTTTTTTTTGAATCATCAAGGGTTTAATCAAATTTCTTATTAGTTATTTTGCTAATATATAAAATTATCTATAAGGGGGGTGTATGGCTGCAATAAAGCTGGATTGGGTACTTAAGGACTGTTTAGGAGAGGTTAAAACGATTTCTTCGATTACCGCTCTAATACGCTATATCAAACAGCAAGTTAAGTTTTACGAAAATTTAGAAGCGAGTCTAACCCTTAAGGGTGAGCAAGTACCAGCGCTAGTAAACCGCTCTTACTTTGACAACGCTCTTATTCAGGCTGAAATACTTAAGAAGGATGTAGACAGCAGCCCGAATGAAGCCGAAATCAAACGAGTTGTGGCTGCCAAACAGCAAATCATGCAGAGTTATTTTACTAGAACGCTTTTGAGCTCAAATCCATATTTGGAACACTATGTAGCCTGCGCAACCAAATACGGTCACGAAGGCTCAAGAGGGTTTGCTGATTATATATTAAAGAGGCCGAACGCAGGACAGCAACAGCACGATTACAATAGCGGTTATTTTTGGGGGTTCAATGCAGATAATGAAGCTAATTTGAAAAGCACTGGTTCAATGCGCGCGACAAAAGAAGCGTTAAAGAGCTTGGATATAGAGGCAAATGAGTTATCCATTCAAATCGAAAATAGAAGTGAATTGTTTGATAGTCTTATCTTTGACGTTGACTACCGAAGCAAAAAACAAAGAGTTAAAGCGTACTTGGCGCATCGAAAGTTGAGGGTTAAGGTAGCTTCGGAGCACAAAGCTGTATTGGATGAAAGTGCTGTCGAGATGGAGGCTCTAGAGCGCGCTTATGGGGAGAAACTAAGGCTAAGCAAGCCTGCTGAATACTGGAATGAATCAGCTCTTAAGTTCAAAAATGAAGGGCGGCTCTGGTCTGTGTTGTTGGTAATCGCTTTGATTGCCGGTACGTTAATGTTTAACTCTCTTTTTCATAGCTTTTTAGTCGGTGAAGTTAGGGAGTTAGACCTAAAAACTCTTCAAGGAGTGATTTTGTTCGCTACGGTCGTTGCTGTTTATGGTTTTTTCATTAAAGTGCTATCAAAAATGGTATTTAGTTCTTTTCACTTAATGAGAGATTCCGAGGAAAGGGAGCAGTTAACCTATCTTTATTTGTCCCTGCAAAATTTAAACGCAATAGACTTGGAATCTCGAAACCTAGTATTGCAATCCTTATTTAGTCGAAGTGATTCGGGTATGTTATCTGGTGAAAATGGATTAAAAATGCCTACAATAAATGAAGCCTTAAAGGCTGCTGGAAATCTAACCAAGTAAAAGAATGGCTTTCAATGCCGATAATACCATTTACCGGCATGTGTAGAGTTTAACTACTTAAATGAAACAACCTTAGAGTTTGAATGATCCTCGGCAACCCAGTCGGGGACTTTTGCCGCTCTGCGATTATTCAGCCATTTCTGTACTCGTTCATACTGTGGTAAATCAAAAGCAGTGCATATAGCTTGTAGTTGTTCAGGCTTTAAACATTGGCCGTTAGGCGTGTATAGCAGTCCGTCAAAAATCTAGAACCTTTCTTCATTTAAACCAAATAACTTCATGTTTCTGCCAATTTCTCTCTGCGGTTATACCAGGATTTTGCTTAGTCTATTCCTGTCCATTGGAACGAAATGTCGATAGAGAAGGGCGCTTAAATACGTCTATTACTGTCAGTTTTACTTACAAATGTTTTTATTACAGTTTTAAAACAATGTGCTTTCAAGGCCTTAAATACTGGCTAATGACTTGCATTTAGCTTAAAAATGACAATTCTATCAATTTAGATGTTCAGCAAGTTACGTTATTAAAAGGGATTAACATGAAAGCTACTAAAACACTGTCTGCATTCGTAGTAATTGTTAGCTCGTTTACCGCTAACGCCACGTTTATAAGTGGGGATTACACCTTGGAAAATGGCAAAGAAGTGGCCCTACAAGGTTTAGAATGGATGCCGCTTACTTACTCGCAAAGTTACTCTCGACTATACGTTGAAGCCGACGGCGGATGGACAGATCGCTTTGGCAACCAATGGCAAGCCAATGATTGGCGTTATGCCACACGTAATGAAACCGCCACCTTGCTTAACTCGCTATGGGGCGGCGTTTATCTAGGTTTTTCTAATGACAACTTTATTGGAGCGAGTTGGTTTATCAATTACTTTGGTGGCCTTGGCATGGATACTAGCTTCGGCTTAAACCGCGTAGACCTCAAGCTAAATAACAGCACCTGGGACAACTATGACGTGTCACAATTTTTGTTTGGCAAAGATTGGGAATGTTCTGATGAGCTGCGACTTAGCTGCATAGGAGAAGCCGCTGCCGCCGACGGCTTTTATAGATCCCTAGCCACAAAAAATATCCACACAGGATATAAAGATTATATGCAAGCCAGGACACCCTTAGGGTATTTTGATAGCCGCTCTGGAGTAGATGCTGGCTTAAATAGTGATAATCGAGTTCGAGGGAAATCTAACTCTAGCTCTATGCTAGGTTCATTACTTGTAAGGCAACCAACAATAGTTGAAGTGCCAGAACCTAGCTCGCTAGGTTTATTGATGGTGAGTTTATTTGGTTTGCTGGTAAGGCGCGTAATGTCGACACAGAAAACTGTATGAACAAACATAAACCGGTGTAGCTATTTTTACTGAGCAAGTAGAAAGATAGCCGTTCTGTGCGAGCGGCTATTTTCATACAAACTTAAAAACGACTCAGTAAGCAGTAATGCATTAAGCAGAAGGTTACTGAGAGATGACCAGAAGATGAAGAAGCAATATTACTCAGTAATCCTATAATTTAAGCAGAGGTAAAAACAAATATTGGGTGAGGCGATTTTAAATAAGCAATACAATCAGTTAGATATGCAATTTAACATAATATACATTATGCGCCTTATAGGTGTGTTTTTAGCAATCCAGAGAAGTTTGCCTGTAATCACCGGTTTAAATAAAACATTAACTTAGGTGGTCTAAAGGCTTGTTCTCGGCTGACTGATGCCGCTCAACTCTAGAGGTATGCAAATATTGAGATGTGGTATCAATACTGTCGTGTCCTGCATCTGCTTGCACATGAGATAATGGCCGACCAACTAAATTGATGTCGTGAGATATTCCGGTGTGCCTTATGCTGTGTGGTGTTAACTGACGCATTTCGTTTGCGTCTTGATCAAAGCCGTCGGTCTCTGCGTGCTGAGCGGCTTGTTCAATTACTATGTAGATTTGTTCTCTGAGTTGTCTTATACCAAGGTTGGCATTGAGTAAGCCCGTGTCGCGGCCTCGGCCTGCAGCTCGGTGTCGAATAAATAATGGCGTGTTTTCGTTAGGTGTTGGTAATGGCGTTAAACCTAAATATTTACGGTAACGTTGTAAGGCTGACAATAATTCTTTCGAAACAGCCACACTCCGTTTTTTACCGCCTTTACTGCGCGGTATGTAAAAACCCCAAACAGAGGTTTTAGCATCTCGTTTAAACTGTCCCATTATTGGCGAAAAACCTGGTCGTGCAGCGACTTCAGATATACGTAAATAACAGCCATACATAAGGCTAACCAGAAACAAAATTCGTTCGTTTTCGCTAGGTTCGTCATTTGCTAGTTGTTGGGCTGCAGCCATAACATACGACCACTGCAGATCACTAAACGCTTTTATATCCTCGTAATCTTCGCCACTCACGGTGTGCTGGCTGCCGGCTTTAAAGCGGCCACTTTTCATTAGCATCATTGCTGGGTTTCGTTCGGTGTATTCTTCATTAATTAAGTAAGAAAAAAAGGACGATAAGATAGCCAATTTGGTCTTAAGTGCTTTGTCACTGATTTGATATGCTTGCTCAACACCATCTCGTTTTTTACCCAAAAATGGCCGCCAAAGCACATTAGGAATACGTTCTTCTAATTGTTTATGAGTAATAAATTGTGCGACGTTTCTGTAGGCAATTAAAGGTGTTGGAGGATTGGCGCAGTAATCGAGGTAACGGCTTAGAACTCGGCGAGTAATATCACCTACTGATATTTGTTCTACACAGTACGCCCAATGCAAAAACGTGGTTAACTCACTTCTGTAGGTTTTGTAGTTATTTTCGCTAAACCGTTGTTCTAACAACCATTCAACAGCAAACTCATAAACATAACCGGCGTCAGGTACTTGGTTGATGGTAATGCTAGCTAAATGTTGGTTAACAGTACTGTTACCATCTTCAAGGTATTGTAAGGAATCAAATAGAGGGATTGCTGGCGGTAGTTCAAACATTCAAAGTTCTATAACACGTTGATTTGTTGAATTATTATAGCTTAAAAAGCAATTGCCGATAAATAGCATTATCGGCAATTAGACAACAAATTAGCCTTAGAAATATAAAGTAAACTTAAGTCATCCCCATCTATAATAACTGGTATAATCGCCGATTAGCCTAATTAGGCACTTTATTTACGCTTGTTCCACTTGGAGCAATAGGACGACTGATGAATTTGAAAAACGAACTTCAAACGGTTCACAATAAGCTGGAAACTGCCAAAAGAAAACTAAATGCAGCCCACGATCGTGGTGATACAGCAATGATTAGCCAATTTAATAAAACGGTTGAGATACTGACTAAAAAGCTTAAAAGCGTTAAAGCTCAGCAAACTAAGCAGTTAAGCCAGCAAGGCGGTGATGTAAAGTCCCTCCCCTTTAGCCGCGTTCTCACTAAGCAAGAACAAGCTGACATGGGTAAGCTAAAAAAATCAGTTAAAGGTTTAGTCGTTGTACACCCTATGACAGCGCTAGGCAGAGAGATGGGCATAAAAGAAGTGACAGGTTACGCTTCAAAAGAATTCTAGTTATTAGGGCAAAGCCTCACTGCTTTGCCCTACTCTTTACCGCATTAATCCGCGATTAAATGGGCAGGCACAAAGCCTAAGTACTTCTCCCCATCTACCATTAAACTGTAACTTTGATTAGCAACTATATCTTGATAGCGCTGCATGCTCCCATCGGGAAACGTAACTTCAACGCTTGCTTTAGTTAACGCTCCGAGGGAGAACACAGTTGGTAAACCATCCCACCGGGCACGCTGCTGTTCTATAACCTCGTCTCCATTAAAGAGCGTTAATATAGCGTCTACCGCATAAGGGTTTGGGCTTTTGTATCTTGGGTATAAGTACACGGTATTTTGCTGTGCTTCCCCCTTGTTAAGAAAAACCTGTAATTGTTTGTTACTCGCACCGCCTATTATTAAATCTTGGCGTAAGTCGTTGTTTATATCTGCAATAAATATGGGGTTTGAATCCCAGCCCTTAAATGACAACACTTCTTTAAATTGCCCTTTGCCATTATTTTCAAACACCTTACCGTATTTTTTACGTGGATTAGACACCACTAAATCTAGATCTCGGTCGTTATCAAAATCGACTGCAAATATTCTCACTAGATAAGGTGCACCTGCATTTAACATTTCTCGCAGAGCAGATTTTTGCTGTGCAAACCCGTGCTTGCTGGCAAGGTAAATATCACCTTCGCCTTTACCAGTGGTAATAATGTCCTGGCGTTGATCACCATTTAAGTCTCCGACAAAAATGGGCGTCGCTTTAACGGGCAACTTGAGAATGTCGTTAGCTAACTGGAAACCATTTTGTTGATTGGCCAAGAAATACCATCCAAGGTGTTCGCCACCATATCCGCCGTGCCCAGCAACAATGATGTCGGCGAGTGAATCATTGTTTAAATCTAGTGGCGCTAACATGGGCGCAGGCAGCGGCGACCTATTCAAAAAATGTTGGGACACTTTAGTGCGAAAAAACCGATTGGCTTTATTGTTCGCTCTAAATTCTTCCTCTATGTGTTGGAACTTTTCCGGCAGTAAATGATTGGCGTTAGAGCGAAACGTTTTATCGCGAATAAACTGTTGCTTGGCGGCGTGATAGAAAAAGGCCCCTTTACTGCCGGCATCTAGGTCTAGATAACCATCGCCATTTAAATCACTTACCGTTTTTGCATAAGATACTGGAGAGAATGTTTGTTTTTCAGAACCGGTCGTTAACTCGGTTGCTTTGTTTATTACATAAGGATTCTTTTTTTCATCGGAAAATGCTGCAATGTCTAACCAGCCGTCACCATCAAAGTCAAAAAACCAAGGCCTGTCATCTGCTCCAGGTAACTGATTATCTAGAGCTATAAATTCCAATGTGCCTTTAGGGATAAGTTGATTAACTAACAATTTCCCACCGGGCTGGCCGTGGTGAGACAAATAGATATCTATATCGCCGTCGTTATCATAATCAAAGCCACCTACTCCCCAGGGCCACCATCCATGAGAGCCGAATTTTCCACCTTGCCGCTTTAATTCCTGCTCATGCCACGAAGAGATAATACTGTCTGCATTGGTCACTACTTGTTTAAAGGCTAAGGAATAACCGGTTTGAGGGAGCCAGCAAGCTAATAAAAGTGCTGAGGTAAAGCATCTTTTTGAAAGTGATTTAAGCGTTAGCATAAAGAGCCCTTACAAACAAAAAGCCAGCTTTTAGCTGGCTTTAATAAAGTGAAAACTAACTAGTTAAGATCACCATCTTGCCAGAACTTGGTTCCCTTAATGGTTGCTTCTAGTGATAAGCCTGCTTCTGTTAGTTGGTATATTTGCACGTCACCAATGGCTCCTTCTACTTCAGCTGAGCCGCCTTTATCGCCCGCGGTTGCTGCTGCATCAGCCTGAGCACCAAATAACCAGCCACTTTCTACGAATTTGTCGAATGACTCTCTGGTTTTAAAGATCATCAATGCGCGGAAGTCTTTCACTCCCAAACCAAACCCTACCCCTGCTTCACCCATTTTCATGTAAGTCTTTTTGCCTGATGCATTGTCTACCGCTATGCCAGTGCCGCCGCCGGCTGAAATAACAAACAGGTTTACTCCAACGTTACTAAATACCGCATAACCCACCCCCGCAGACATTTTTGAGGAGATGTCGGGTTTTTCTTGTTTAAATTTTGCGATGGTTTCGTTCGCTGATTTATCGTACTCAGCGCGGTCTTCGGCAACGTCGGCTAAGGCAAAGTTACTCACAAGTAATAGAGAAGCGCATAGGTAACTAACTAAATTTTTCATTCGGTTATCCTTTAACGGTAAATAGGCTTAGTTTTTAGTTTCGGCCAGTGGCAGTGATACAGTAATAGTAGTCGTATTTTCTGCGTCACTGACTTTCATATTTACTTCACCATTTTGGGCGTGCGTTAATAAACTCACTGAGTAAGTGCCGAGTCCGGTGCCCGATTGCTTACCAGACGTGACATACTTTTCCCAAAAATTCTCTCGTATACTCTGTGGGACGGCACCGATATTTTCGGTAGTCACTGCGATTTTATCTGCTGAAGTACTAATACGAACTGATACTCGGGTTCTATCTGGTGCGGCTTCACAGGCGTTTTTTAACAAGTTAAAAAATAACGAGTAGCTTAAAGATTCATCGCCATAAACCAATGCTTCATTACCTGGATCTTCTTCTTCAGGTTCTAAGTACATGGTGAGTTGTTTAGTGTTGAAGGTATTCTTTACAACAGAGAGCATTTTTTTGAGCATAAGATGAATTGAAAAAGCCTTAGCTTGTAATTTGAAGCGCCCTTGCTCTATTTTGTATAGCTCTGTAGATAGGTTAATCATGTTAAGTAACTGCATCGACAACTCATCTATCACACTTGCGTGCTCTGATGCAGAGCTAGAAAGGGTTCTGTCTTCTTTTATCTGCTCTGCTAAAGCCACAATTCCTGCTATTGGGCCTTTTAAGTCATGCCTAAGCAGCTGGTCGACGCTGTTTTTTAAGATCTCTTTCTCTAGTAGGTTGTCTAAATCGGATTGCAAATGTTTGTGTAAATCAACATAGCGCAATAAATTTCTAACCCTAAGTTTAAGTAAATCAGGCTGTATGGGTTTAGTGATGTAATCTACCGCACCGATAGACAAGCCCTTGGTTTGATCGCGTACTTCGGTTAACGCAGTAACAAAGATGACCGGAATGTGCTGAGAACTGGGGTGTTCTCGCAGTTTTTGCAATACTTCATAACCATCCATTCCTGGCATCATTACGTCTAAAAGCACTAAATCTGGAGGCGTGTCTGAATGGCATATATCGAGTGCTTTTTGTCCTTCTTTGGTAAGCAATACACGGTAATCACTACGTAATAGCCCGCCAAGCAAGGTTAAGTTTTCTGGCGTGTCGTCTACCACTAAAATCGAGTGCTGTTGCGATTTTACTGGTGGAGCTTGATAAGCGTCTTTATCCTCAAGTTCGTCACTGATTATTTCTTCTATTTCTTCTGTAGAGAAATATTGAGCTCTATTTCTTACATCACCCTGTGCTGCTTGTTTCACTCTGCCCTGCAAAGTAGAGGTAGTAAATGGCTTGATAATGAGATCGGTAACGCCGCCAGATATTGCCTCAGAGACTCTGTCGCGCTCTGCTTCTGCAGTAATCATAATAAAAGGAATGTGGCGCCAGGTTTCCGAGTTTCGTACCTCTTTCAAAAACTCTATGCCGCTCATCACCGGCATATTCCAATCAGACAATATAATGTCTACATGGCGTTTTTTAAGTACGCTAAGTGCTTGTGCACCATTTTCGGCTTGAACAATGTTACCAACACCAAAGCGTCTTAATTGTTCTTGGGTAATTTTTCTCATTGGCGCCATGTCGTCGACAATAAGAACGGTAAGCTTACTAAGATTCATTCGAATGCATTCCTTGCCTTTGCTTTTTTAGCGCCAATCCCACAACTTAATCTAGGTTTTCTTCAAACTTAGCTTTTATTTCCAGAATCTCTGGTAAGGCTGCAATAAACAAAGGAACGAGAGTTGGGTCAAAATGCGTACCGGCTTCGCTTTTTAATAGGTCAACTGCTTTTTCTACTGGCCAGGCTTGTTTGTAAGGTCGCTGAGAAGTCAGTGCGTCAAACACGTCTGCGATAGCTACAATTCGGCCTACAATAGGAATGTCTTCTCCAGCCAAACCATTTGGATATCCGCTACCATCCCATTTTTCGTGATGGGTTAACGCCACTGTTTTGGCTAAATCGAGTAACTCTGAGCTGTCTCCTTCACCAAGAATTTCACCGCCAATTACCGCGTGACTTTGCATGATATCCCATTCGTCGGCATCTAATTTTCCGGGTTTTTGTAATACGCTATCGGGAATACCAATTTTACCAATGTCGTGCATGGGCGCTGCGTTCATTAGTACGTCAGCATCAGGTTCGCTCATGCCAGCCGCGATACCTAATATTTTGGAGTAATGACTCATTCGAATCACATGTAGGCCGGTTTCATTGTCTTTATATTCAGCTGCTCGCCCTAAACGCTGGATGATTTGTAATCGGGTGGTGTTAATTACATCGGTTTGTTCTTTTACTTTTCGGTCTAGCTCTCTATTTTGGTTAAATAAGGCTAAGTGAGTTTTTACCCTTACTTTAACAACCGGAGGACTAACAGGTTTAGTGATGTAATCTACAGCGCCTAACTCTAAGCCATGTAGTTCATCTGCGGGGCTAATTTTAGCGGTAACAAATACCACTGGAATATGACGAGTGGTTAAATCGTCTTTTAAGCGGCGGCATACTTCAAAACCATCTATGCCTGGCATCATGATGTCGAGCAAGATTAAATCAGGCTTGTTAGCTTTAGATACAATCTTTAGTGCCATATCGCCATTTCGTGCGACTTGTATCTTATAGTCTTCACGCAGAATGCCAGCTAATACGTCAATGTTCTCAGGGGTATCATCAACGATGAGAACGGTGGCTCTGTTTTCCATAAAAATCCTTGTTTACGAATCTGCCAATTTTCCTCTTAGATAAAAGTAACTATAGACATAAAATCAACACTTTAATAACACTAAATTGCAAATTAAGTGATTTACAGAACCTCAACATTTACTGAGGATATAATGGAAATCTTGAAAGAATACCTTTAGTGCAGCGGACTTAAGGCTTGGGCTAGATAAATACGTAATATCGAGGTCGCAAAATAAGTTATACGAATGTAAATTAATGCCCCATAATTGATCTTGATCAATGCGGTTTGCCGTTTGGAAACAAATTGTTAAAAATATAGCGGAGATATGCAAATAACTAGTTTTTCAATCTGTTATTTGCCTAATCGATCAAGTATGATCGCGCCGTTAGCCTACAGCTATACTCGCCCACACAGCGCTAAACGTAACGTAGACTAACAATTCGTTTCATGTTGTTGATGCACCTGCATTTAACTCGCTTAAACAAATAATAATAGCAACGGAAGCATGT
This sequence comes from Agarivorans sp. 1_MG-2023, assembly GCF_030548385.1. Lineage (NCBI taxonomy): Bacteria > Pseudomonadati > Pseudomonadota > Gammaproteobacteria > Alteromonadales > Alteromonadaceae > Agarivorans > Agarivorans sp. 1_MG-2023. The sequence continues at coordinate 488,631 of NZ_JAUOSJ010000001.1, read as the reverse complement.
ATTTATGAACCAAGCAGCTAGCACAGAAACTGATTACAACTATACGGTTGTACGCCAGTTCACTGTAATGACCATTGTTTGGGGTATTGTTGGCATGGGTGTTGGGGTATTAATTGCTGCGCAATTGATCTGGCCTGCACTTAACTTCGATACTCCTTGGCTAACCTATAGCCGGTTACGTCCCCTTCACACTAACGCCGTTATTTTTGCATTTGGTACCAGTGCATTAATGGCATGTTCTTTTTACGTGGTACAACGTACCTGTCAAACAAGACTATTTGGCGGCCCCCTCGCTTCCTTTGTGTTTTGGGGCTGGAACTTAATTATTGTATCTGCGGCAATTACTTTGCCTATGGGTTTTACCACCTCAAAAGAATACGCTGAACTTGAGTGGCCAATTGGCATTGCCATTGCGGTTGTTTGGGTTGCCTATGGTATTGCCTTTTTCGGTACCATTGTGAAGCGAAAAACGTCTCATATTTACGTGGCGAACTGGTTCTTTGGTGCCTTTATCATCACCGTTGCTGTTTTACACATTGTAAACAATGCTGCTATTCCACTTACCATGACTAAATCGTACTCGATTTATGCTGGCGCTGTAGACGCTATGGTGCAGTGGTGGTATGGGCATAACGCGGTAGGATTCTTATTAACCGCTGGTTTCCTAGGGATGATGTACTACTTCGTTCCTAAGCAAGCAGGTCGTCCGGTTTACAGTTACCGTTTGTCGATTGTTCACTTTTGGGCCCTTGTGTCTATTTACATTTGGGCTGGTCCTCACCATTTACACTACACTGCGTTACCTGATTGGGCGCAGTCTTTAGGTATGGTGATGTCGTTAATTTTATTCGCACCTTCTTGGGGCGGCATGATTAACGGTATTATGACCTTGTCTGGCGCGTGGCATAAACTACGCTACGACCCTATTCTACGATTCCTTATTGTTTCATTGTCTTTCTACGGTATGTCTACCTTCGAAGGCCCAATGATGGCAATTAAAACCGTAAATGCTTTATCACACTACACTGATTGGACTGTAGGTCACGTTCACTCTGGTGCCCTTGGTTGGGTAGCAATGGTGTCTATTGGTAGTATTTATCACTTAATTCCTGTGTTGTTCGGCCAAGGCCGTATGTACAGCACCAAGCTTATTAACACCCACTTCTGGTTAGCAACTATTGGCGTTGTGCTATATATCGTTGCAATGTGGATTTCTGGTGTGATGCAAGGTTTGATGTGGCGCGCAGTAAACGAAGACGGTACCTTAACCTACTCGTTTGTTGAGTCACTACAGGCTTCTTACCCATTCTACTTCGTTCGTTTTGTTGGTGGTTTGTTCTTCTTAACCGGTATGTTTGTAATGGCCTATAACGCCTTTAAAACAATTACTGCTGAGAAAGGCTCATTAGAACCAATTGAACAGGCTCAGGAGGCATAACATGAAGCACGAGTTAATCGAAAAGAATGTTGGCCTACTTGCCATCTTAATTGTTATCGCGATTAGCTTCGGTGGTTTAGCACAAATCACCCCGCTAATCTTCCAGCCGGAAACAACAGAACCTGTTGACGGCTTAGTTCCTTACACTGCATTAGAAATGGAAGGCCGAGACATCTATATCCGCGAAGGTTGTAGTAACTGTCATAGCCAAATGATTCGTCCATTCCGCGCAGAAACAGAGCGCTACGGACATTACTCTGTAGCCGGTGAAAGCGTTTGGGAACATCCTTTCTTGTGGGGTTCTAAACGTACTGGACCTGATCTAGCTCGTGTAGGCCAACGTTATTCAGATGAGTGGCATCGTGTTCACCTGATTAATCCACGTGATGTGGTACCTGAGTCTAATATGCCTGGTTTCCCTTGGTTAGAGGAAAATTTGGTAGACGGCTCGTTAACCGGTAAGAAATTGGCGTTGTTTAAAAACCACTTTGGTGTTCCATATACCGATGCTGACGTTGAAGGCGCAGCAGCAGCGGTTGAAGGAAAAACAGAAATGGAAGCACTCATCGCCTACTTACAAGTGTTAGGTACAGCATTGAAATAAGGAGTTAGTTATGGACTTTGGTACATTTAGCGGCCTCTACACTGCATTCTTAATGGCGATTTTTATTGGCATATTTGCCTGGGCCTACAGCAAGAAACGCAAAAAGGATTTTAGCGAAGCTGCGAATTTGGTTTTTGCCGATGAGCCTAAAGCTAGCTCTACAAAGGAATTTGAAGGAGCACAGAAAAAATGAGCACATTTTGGAGCGTGTGGGTTACCGTAATAACGTTAGGAAGCATCTTAGGCTGTTACTTATTGCTGAGAGCTTGTAACAAAAACACCACCGGTGTTAAAGAAGGTGAATCGATGGGCCACGAGTTTGACGGGATTGAGGAGTTAAATAACCCTCTTCCTAAGTGGTGGTCTTATATGTTCATTATCACCATTATCTTCTCGTTGATTTACTTAGCCGCATACCCAGGTTTAGGCAACTGGCAAGGTTTCCTTGGTTGGAAGAGCTCAGAGATGGGCATTAAGACTATCGCAGAAGGCCAGGAACGTGTGGCAGCTTACGACGGTACCGTTGCTAACCAATATCAAGGTGAAGTAGAAAAAGCCGACCAACGTTTTGGAGAAGTATTTCGTAAGGTTGCATACAACGAATCTGGAGAATACCGCAGCGTTGAAGAACTCTCGGTTGATCCTGATGCAATTAAAATCGGCCAACGTTTGTTTCTACAAAACTGTTCTCAATGTCATGGTTCAGCCGCTCGCGGTGGTAAGGGCTTCCCTAACCTAACCGACGGAGATTGGTTATACGGCGGCAGCGGCGAAGCGATTAAAGCAAGCTTAATGCATGGTCGCCAAGGCCAAATGCCGGCATGGGAAGCAGTACTTGGTGAAGACGGAATCAAAGAAGTCACCGCTTACGTACTGAGTCTTTCAGGCCGTAAAGTTAACGACATTGATGCAGCTGCAGGTAAAAATCAGTTTGCCGTATGTGCAGCCTGTCATGGTGCAGACGGTACCGGTAGCGAAGCAGTAGGTGCACCCAACTTAACCAATGGTATTTGGTTATACGGTGGTTCGCGTAGAGCGGTAGAAGATACCCTTCGTTACGGTCGTAATGGCGTAATGCCTGCTTGGAAGGATATTCTAGGAGAAGATAAGATTCAGCTAATTTCCGCCTATGTGTATCAGCTTTCTAAGAGCGAATAGACTAAAAATTTATAAAAAGCGACGCCTATGCGTCGCTTTTTTTTGTTATATTTAAGCCCCCTCTTTTTGGAAGTAAGAGCTCATGCAACAAGCTTGGTACAAACAATTTTGGCCGTGGTTTTTAATCGCGTTACCTATGGCTGCAGTCGTTGCTAGCTTAACCACATTTTACATAGCTGCTACCACCGACAATGACATGGTCGTAGAGTCTTATTATAAGAAAGGTAAGGCGATTAATGCCGATTTGTCACTAATACAACAAGCAGAGCAGTTAGGCGTTAAAGCCGCGTTGTCACCTACAGACAACGGCTTATTGTTAGATATGACCTTACCTGATGAACTGAAAAACCAACCTCTTAAAGTTGAACTGGCCCATAAAACCTTAGCGAGAAACGACCGCAGTTACGTAGTTACCGCTGATGCCACCGGTCGATATAGGTTTGGTGAAGATTTAAATGAAAACGGTCGCTGGTTTATCCGCATCAGTCCAATGGATGACAGCTGGCGTTTACAAGAAGAGCTACAACTGCCGCTGTACAACATAGAAGAGATTGATGGGAAGTAACAAACACCTTTGCTTTCATTGCAATGAAGTTGTTCCGGCAGGTCTGAGCTTATCTGTTCCTATTCTAGGTAAAATGGAACCCATGTGTTGCCAAGGTTGTGCCGCTGTAGCCCAAACCATTATCGACAGTGGCTTAGAAGACTATTACAAGCATCGCACCGCCGCAGCTCCCAGCGCTCAAGGTTTGGTCCCTGACGCGTTAACTAAAATGTTGGAATACGATGATGAGAGTGTTCAATTAGACTTTGTCGCTCAGTCAGACGCCTACAAAGAAGTACTGCTGTCTATAGAAGGCATTGCTTGTGCTGCATGTGCATGGCTGATTGAAAAGCAGCTTTCGCATGTTAAAGGTGTTCAGAAAATTCATGTTAATTCCACTACTCAACGTGCCACCTTGTTGTGGGACGATAAACAGGTAAAACTTAGTCAGCTCCTGCAAACCGTTCAAACCCTAGGTTACAACGCCACGCCTTTTCAAACAGACAAACAAGAAGAACTAGACCGCAAGCTGTATCGAAGCCACTTGTTAAAGCTTGGTGTCGCTGGCTTAGCCACCATGCAAGTGATGATGTTTGCGATTGCTCTTTATGGTGATCTGTTTGACGAAATGGAAGTGATTTACCGAGATTACTTTCGTTGGGTGAGCCTGATTATGGCCACGCCCGTTCTACTTTTTTCTGCGCAGCCTTTCTATTTTGGTGCGTATAGAAGCATAAAAGCTAAAACCCTAAACATGGATGTCCCCGTTTCTATTGCACTACTAGGGGCCTATAGCGCGTCGTTATATGCAACTGTAAGAGGTACGGGTGAAGTCTATTTTGAATCGGTTTCAATGTTTACCTTCTTATTGTTATTAGGAAGATTGCTGGAGTTACGGGCTCGGCGAAAAGCCAGTGAAACCAGTTCAAACATGCTTAAGCTTATTCCCAAACTGGCTTTAAAACTAAATAAAGACGGCAAACAGCAGCGTGTAGCGGCCAGCCAGCTTAAATCCGGTGACCTTATCGTTATTTTACCTGGGGAAACCGTGCCCGCTGATGGCCAGATTAGCTTTGGTGAAAGTGAATTTGATGAATCCTCTTTAACGGGAGAAAGCTTACCCATTGTTAAGTCGATAGGCGATCGCGTGTTTGCTGGCACCATTAACCACGAACAGACTGTACATTTAGCAGTTGAAGCCGTTTCACAAAACACCTTTATCGCCAACATTATGCGCCTGCAAGAACAAGCGCAGAGTGAAAAGCCGAAAATAGCCACTATAGCAGACGGCGTGGCTCGCTATTTTGTGTTTGGCTTATTGGTTATTGCTGCCCTCACCTACACATATTGGCATTTTCATTCACCTGAAGACGCTTTTTGGATCACCTTAGCGGTATTGGTTGCAACTTGCCCTTGCGCACTATCGTTGGCTACGCCAGCAGCACTAACGGCTGCTACTCATAATTTGTCTAAAAACGGCCTGTTAGTAAAACGCGGCCACGTACTAGAAAGCTTGGCTAAGTTACAAGCCGTTGTGTCAGACAAAACCGGTACGCTCACCGAAGGTCGATTGCAGATCCAAGAACTTGAGTGTTACAAAGGCTACGATAAGGAAACTGTCCTTGAATATGTTGGTGCCTTAGAGCGTCAAAGTTCTCACCCTATAGCATTGGCGTTTAAATCTTTTCAGAAGTTACAAGCAACAAATATTGAGCACCATACCGGTTTAGGCTTAAGTGGTTTGGTAGACAATCATTCGCTCACTTTAGGAAAGGCTAAGTTTTGCCAACAAATTGCTCAACCTCGCATAGGTATGCTTGAGTTAGTGTTACTGGTAAACACACAGTTAGTGGCTAGGATTTATCTGTCAGACTTAATTAAAAGTGATGCGATAGAATTCGCTAAAGGCTTAAAACAAAGAGATATTAGTTTGTCGATGCTTACTGGCGATGAGTCTGCACAAGTGGAATTTGTTGCCAATCAACTGAGTATCACCGACGTCTCTAGTGGCGCGTTACCTCAGCAAAAACTTGATGTGGTAAAACATAAAGTCACCAGCACTCCACATTTGCTAATGCTTGGCGACGGCGTAAATGACGGGCCTGTGCTCGCGTCTGCACCTTTATCTATCGCTATGGGTTTAGGTACCGACATTGCAAAATCTAGTGCCGATGCAGTCTTACTGGGCAGTAAGCTAAGTACTTTGTTAAGTGCTATAGATTTGGCTAAAAAAACCAAAAAAATTATCGCTCAAAACTTGGCATGGGCTTTAGGTTATAATGCCCTGATACTGCCCTTAGCGGTGTCGGGTATCGTGACACCTTATATGGCAGCCATCGGCATGTCTTTGTCTTCGCTAGCGGTGTTAACTAACTCACTAAGGTTGAATAAGCGATGAGCATAATTTTTGTGTTAATTCCTATTGCCCTTGTTTTTGTGTGTATTGGTATTGGTATTTTTTTCTGGGCGGTCAAAAGTGAACAGTTTGAAGACCTAGACCGCCAAGGCGTAAACATTTTGTTTGACGAGAAAGGCCAAGATACTAAGTCGGCTAAAGATGATACTCCAAACTGATTACGCTGCCGCTTTTATTACCGGTTTATTAGGTGCCACACATTGCATTGCTATGTGTGGCGGTATTGCTTGTGTTCTTGGTAGCAGAGTTGAAAATTCGTCCTCAAAATTTTTAGTCAGCGTTGGCTTCAACCTTGGACGAATAGTGAGTTACGCGATTGCAGGTGCGATAGTGTCTGGTTCAATACAGGCTATTGGGCAAATACACCAATCACTACACTTGCTGGTTGGTCTTCAGTGGCTTGCTGCGTTAATGTTAATTTTGTTAGGTATTCACCTCACCCGGTGGTGGTCTGTACTCACCCCGTTAGAGGCTGCTGGTAAAGTGTTATGGAACAGAATTCAACCCTCCGCGAGTAAATTTCTCAGCTTAAACCATCCCTTGGCTTGCGTTCCTTTAGGTTTGTTATGGGGGTGGTTACCCTGCGGGTTGGTGTACTCCACTTTAACCTTAAGTGCTAGCCAAGCTAGCTGGCAAAGCGGTGCCGCGGTGATGTTTAGCTTTGGGCTGGGAACTTTTAGCGTTATGTTACTCTCGGTGATGCTTGGTCAAAAACTTAGCCACTTGTTAAACAACCGTAAGCTACAGATTGTTTCTGGACTTAGTGTTTTTGCTCTAGGGATCTATCAGGTTGTTACATTGTTGTAGCAATAGCGCTAGAAAAATACCTCTATAAAGAGTAGAATTGCCTCGAACTCCTATAGCATAGTTTGAGTATGAGCATTAACCCAAAAGCTAGTCAAAGAATCCAAACTGGTGGATGTGAAATCCATTGTCAAGATTGCAGCATTGCACAATTGTGTATCCCATTTTCTTTAAATGAAACTGAGCTAGATCGTTTAGACAGTATTATTGAGCGTAAAAAGCCTATTCAAAAAGGCGAAGAAATTTTTGCTGCTGGCGATAAACTTAAAAGCTTATACGCGATACGTTCAGGCACCATTAAGTCATACACCATTACCGAGCAAGGTGATGAGCAAATCACTGGCTTTCATTTAGCTGGCGATTTAGTGGGCTTCGACGCTATCAATAACCAGGTACACCCTAGTTTTGCACAAGCCCTTGAAACGTCGATGGTATGTGAAATACCTTTTGATACGATGGATGACTTGTCGGCAAGTATGCCTAAACTTCGTCGTCAAATGATGCGTTTAATGAGCAACGAAATTGTCGCTGACCAAGAGATGATTTTGTTACTCAGTAAGAAAAATGCTGAAGAGCGTTTAGCCGCATTTATCTATGGTTTATCGCAGCGCTTCTCTGAGCGTGGTTTCTCTCCTAGAGAGTTTCGCCTTACCATGACTCGTGGTGATATCGGTAATTACTTAGGTTTAACAGTAGAAACTATTTCACGTTTGTTAGGCCGTTTCCAAAAAGCCGATATGATTGCGGTTAAAGGTAAATATATTTCAATTACCGACCGCGAATCCCTTCGTCAATTAGCTGGCGCCAAAGCTACCTAAGTGATTAATAACACTGACCTGATTTACATCAAGCTATGATAAAAAACTTGGGTCAGTGTTAACTAAGTCAGATTTATTCCTTCCAAATTGAGCTAAAGTTAAGTAGCTATTCCAGATCATTCTAGGAGCTGCTTTATGATTAAGTATCGCAATATTTTAGTGGTCATTGACCCCCTGCACGACACTCAGGCGGCTTTGTCTCGGGCTGTGTTTTTAGCACAGAAAGAAGACCAAGCAAAAATCAAAGCTCTACTCACCATTTATGACTTCTCTTACGAGATGACGTCAATGTTATCTGGCGAAGAGCGAGAAGCCATGCGCTCTGGCGTAATAGACGAACGTAAAGTCTGGTTGAACGAAGTTATCGCGGCAACAGATACCGCAGGCCTAGAGATAGAAACCAAGGTAGTATGGAATAACCGACTCTATGAAAGTGTTATAGAGGAAGTTCTCGATTTTGGTCACGATCTCGTGGTGAAAGCCACCCACCCTCACCCTACACTGCAATCAATAATCTTTACCCCCAACGATTGGCATATTTTACGTAAATGTCCAACACCAGTGCTAATGGTTAAAGACCATGATTGGCCAACAGCAGGTAAGATCGTTGCAGCAATTCACGCAGGCGCTGAGGACGAAGAGCACCACAAACTCAATGTGCGAATTTCTCAAGAAGCTAAGGATTTATGCCGGTTACTATCTGCCACTCCCCATATTGTTACAGCCTATCCCGCAGCCCCAGTAAATATTGCCATCGAGTTGCCTGATTTCGACCCTCTCAAGTACAACAAAAACGTTATGGAATACCATAAAGAAGCCCTGAATAAATTTGTGGCTGAACAGTTCGAGCAAGAAGTCACTAGCCACCTCGAAGAAGGCTTACCCGATGATGTGATTCCTGAAGTGGCCAATGAGATTGGTGCAGATATAGTTATTTTGGGTACGTCTGGTCGAAGCGGTTTTAGCGCAGCATTAATAGGTAATACCGCTGAGCACGTTATCGACCAATTAGACTGCGATCTACTGGCATTGAAACCACAAAACTTTGTTAGTCCTTTCCAAAAATAGATCCGTTTAAGCTAAGGGAAAAGATTGCTTAAGCAAGGCGGGGTTATATAATAGCCCCGCTTTTCTATTGGGAACTCAAAATGTCAGTTACAGCTAAACAACAATACAACCAAAACAAACTTCATAAGCGAATTCGTCGACATGTAGGCCAAGCGATAGCTGACTACAATATGATTGAAGAAGGCGATAAAGTAATGGTGTGTTTGTCTGGCGGTAAAGACAGTTACGCAATGTTAGATATTTTGCTGCATCTAAAAGCGCATGCTCCAATAAGCTTTGACGTTATTGCCGTTAACCTTGACCAAAAACAACCTGGCTTCCCAGAGCATATTTTACCTGAATACCTAGCTAACTTAGGTATTGAATACAAGATTGTGCAAGAAGATACTTATTCAATTGTAAAAGACAAAATCCCTGAAGGTAAAACAACCTGTTCTTTGTGTTCTCGTTTACGCCGCGGCATTTTGTACCGTACCTCTAGCGAACTAGGTGCCACCAAAATTGCACTTGGCCACCATAGAGACGATATATTAGAAACCTTGTTCTTAAACATGTTTCATGGCGGCAAGCTAAAAACCATGCCACCTAAGTTAGTCAGTGACGATGGGAAACATGTCGTGATTCGCCCAATGGCCTACTGTAAAGAAGCCGATATGGAAAAATACGCTGAAGTAAAAGAGTTCCCTATTATTCCGTGTAACCTTTGCGGCTCTCAAGAAAACCTGCAGCGTCAGGCAATTAAACAAATGTTGAATGATTGGGAAAAGCGTTTTCCAGGAAGAGTAGAATCAATGTTTAGATCGGTGCAAAACGTCGTGCCATCTCATTTACTCGATCACCAACAGTTTGACTTTAAATCTATTAACCGAGATAGCGGCATTATTGATGGTGGTGATATTGGTTTCGATGCACCTGAGCTAGAACCCCAGCAGACAATGAAAGAGACGACTGGGGTTGTTCAAATAGTAGAGCTTTAGTTCTTAAGAACTCACTGATAATTGAGAAGGCCACAAAGATCTATTGCTTCTCATCATCTGTTGGAGTTCGTGTACGTAGGCTTCACCCCGTTCAGAATAGCTAGTAAGAAAACTTGCTAGCTCGATAGCGTCTATCTCGCCGCGTGTTCTGGCGATTTGGCGATGTTCTCTTAACGCTTGGTAAGCAGGATGACTGTTGAGGTTGTTCATATAGGCATTTACCGACTGATACACACTATCAAATTTACGTACCTCATGGTTGGCACCGTCAACACGGCTTAATGGTACTAAGCCACAACCTTTCTGATAACACCATTGACCAAACAAATTATTTCCTTCTTTGGCAAACCTTGACGTTCCCCATGCTGACTCGTTAGCAGCTTGAGCTAACACTAAGGCAGGAGGCACAACATCTATTTTGGTTAGTAGCTCAGTGATGATTTGCTTATCACCAAGGGTGGTATCAACCCGATAATCTTCAGCTAACTCAATTAAAATCTTGTGTTGTTTTTTGCTTAATTTGCTATTCGCTATCTTGCTATTGAAGGAAACCAGTTGATTACGTTGCTTAAGTATTTGCTGATTACTTGCTTTTATCAGTGGCAAAATGTAATGAGTAAATTGCTGCTTCTTTTGATTAACGTCGGTAAATTCTTCAAAAGCAGGTAGCGGTGCGTAACTAATGATGGGTAAAGTCTTTTTTGGTGTGTGATCGCAAGCGATGATAAGGCTTGATAACAAGCCTATAAGTAAAAATTTATTCAAGTAGTTGCTCTTATTTCTGTGGTTAATTCTTGCAAGAAGTTAGGAACTAACTCACTCGCTGGGCCGTAATGACGCTCTGCGAATTCGCTTTGCATTTCAGAGGGCTCAAGATTGAGTTCAATGGTTCTTGCATCATGGCTTGCAGCTTCATGAACAAAACCGCCCGCCGGAAACACATGTCCCGAGGTACCAATGGCAATAAATATATCACAGTGATTAAGTCGATGGTAAATCTTGTCTAGGCCAATAGGCATTTCGCCAAACCACACAACATGCGGTCTTAGTCGAGTAGGAAACTGACAACATGTACACAATACCTCTGCACCTAAGTCGCCTTTCCAATTGGTGGTTTGATTAGACATTGGGCAGCGTGCCTTTAATAGCTCACCATGCATATGCAAAACATTCTTGCTGCCGGCACGTTCGTGCAAGTCATCAATGTTTTGGGTGATAACTAGTAGCTCTATATCATCTTGCTGCTCTAGCTCGGCAAGCGCGAAGTGGGCTGCGTTTGGCTGTACCTTACTACTTTGAAGCTGTTGGCGACGCAGATTATAGAATTGGTCGACAAAATCAGGAGCTCGTTGATAAGCCTCTGGAGTAGCGACATCTTCTACGCGATGCTTTTCCCACAAACCATCTGAATCTCGGAAAGTTTGAATTCCTGATTCAGCAGAAACCCCTGCTCCGGTCAAAACAATCACATTTTTTTTCATATTCATCTTCTTTTGTTCAAAATCGAATAGAAAGCTCTATAAATATATATTAAGTCAGCATAAGTCCCCATTCTACTTAAGTTGTAATGTGACAAACATGGCTTAAAAGTTACTAACTGTTAACATTTTATCTAGAATGATTCTCGACAGAGCCACAAATATCTAGTTTGTCTGACCGCATAGTTAATCTAAATTAAACTTTTGCGACATATCTCGCTTTTGCTACTTTTAAGCTAACTAAATCAGGGAATTATCTGTAGCTGTGCTAATCTTGATCTAGCGCAAGAAAACGATAAAAAGCCTACGGATACTGCTGCTTGATACTATATTCAATTATATTGAATAGTTTTGCGCCAGTGGTCAGTTATTCGGCATTCTGTTGTGATTGCGGTGTTACAATAATGTTGACACCCAATATTTGAATGTTTATGTTGTTATTGGCTCTGGTTTTGGCTCTTGATTGAATATAGGGCCGTTCAACCCACAATATAAAGACAAACTGTACAGGGAAGAAAACATGTTAAAAAACACGCATATTAAAGCTGCGGTAGCTGCTGTAGCCTTAGCTTTCGCAGCAAATGCTAGCGCTGCTGATGGCACGTTAGACAACGTTAAAAGTAAAGGTTTCTTACAATGTGGCGTTAGTACCGGCTTACCTGGTTTCTCAAACCCAGATGCTGACGGAAATTGGCAAGGTCTAGATGTAGACGTTTGTCGTGCAGTAGCCGCCGCCGTTCTAGGCGATGCTTCTAAAGTTAAATATACTCCCCTTACTGCAAAAGAGCGTTTCACTGCACTTCAGTCTGGTGAAATCGATATTCTTTCTCGTAACACTACTTGGACGCTAACCCGCGACAGTTCACTAGGTTTAAATTTTGCTGGTGTTAACTATTATGACGGCCAAGGCTTTATGGTAAGCAAAGAGCTAGGTGTGTCTTCAGCTAAAGAATTAGATGGCGCTGCAGTATGTATTCAATCTGGTACTACTACCGAGCTAAACTTAGCCGATTACTTCCGTGAGCATGGTATGAAATACACGCCTGTAGTATTTGATACCTCAGACCAAACAGTGAAAGGTTTCGAAGCTGGTCGTTGTGATGTTTTAACCTCAGATCAATCGCAACTTTATGCACTACGTATCAAACTAGCTAAGCCAGACAGCGCAATGGTATTGCCTGAAATTATTTCTAAAGAGCCTTTGGGTCCGGTTGTTCGTCAAGGCGATGACCAGTGGCTAAACATTGTTAAGTGGTCTTTATTTGCCATGATCAATGCTGAAGAGTATGGCTTAAGCTCTGCAAACGCAGACGATATGCTTAAATCTACTAATCCTAACGTTCGTCGTATCTTAGGTTTAGAAGGCCCTAAAGGTAAAGGTTTAGGCTTAGACGACAAATGGGGCTACAACATTGTTAAGCAAGTTGGTAGCTACGGCGAGTCTTTTGAGAAAAACGTAGGTACAAGCTCTCCGCTTGGTATCGCTCGTGGTGTTAACGCACTATGGAAAGACGGTGGCTTCCAATACGCTCCGCCTATTCGTTAATTTCTACTCTTAAAAGAGCAGGGCTTGCCCTGCTCTCTTCCGTTTTTATCCTACACTACTAGGTTACATTATATGGCTGCCCATCCTTCCTCAAAGGATAACTCAGCAAATAGTCTTCGTAAGATCTGGTTTGATCCCAACGTAAGAGCGCTAGTTTTCCAAATTCTCGTTGTTATTGGTGTTATCGGTTTCTTTTTCTACATCATCAGTAACGCTCTTTATAACTTAGAACAACGTGGTATTACGACCGGCTTTGGTTTTATGAACCAAACTGCAGGTTTCGGTATTATTCAGTCATTGGTCGAATATGACGAAAGTCACACGTTTGGGCGCACTTTTTTAGTTGGCTTGTTAAACACAATTCTAATATCTGTATTGGGTATTATATTTGCCACTATTCTTGGTTTCATTATGGGCGTAGCACGCCTGTCGCAAAACTGGTTGGTTTCTAAAGTTGCCACCGTTTACATTGAAACTCTGCGTAACATTCCTTTACTTCTGCAAATATTCTTTTGGTACTTTGCGGTACTTAGAGCACTGCCTAGTCCTAAGCAAAGTCTTAGCATTGGTGAAGCGGTGTTTTTGAATGTGCGTGGCCTTTACATGCCAGGTCCCATTATGGAGTCTGGCGCTAATATCGTTGTCATTAGTTTTATTTTGGCAATTATTGGCTCTTTTGTTTTAGCCAAGTGGGCTAAAAAGCGTCAAATGCTTACTGGTCAACCCTTCCCTATTTTTTCTGTTTCTGCAGCAATGATTATCTTGGTGCCTACGGTTGTATTCTTTTTAATGGGCTCGCCAATTGGCTTAGAGTACCCAGCATTAAAGGGCTTTAACTTCCGTGGTGGTATGGTAATTATTCCAGAGTTAGCCGCTTTATTAGTCGCGCTTACTTTTTACACCGCTGCTTTTATAGCAGAGATTGTTCGATCTGGTATTTTGGCCGTAAGTAAAGGTCAGAGTGAAGCAGCAGAGTCTTTAGGCTTAACCAGAACTCAAGCCTTAAAGTTAGTGATCATTCCTCAGGCAATGCGGGTAATTATTCCTCCGCTCACCAGCCAATATCTAAACTTAACTAAAAACTCATCGTTAGCTACAGCAATTGGTTATCCGGATTTAGTATCAGTATTTATGGGAACAACTTTAAATCAAACAGGTCAAGCGATTGAAGTTATTGCGCTAACCATGGCGGTTTATCTCACCATTAGTATTGCTACTTCAATCTTGATGAATATCTACAACAAGAAAATGGCTTTGGTGGAGCGTTAATATGTCAGTACATCAATTCAAACCTGATCTAGCGCCACCAAATCTTAGTGTTGGCTTTGTGGGCTGGTTAAAGAAGAATTTGTTTTCTTCTTGGCTTAATAGCCTTTTTACCCTTTTCATCTTGTACTTAATCATTCCACCTTTAGCATCGGCTATTCAGTGGGCGTTTTTACAAGCTGATTGGATTGGGGATAGTCGCGAAGCTTGTACCAGCGACGGCGCATGTTGGGTATTTGTCGCAGACCGTTTTTCTCAGTTAATCTATGGATTCTATCCTTCTGCTGAGCGCTGGAGAGTCAATTTGGTATTTGTTACCTTCTTGATTCTAATTGCAGCCTTGGTTTACGAGAAAACCCCTCACAAACCTAAAATTGCGTTATTCAGCTTGTTTATATACCCAATTATTGTGTTTTTCTTATTGTTAGGTGACTCCTTCGGTTTACCTAAGGTAGAAACCCATCAATGGGGTGGCTTAATGCTAACACTAGTATTGGCTATCGTGGGTATTGTTGCAGCTCTTCCAATCGGTATTTTATTGGCTTTGGGTCGACGTTCTCATATGCCAATAGTACGAAGCTTTTGTACTATCTACATTGAATTTTGGCGTGCAGTGCCTCTTATTACCGTATTGTTTATGGCATCGGTTATGTTGCCGCTGTTTGTTGGCGCAGAAGTTGATTTCAACAAACTAGCTCGAGCGATGATTGGCATTATTATGTTCCAATCAGCGTATATGGCAGAGGTAATTCGTGGTGGTTTACAAGCGATCCCTAAAGGTCAGTACGAGGCAGGTGAAGCGCTTAGCTTAAGTTACTGGCAATCTATGGGTTTAATTATTTTGCCACAAGCGTTAAAAATTACTATTCCGTCTATCGTTAATACCTTTATAGCCTTGTTTAAGGACACTAGTTTGGTACTGGTAATTGGGTTATTCGATTTATTGGCTATCGGTCAATCAGCACTAGCTGACCCGGCTTGGCTTGGGTTTTCTACCGAAATGTATGTATTTATCGCTTTTGTTTTTTGGGTGTTCTGTTTCAGCATGTCTCGCTATTCGATCCATCTCGAGAAGAAACTACACACAGGACATTAATAAGGAAATTTAAATGACTTCTAATCAAGCAAGCCCTGAGGTGGTAATTCAACTTAAGGGAATGAACAAATGGTACGGCGAGTTTCACGTACTTAAAGACTTAGACTTAACGGTAGCCAAAGGCGAAAAAATTGTTATCTGTGGCCCATCGGGCTCTGGCAAGTCTACAATGATTCGTTGTATTAACCGCCTGGAAGAACATCAAAAAGGCGACATAATTGTAAATGGTACTGAATTACAAAGTGATTTAAAAAGTATCGAGTTAGTGCGTAGCGACGTAGGTATGTGTTTTCAACACTTCAACTTATTTCCACATCTCACGGTATTGCAAAACTGTTGTTTAGCGCCAATTTGGGTTAAAAAAATCCCCAAAGCAGAGGCCGAAGCAACTGCCATGAAATACTTAGAGCGAGTTAAAATTCCAGAACAAGCTGACAAGTACCCCGGTCAACTCTCTGGTGGTCAACAGCAGCGCGTAGCGATTGCTCGCAGCCTATGTATGAATCCATCTATCATGTTGTTTGATGAGCCAACTTCTGCTCTTGATCCTGAAATGGTAAGAGAAGTGTTAGATGTAATGGTGGAGTTAGCGAATGAAGGGATGACCATGCTTTGTGTAACCCACGAAATGGGCTTTGCTAAGCAGGTTGCAGATCGGGTTATCTTTATGGACAGAGGGGAAATAATTGAAGAGAACGAACCGGTTCAGTTCTTTGAGAACCCACAATCTGATCGTACTAAACTATTCTTAAGCCAGATTTTAAATCACTAGTTAGTAAACAGATAAAAAGAAAGGAAGCCAATTGGCTTCCTTTTTTATTAACTGAACATTATTTTGGTTCGGCGTTCTCTACCCTACTCTTGAGCTTTTGCCCAGGACGAAAGGTGACTACTCGACGCGCAGAGATGGGGATATCTTCACCAGTTTTCGGGTTACGACCAGGGCGTTGATTTTTCTCCCTTAGATCAAAGTTTCCAAAACCTGAAATTTTGACTTGCTCCCCACTTTCCAAAGCCACCCGTATTTCTTCAAAAAACGCTTCTACAACTTCTTTAGACTCTCTTTTGCTAAAGCCTAAGTTTTCAAATAAATTTTCTGCCAGGTCAGCTTTAGTTAATGCCATAACTAGTCCCTCAAGGATGCGTCAAACTCTGAACGTAACGCCTCTACAATGGTATCAACTGTAGCGGCAATCTCTTTTTCTTCAAGGGTTCGGCTTTGTTCTTGCAGCGTTAAGCTAATCGCAATACTTTGCATATCGTCTGCAATGCCTTTCCCTTTGTATACATCGAATAAGTTTACGCCAACTAATTGATTTCCGCCAACTTTCTTAATGCAATTTAATAAATCTCCTGCATTAACTTGTTCTGATACTAATAAAGCAAGGTCGCGTCGGTTAGCAGGGAACTTAGAAACAGGCTTAGCGTCTGGTAAGTTGCGTTGAGTAACCGCTGCCAGTTCTAGCTCAAATACAAATACTTTACCACTTAAGCCAAAGGCTTTTAGATGTTGTGGGTGCAATGCACCTACATACCCAACATGTTTACCATGGCGCAATATGCTTGCAGACTGCCCAGGATGTAATGCAGGAATATTTGCAGCTTCAAAGCTAAATGAATCGGCATCAGTGGTTTGTTGAATTAACGCTTCAACATCACCTTTGATATCAAAGAAATCTAATTCTCGCTCTGTGCTATTCCAAGCTTCTTGATTCGCTGTGCCACTAATCACACCAGCCAACATTGCTGTTTGGCTTACATTGTTTTCAGCGTTTGTATCAGGAACAAAACGTAAACCCGACTCAAAAACACGAACCCGAGCTTGCTGACGTTTTTGGTTGTAAGACACGGTATCTAACAAGCCTGTCCACAAACTTAAACGCATTGCCGACATTTCCACAGAAATTGGGTGCGGTAAAATCATAGCATCTTGTTGTGGGTGCAATAGTTGCTGGCGTTTAGGGTCAACAAAACTGTAAGTAACCGCTTCTTGATAACCACGACCACACAACAATTGGCGTAACTTGCTTGCTGGTAACTCAACTTCTTTGTGTTGACTCATTTTTAAGGATGCAACTGGTGAAACATTTGGAATGTTGTTATATCCAAAAATTCGCGCTACCTCTTCAATAAGGTCTTCTTCAATTGCCATATCAAAACGGTAACTCGGTGCAGTTGCCTGCCAGCCTTGTTCTGTTTCAGTAATAGTCATACCTAAACGAGTAAGGATTTCGCTAACTTGATCTTTGGCAAACGAGTAACCAATCACTTTTTCTAAACGCGCGTGGCGCAAAGTAATGGTTGCCGCTTGTGGAAGCTTAGCTTCATCACCAGACTCAACAATTGGGCCAACCTCGCCTCCACAAATCTCAACCAATAGCTGTGTAGCACGTTCCATTGCTTGAGTTTGCAATTGGAAGTCTACCCCACGCTCGTAACGGTGAGATGAGTCAGTGTGTAAACCATATTGTCGGGCACGACCAGTAATAGCCAGTTTGCTAAAGAACGCACACTCTAAAAAGATGTCGCAGCTACTTTCAGTAACACCGGTTTTCTCACCACCAAAGATACCTGCCATAGCAATTGGACCACTCTGGTCACAAATAGTCAGAGTATTATCTTTTAACTCAACTTCGTTACCATCTAGTAATACCAGCTTTTCGCCGTTGTTTGCTAAACGCACATCAATTGAACCGTTTAGCTTTGCAAGATCAAAAGCATGCATTGGTTGACCTTGCTCTACCAGTACATAGTTAGTCACATCAACAACTGGATCGATAGATCGAATACCGCTGCGGCGCAAACGTTCTTGCATCCAAAGAGGTGTTGTTGCTTTTACATCTATACCTTTTATCACGCGTCCTAAGTAACGTGGACATTGCTCGGTCGCTTCAACGTTCACCGTAAACGTATCTTCAATGCTTACAACAGCGTTTTGCCATTGTGGCTCGGCAACGTCCATTTGATTTAGCACACCTACTTCGCGAGCCAAACCACGAAGGCTTAAACAATCGGCACGGTTGGGTGTTAAATCAACTTCAATAGTTACGTCATCTAACTGTAGGTAATCACGCAAATCAGTACCAATTGGCGCGTCACTTGGAAGCTCCATAATACCGTCAGACTCATCACTGATGCCTAGTTCACTGTAGGCACAAAGCATACCGTGAGAAGGTTGACCACGCAGTTTCGCTTTTTTGATTTTGAAATCGCCGGGTAATACTGCGCCAACTTGAGCTACCGCTACTTTTAAGCCTTGGCGGCAATTTGGGGCACCACAAACAATGTCTAATAGCTCGTCGCCACCAACATTGATTTTGGTTACGCGTAATTTGTCAGCATCAGGATGTTGACCACACTCAACCACTTCACCAATAACAACGCCGTTAAAATTAGACGCTACGGCTTCAATGCCGTCAACTTCTAGGCCGGCCATGGTGATCTGCTCAGACAACTCATCGCGTGAAATGCTAGGGTTAACCCATTCTCTTAGCCATGATTCACTAAATTTCATGTTAATTAACCCTTAATTAAATTGTTTTAAGAAACGTAAGTCGTTTTCGAAGAATGAACGTAAATCGTTAACGCCGTAACGCAACATAGTTAAACGCTCTACACCCATACCAAAGGCAAAGCCGGTGTATTCTTCAGGGTCAATGTTTACTGCACGTAATACATTTGGGTGTACCATGCCGCAACCAAGCACTTCTAACCAACCGTTTTTACCAAGAACATCCACTTCTGCAGAAGTTTCTGTAAACGGGAAGTAAGACGGTCGAAAACGTACTTGTAAGTCATCTTCAAAGAAGTTTTGCAGGAAGTCATACAACACGCCCTTTAATTCAGTGAAGTTTACGTTTTTATCAACCATCAATCCTTCCACCTGGTGGAACATTGGCGTGTGGGTTTGATCGTAATCGTTTCGATAAACGCGGCCAGGAGAAATAATTCTAATCGGCGGCTTTTCAGTTTCCATGGTACGAATTTGCACACCCGAAGTTTGGGTACGCAATACTAAATCAGGATTAAAATAGAACGTATCGTGGTCGGCGCGAGCAGGATGATGCTCAGGAATATTTAATGCATCAAAGTTATGAAAGCCATCTTCGATTTCTGGCCCAGATTTAACTTGAAAGCCTAACTCTCCGAAGAACGTTTGAATGCGTTCAATAGTGCGAGTCACTGGGTGTAGACCACCTAGTTCGTCACTGCGACCGGGCAAAGTAATATCAACGGTTTCGGCCGAAAGCTTTGCATTAAGTTCTTGCTGTACTAGCAATTCACGTTTTGCATTTAACGCGTCTTGGATAACTTGTTTGGCCTGATTAATAAGCTGACCAGCTTGAGGACGTTCTTCTGGCGTTAATTTGCCAAGTCCTTGCAGCTGTTTAGTCATTAGTCCTTTTTTACCTAAGTATTCCACGCGAACGGCATCGAGTTCGTTAATCGCTGAAGCCGCTTCAATGTGAGTCTTAGCCTGATTGATTAGCGCATCAAGATCTAGCATGATTTCCTCATATTCCGCCAATGGGGGAAGGCTGATTTTCGTTTTAAATAAGACCGGAAATAGTACTTTAATGAACTGCTTATAGCTAGACTTGTTCCGGGAAAAGGTAGGTAGTATGGGTATTTTTTTGCAATAAAAAAAGGGAGCCTAAGCTCCCCTTTTACAAACTTGATAAAACTTATAAAGCAGCTTTTGCTTTTTCTACCAATACTGTAAATGCTGCTTTATCAAAAACAGCAATATCAGCTAGGATCTTACGATCGATTTCGATAGATGCTTTTTTAAGTCCGTCAATCAAACGGCTGTAAGACAAACCATTTTGACGTGAAGCCGCATTAATACGTGCAATCCATAACTGACGGAATTGACGCTTACGCTGACGACGGTCACGGTAAGCGTATTGACCCGCTTTGATTACCGCTTGGAAGGCTACGCGATAAACACGTGAACGTGCTCCGTAGTAACCTTTGGCTTGTTTTAAGACTTTCTTATGACGTGCACGTGCTTGTACACCGCGTTTAACTCTGGCCATTCTTAATTTCCTCTAAACTTATGCGTACGGCAACATGCGAACAATTGATGCGATATCAGACGCAGCAATCATACCCTTCGGACGAAGGTGGCGTTTTACCTTAGTACGGCGCTTAGTCAGGATGTGACGAAGACCAGCTTGTTTGTATTTAAAACCACCAGAAGCAGTTTTTCTAAAGCGCTTAGCTGCGCCTTTGTTCGATTTCATTTTTGGCATTTACATGCACTCCGCATTGCGAGATTAACAACATATAACTAAAGGCGAACAAAAACAGCTTACCGGTTAAAGTAAGCTGTTTGTTACTTGGATGCCTTAGTTACTTCTTTTTAGGGCCTAACACCATCACAGCTTGGCGACCTTCCATTTTTGGAAAAGCTTCCACAACTGCTAGTTCTTCTAAATCGCCTTTAATGCGGTTTAGCAGATCAAAGCCTAAGCTTTGGTGTGCCATTTCACGACCACGGAAACGTAGCGTTACTTTAGCTTTATTACCCTCTTCTAGAAAACGAACCAGGTTGCGTAGTTTTACCTGATAGTCGCCTTCGTCAGTTCCAGGTCGGAATTTTATTTCCTTAACCTGAATCTGTTTTTGCTTCTTCTTCTGTTCTTTTACAGATTTACTCTTTTCGTAAATGAACTTACCGTAGTCCATGACCCGACAAACAGGTGGTTCAGCATTAGGACTAATTTCTACTAGATCTACACCAGACTCGCCGGCTATATCTAGCGCTTCATTCAAGCTAACAATGCCTAGGGCTTCGCCGTCTATGCCTGTAAGGCGTAATTCTTGAGCTTGAATTTCTTCATTTATCTTATGTGCTCTTGCAGCTTGTTGCTGACCACGTCTTCCGGTTTTTATAATTTATACCTCAATACAATTATTGTCACGATTGGCGATTTCTTGTTTAATTTGCTCTACAAACTTATCAACAGCAAATTTACCTAGATCGTCACCCTTACGAGTTCTAACCGCAACCTCATTACTTTCGACTTCTTTATCGCCGACAACCAGTAAGTAAGGAATACGCTTTAGAGTATGTTCGCGGATTTTAAAGCCTATCTTCTCATTTCTCAAGTCCGCAATGGCTCTAATGCCCTGTTTATTTAATTTTTTTACTACTTGATGGACAAAATCGGCCTGTTTATCGGTAATATTCATCACAACCACTTGGCGAGGTGCTAACCAAGTTGGGAAAAAGCCTGAGTATTCTTCAGTCAAAATACCGATGAATCGCTCTAATGAACCCAAAATTGCGCGGTGAATCATTACCGGAACGTGGCGTTCGTTATCTTCGCCAACAAAAGAGGCAGATAAACGACCAGGCATAGAGAAATCTAATTGAACCGTTCCACATTGCCATGCTCTATCTAAGCAGTCGTGCAAAGTGAATTCAATTTTAGGTCCGTAGAAAGCCCCTTCGCCAGGTAGGTAAGAAAACTCAATACCTTTAGACGTTAGCGCATCGGCTAGGGCTTTTTCAGATTTATCCCACGTTTCATCATCCCCTACTCGCTGTTCTGGGCGAGTAGACAGTTTTACTTCGATTTCTTCAAAACCAAAAGTCTTATATGTTTCGTATACCATGTCGATACACGACGCGACTTCGTCTTGAATTTGATTTTCAGTACAGAAGATATGCGCATCATCTTGGGTAAAGCCACGTACTCGCATCAAACCGTGTAAAGAGCCCGATGGTTCGTTACGGTGACAAGAGCCAAATTCGGCCATACGTAACGGTAAGTCGCGGTACGATTTCAAACCTTGATTAAAGATTTGGATGTGACCCGGACAGTTCATCGGTTTAACTGCATACTCACGGCTTTCTGATTGAGTGGTAAACATGCCGTCGGCATACTTGTCCCAGTGACCAGATTTCTCCCATAAGCTACGATCCATAATCTGCGGCGCTTTTACTTCTTGGTATTCGTACTTAGTAAGTTGTTCGCGCACGTAGGTTTCTAGTTGGCGGAAAATAGTCCAACCAGAGTCATGCCAGAACACCATACCCGGTGCTTCTTCTTGCATGTGGTAAAGATCTAATTGCTTACCAATTTTACGGTGATCACGCTTTGCTGCTTCTTCTAAACGTTTTAAATAAGCCGCTAGTTGCTTTTTGTCTGCCCATGCAGTGCCATATACGCGTTGTAGCATTTTGTTTTTGCTATCACCGCGCCAGTATGCACCAGCCACTTTCATTAACTTAAAGTGGTGACAGAATTTCATGTTAGGTACGTGCGGACCACGACACATATCAATGTATTCTTCGTGGTGGTACAAGCCTGGCGTTGCACTTGCGTCAATGCCTTCAATAATTTCTAGCTTGTAAGGTTCTTCGCGTTGTTCAAAAACCGTTTTAGCTTCAGCTAAAGGCACTGTTTTTTTAATCACATCGTAATTTGTCTTGGCCAGTGCTTTCATTTTCTTCTCAAGATTGTCGATGTCTTCTTGAGTTAGCGAATGCTCTAAATCGATGTCGTAATAAAAGCCGTTATCAATGGTAGGGCCAATTGCCATTTTGGTTTCAGGCCACATTTGCTTGATAGCATGGCCTAATAAATGCGCACAAGAGTGACGAATGATTTCTAAACCATCTTCATCTTTTGCCGTGATAATCGCTACTTGAGCGTCATCGGTAATGAGTTCACATGCATCAACACGCTCGCCGTTTACACGGCCGGCTATGCAGGCTTTAGCTAAACCTGGGCCGATATCAGCGGCGATATCCATGGTTGATACTGGGTTTTCGAATTGACGTTGGCTACCGTCAGGGAGAGTAATAACTGGCATATTTATCCTTGCACATACAGTGGTGATGCCTACGCAACATCACATGATTTAGTCGATAAAATTGAGTACCTAAGGCACTTAAAAGAGCGGCAATATTAAAGGTCTGAACAAATAACTTCAATAGCTTATGCTTTATTGATTAGAAGGCTCGTCGAACCAAGGAATTTGAACCATAATTAAACGGTGGACATATTGGAGTAGTTGTTATGAAAAACTATGTCGAAAAAATGATTTCTTGCCCTACCTGTGGCCACCATACCCCGCTAATTATGGATGCGAGTAATGGTGACCAAGACTTCTACGAAGATTGCCGTGTTTGTTGTAACCCCATTCATTGTCGCCTACATATAGACGAGAGCAACGACAAGCTATTGGCCTACGTAGATGCAGATGACGAGCAATTCTTTTAGCTAAGCCAGCGTTTTAAATCTCCCGCTTTTGCGAGTTGTTTAATGGTGTCTATGGCAGTTTGCGTTGAACTGTCTATTTCTATGTTCACTAAATCTTTAACCGCTTTATCACCCAAAGTAGTGACTCGCAGCGTTTCTGGAATAATGTGCAACCAAAATCCTTGGTCGCTTAACTTGCCTACCGTTAAACTTGCACCATCTATGCAGATAAACCCTTTATAAATCACGTAGTCTTTCCACTCGTTAGCTAACGATAGATGAATTGCTAGGTTATTCTCTGAGTACTGCATGTCTAATATGGTGGCGGTGGTATGAATATGCCCCGACACTAGGTGACCACCGATTTCGTCACCTACTTTGGCAGCTCGTTCAATATTTACTAAATCCCCTTCTTTAATAAGGTCTAAGTTTGTTAGACTTAGCGTTTCTTGTATCAAGTCGAATTGAACGCCTTGTTCGCTAATGTTGACTGCGGTTAAACAGGTCCCGTTTATCGCAACACTAGCGCCTATGTTTAAGCCTTCGATATCCACTAAATCGACCCAGAGCTTCATTAAGCCTGGCGCTCGTTCGACTTTGACAACTTTTCTTTTACTTTGAACTATTCCGGTGAACATGAAGTATTTTTTCCTGGGTTTTAAACAACGTTTTTCAAAAGAGTGTTTTGCCATTTTACGTTTGGCAGGGCCTATTGTCGTGGCTCAACTTACCATAACTGGAATGAGTTTTGTTGACACAATTATGGCTGGCTCGGTAAGCCCTACCGATTTAGCTGCTGTTGCAGTTGCAGCCAGTTTTTTTAACCCCATCATTTTGTTATTACAAGGCATATTGATGGCGGTTACACCATTGGTGGCTTATCAAATAGGCGCTAAACAAGCGTTTAAAGGCGGAAACATTTTTCGCCAAGCCTTATTTATTTCTTTAATACTCGCCGCTACTGCTTGGGTGATCTTGTGGTTTGCACCAAACGTTTTCAATGTGATGGATGTAGAACCGCAATTGGTGGGTTTAACCAAACAATACTTGTTTTTTGTTAGCTTTGGCTTGCCAGCTTTCGCCTTGTATCAGGTATTACGCGGTGTCAACGAAGCGTGTTCAAATATTAAAGCCATTATGCTCATCGGTATTGCTGGTTTGGCCTTAAATATTCCCATTAATTATGTGTTTATTAATGGTTTGCTTGGCATGCCAAAACTAGGTGGCGCTGGCTGTGGTGTTGCAACCGCAATGGTCAATTGGTTTATGGCCATTGCTATGCTTATTTACGCCAAGCGAAGTACAACTTTGCTGCCGTTAAAATTATTTGAGCAGGGTTCTGGTATTGATTGGGCAATTATCTCGCGAATGTTCAAACTTGGCTTGCCGATTGGTGGCGCTATATTCTTTGAGGTGACCTTGTTTTCGATGATTGCTCTGTTGCTATCACCGCTTGGTGCCGACATTGTTGCAGCACACCAAATCGCCCTAAACTTTACCTCTATGGTGTTTATGTTGCCCTTAAGCATTGGCATTGCCTTAACTATAAGAGTGGGTAATTACATGGGCGAAAAGTCGTTAGATAAAGCACAAATTAGTGCCTACAGCGGGGTTATTTTGTCTATTATAGCTACGGTGTTTATTGCCACAGCTACGGTGTTATTTCGTCATGACATTATTGGTTGGTATACCAATAACACCGCGGTTGCTGCTATTGCCGCACCTCTGTTTTTGCTAGCGGCAACTTATCAGTTGTCCGATTCATTACAGGTATGCTGTGCTGGCGCGCTGCGGGGTTACCAAGATACCCGTTTCATCCTAATAGTTACGCTGATTAGCTTTTGGCCAATAGGCTTAGGTGTAGGTTCTATACTTACTTTTACCGATTACTTTACTAGCGAGCCAATGGGTGTGATAGGTTTTTGGATAGCAATAGTACTCGCATTAACCGCCTGCGCGATTGGCTTGTTCTCAAGGCTAGTGTGGGCCACTAACAATCCGCATAAGCTGCACCTAATCAACAAGGAAGCATGAGTAGGGCTAACTTCTTTTACTTGCTGGCAGCTAGTGTCATTCTAGTTGCCTGCATTTACTCCCTGCTTAATTGGTTAGCCCCACGTAGTGATCAGCTCTTTGGGGATTATAGCGCTCGTTTAAATCGCGTCTTGAACATCAATATTACTGCCCCCCAAACAACCAGAACATTAACTCCTTTTAGTTGGCGTGATTACCAACAACCAGAACCATTGTTACAACTTTCACTGCTAGACAGTGTCGGCTTAAAACAATGTGGCTTAGACCAGGTTATTTTTGATGGAAACTCCAGTTTAGGTAAACACGCTGCAGCGGATTACCAGCTAGTTTGGCACACTAAAATCATCCAAGGCATAGCAGCGTGTATTCAAGGCAAGCAACTAGAACCAAAGCTAGAAGACACGCTAACAGTGATTCTCAATAAAAAAATACAATCGGTGGATCTTTATTGGGGCAACTATTTAGTTAACGAGCAAAGTTTACGTTACTTGTGGCAGAGCGACCACGCATTGCGTCAACAGCCCTACTCTGCTTATCAATCCCTAGCCAACAATTTGAGTTACTTAAACAAGTTACAGCAACAACTTATAGAAGATCAGAACCTCGACCATGAAGGACTGTTGGCACTGAGTGAGTCGTTTGCTAAGGGACCTAGTATTTTTGCCTTGTTACAAGAAATGCAACGTTCTAGCTTGTGGCTCAATGAGATTTCTACAGCGTTAGAAAAGCTCGAGTTCAACTGTAAAAATGACCGCAAAAACGGCATCGTTCTCAAAAATATTCTGCACAAAGTCTATATGGAAAAAGTACAAGGCTATCTGGCAGAACTTGATCAAAGCGTTCGACTATTACTGCCTCCCTTAACGGCCCTTTACCACTCACAGAAAAGTTCGTTTTTGTTAATGACTACAAAAAAAATCCATTTAGATTTTCAAGAGAGTAATCGACAGCACGTTAAACAATGGCAATTGATTTTGGATAGCTGTAAAGCTTAACAAGTCTTACAGCTATCTAAGCCGAGGCTTTAAAGCGATAAGGGTTCCATTTGCTTATGCTTATGCTTATTCAGCCTTTTACGCCTCATTTAGTTAAATTGTGCGCTGTAAAGGCCACTTATTGAGCAAACGAAATCTACAACTATTGACTGACGATACGCTCTCCCCTAGTATTGCAGTCGCTGTAAAGCGGAGCGGCTTTTAAATCACTCTCAATTACAGCTAACACCTAAGATATTCGCGTAGCTCAGTTGGTTAGAGCACTACCTTGACATGGTAGGGGTCGGTGGTTCAAATCCACTCGCGAATACCACTTCTCTAAGCATCAATTTTCTTACTCTTTAACTTCCCTAAGCCAGCAGATTATTCGTTTGCGCTTTAATCTATTGTTAACGCCCCTATCCAGCGGTCACTTCGCTTATCTCTTAAACTTTTTTACCTTGAACGTCTTTGATTTAAATCATTAAAACCCGTTCCGTAAAACACGTTATATAAGAACATATATTTGTCACACAAATATATGTAAATCTATGTAAATGACATTGTAGTGCCCTGCCTGAGTCGCTTAAAAAAGAACTAGAGTCCATACTCTTTTAGGACTTAATGAGATTCAATTTTTCAGGATTACATTGTCACCATAGAAGGTATCAACATGAGTAAAAAGTTAACTACAGCCGCCGGCTGTCCGGTTGCTCATAACCAGAACGTAGAAACTGCTGGAAAGAGAGGGCCACAACTGCTTCAAGATGTTTGGTTTTTAGAAAAACTAGCGCATTTTGATCGTGAAGTTATTCCAGAGCGGCGCATGCACGCTAAGGGTTCTGGTGCTTACGGCACGTTTACAGTGACTCATGATATTACTCAGTACACAAAAGCCAAATTGTTTTCCGAAGTAGGTAAAAAAACTGAGCTGTTTACGCGCTTTACAACCGTAGCGGGTGAACGCGGTGCAGCCGACGCCGAACGAGATATTCGCGGCTTTGCCATTAAGTTCTATACCGAAGAAGGCAACTGGGATTTAGTGGGTAACAATACGCCAGTATTTTTTCTACGTGATCCACTAAAATTTCCAGATCTAAATCATGCAGTTAAACGCGATCCAAGAACCAATATGCGTAGTGCTAAAAACAACTGGGATTTTTGGACCTCGTTACCTGAAGCGCTTCACCAAATAACCATCGTGATGAGTGACCGAGGCATACCCGCTACCTACCGCCACATGCATGGCTTTGGTAGTCATACCTTTAGTTTAATCAATGCAAACAACGAACGCTTCTGGGTTAAGTTCCACTTTAAGTCGCAACAAGGTATTGAAAACTTATCTGACGCCGAAGCGGAAACCTTAATAGGAAAAGACAGAGAAAGTCACCATAGAGACTTACTTGAAAGTATCGATAACAAAGCCTTTCCAAAGTGGACCTTAAAAATTCAGGTGATGCCAGAAGATGACGCGGCTAAGGTACCTTACAATCCGTTCGACTTAACAAAAATTTGGCCACACAATGACTATCCATTGATTGAAGTTGGCGAATTAGAACTTAACCGAAACCCTGAGAACTTCTTTGCAGAAGTAGAACAATCGGCGTTTAATCCAGCGAGCGTAGTACCTGGTATCAGCTTTTCTCCAGATAAGATGTTACAAGGTCGACTGTTTTCCTACGGTGATGCACAGCGCTACCGTTTAGGGGTAAATCATCACAGCATTCCAGTAAACGCGCCTCGTTGTCCGGTGCATAGTTACCATCGAGATGGTGCCATGCGCGTCGATGGCAATCACGGCGGTACTCTGGGTTATGAACCTAATGATCAAGGCGAATGGGCAGAACAGCCTGATTTTTCAGAACCGCCGCTAAGCCTAGATGGCGCAGCAGCACACTGGGATCATAGAGAAGATGATGACTACTTTAGCCAGCCGGGGGATTTATTCCGCTTAATGTCGGCTGACAAACAAGCCATTTTGTTTGATAACACCGCAAGAAACTTAGGTGGCGTGCCTAAAGAAATCCAATTGCGCCATTTAAAACACTGTTACTTAGCCGACCCGGCGTATGCCAAGGGAATTGCTGAACTATTGAAGATAGCAGAGAGCGAATACCAACAATAAGCCTAAAAACCTCATAGTAACCGAGAGGTTACTATGAGTGCCCTAGCCCTAATTCTTTATTAGTGTTTAGATTTTTATCGCAAGCAATGGTTAGATAATTTTAGACTTAGGCTTGATTTGCATCTTCCAACATCCTCATTTAATGCTACTGAACCCGCCTCTGCCTGTTCTGGTTTACTACGCAGCCTTACTGTATCCAAAAAATGAATCTACAAGCTGCCTTTTTCATCGATTCAGGCGTCATTGTTAGCATAAACACAAGAGTTAAGGGACATACGCGGAATAGTGTAAAGATAAAGCTTTGCATTTCTTTACATTCGCTTTACGCCAGCTGAAACAACAAAACGGTAAAATAGGGTTCCTTTCTATGCTGTATGGATTCTCATGTATTTACGTTTTGTGGTACCGCCAGTTCTAATCGTTAGCATGCTGGCGTTAATTTTTATCAACCAGCAATCTAATTCGAATAATGCACCTCGTCGCGCTGCACCTACGCTAGTCACAACAGAAGACGTACAACAGCATAGTTTGTCTCAAGAACTCAGCTTGATTGGAACCTTAAGTGCTCGACAATCAGTATCGATAGCTGCCGAGGTAACCGGCAAAATCGAAAAAATTAACGTGAGTTCAAATCAACGGGTTAAACAAGGCGAGGTACTGATAGAGCTAAATAGTATTAAAGCTAAAGCGCTATTAGATGAAGCTAAAGCCTACTTAGCCGATGAACAGCGTAAGCTACACGAATTTGAGCAACTGCTAAAACGTAAAGCCGTTTCGCAAACCAGCTTTGACGCCCAACTCGCCAGCGTGATCATCGCCAAAGCTCGGGTTACATCAGCACAATCAGACTTAGATGACCACAGCTTAACCGCCCCCTTCTCTGGCGTGATCGGCTTAGTAGATATTAGCAAAGGCGCGTTAGTGAGTGCGAATCAAAGCTTATTAAACTTAGATAACCTACAAGACCTACAGCTAGATTTAAACGTACCAGACCAATACTTGTCTCTGTTAGAAAAGGGCATGAGTATTCAAGCCTCTACACCTGCGTGGTCTCAGCAAAATTTTACTGGCAGCATCGATGTTATAGACCCAAGGGTAGACAGCGATACGCTGAATCTTAAGGTTCGAGTCGCATTTGACAACACCAGTGACCAATTAAAGCCCGGCATGATGATGCGAGCAACGCTTACCTTACCGCCTGCTACCCAAGCGATGATCCCAGTGCAAGCTATCGAGTATTCAGGTACTAAGCGCTACGTTTATGTGGTTGATGAGCAACACATTGCACACCGTACTGAAGTGCAACTCGGTGCACGTATTAACAATTTTGTACTTATCGACCAAGGTATCAGCTTGCACGACAACATTGTTATACAAGGCTTGGTTAATATAAGAGATGGAGCAAAGGTAAAAAACGTAGAGCAGCAAATCGCCAAGAATGAAAATGCTAAACCGTCTAGCGAATCGATAACTCATGATGAACAGGAAGCTATTTAATGTGGTTATCTGATGTTTCGGTTAAGCGCCCAGTGGTGGCAATTGTACTTAGCCTTTTGCTGTGTGTATTCGGTCTAGTATCGTTTAGCCAACTGGCAGTTCTAGAAATGCCAGATGTAGAAAACCCGGTGGTTACCATTTCTACTCGCTATGAAGGCGTATCTGCCACCATTATCGATAGCCAAATTACCTCGGTAATTGAAGACCAGCTGTCTGGCATAAGTGGTATTGACCAAATTGATTCTGTATCTCGAAACGGTATGTCGCGAGTCACCGTAACATTTTTGCTTGGTTGGCCATTAACCGAAGGCGTGAGCGATGTTCGTGACGCAGTGGAACGAGCCAAACGTAGTTTGCCAGACGAAATTACCGATCCCGTAGTATCTAAGGATAATGGCTCGGGCGAAGCCTCGATATATATCAACTTAAACTCCAGCATAATGGATCGTACCGAGCTAACCGATTATGCCGAACGGGTATTGATTGACCGCTTTAACTTAATTAGCGGTGTGAGTTCGGTGGATTTAACCGGCGCACTTTATAAGGTAATGTACGTAAAGCTCGACCCTACCCTTATGGCTGGTCGACAAGTCACACCAAGTGACATAGTCGCGGCGCTTAATCGTGAGAACTTAGAGCTACCCGGCGGCGAAATTCGTAACGACACAACGGTAATGTCGGTGCGAACTGAACGCTTATACGCTGAACCAGAGGACTTTGATTACTTACGGATCCGCACTAGCGAAGACGGAACACACGTTTATCTAAAAGACGTAGCCAGTGTATTTATTGGTGCAGAGAATGAGAACTCCACCTTTAAAAGTGACGGTATTTTAAACCTAAGCCTAGGGATTGTTACTCAATTAGATGCCAACCCTTTAGAAGTGGCCACTAAAGTCACAGAAGAAGTAGAACGACTACAACGCTTTGTGCCAAACGGAACAGAGCTTAAGGTAGACTACGATTCAACGGTGTTTATTGACCAGGCGATAGACGAAGTTTACCAAACCCTCATGATCACGGGTGCGCTTGTGGTGCTGGTTCTGTATATATTCCTAGGCCAAGCAAAAATCACCATTATCCCGGCAATTACTGTACCGGTGTCGTTAATTGCTGCGTTTATTGCCGCACAAAGTTTTGGCTTTTCCATTAACCTCATTACCTTAATGGCACTGATTTTAGCGATTGGCTTGGTAGTGGATGACGCCATTGTGGTGGTGGAAAACATCTACCACCACATAGAGCAAGGTACCCCACCCTTGTTAGCGGCTTATCGAGGAACACGCGAGGTAGGTTTTGCCGTAATTGCTACAACCCTTGTTTTGGTGATGGTTTTTCTACCTATCGCTTATATGGATGGGATGGTAGGTAAAATGTTTACCGAGTTTTCGGTGCTGTTATCGGTAGCGGTTATTTTTTCTTCGCTAATCGCATTAACGCTCACCCCCGTGCTCAGCAGCAAACTATTAAGCTTGAATGCTAAACCAAGCCGAATCAGTGCTTATATGGATAAAGCCTTCGCAAAACTAATCCCTGCTTATCAAAAGCTATTGCGCAAAATCATAGCCACTCGCACTGCTGGCCCCACTGCCATTGTGTTGTGTGTGCTAGGTAGTATCGCCTTTATGCAACAAATACCTTCGCAACTTGCACCGGTTGAAGACCGAGGCGTGGTGTTTATTATGGTAAAAGGTGCTGAAGGCACCAGCTACGACCGTATGACCAAAAACATTGACCAAGTCGAGCAGCAAATCATGCCTTTGGTCGGCCAAGGCTTGATTAAATCCTTCAATATGCAAACCCCCGCTTTTGGCGGACGCGCGGGAGATAACACAGCTTTTATTATTGTGCAGTTAGAAGACTGGGCTGAGCGAGAGCAAAACGCAGGAGATGTGGTGAATCTAATGCGTAAAACCTTATCCAACATTGCTGATATCTCGATACGGCCTATGCAGCCGGGGTTTAGAGGTAAATCTGACGATCCGATACAGTTTGTATTGGCCGGTTCTAGCTTTGAAGAATTAAATCATTGGGGACAGGTGATTTTAGAACACGCCGAGTCTCATCCAATAATTAGCACAATAGACATTAACTATTCAGAAAAAACACCAGAACTTATTGTGAAGATAGACCGCCAACGTGCCGCTGAACTGGGCGTAAGTGTAAGCGAAATATCAGACACCTTGGAAATAATGCTGGGCGGTCGCAGTGAAACGACCTTTGTAGATCGTGGCGAGGAATACGACGTTTACTTACGTGGCGGCGAAGAAGGCTTTAACAGTGCTACTGATCTCAGCAAAATTTACTTACGCGCAGCTAACGGCAGCTTAATTACCTTAGACAGCGTAACGCAACTAGAAGAAGTGGCTTCAGCCAGTAGACTTAGTCGTTTAAACAAACAACGCGCGGTGACTATTTCAGGAACGGTTAATCAAGGTTATACCCTAGGTGAAGCCTTAGATTATTTAGAACAACTTGCAATAGATGAACTGCCTAGCGATATTTCTATCGATTTTAGTGGCGAATCAAAAGACTACAAAGAAAACCAAAGCAGCACCCTGATCATATTTACATTAGCGCTGTTGGTTGCCTATTTGGTATTAGCCGCGCAATTTGAAAGCTTTATCAACCCTATGGTGGTAATGCTAACGGTACCCATGGGCGTATTTGGGGGCTTAGCAGGCATGTACTTCATGAGTGAAAGCCTAAATATTTACAGTCAAATCGCGATGATTATGCTGATAGGCATGGTGACCAAAAACGGTATTTTAATTGTTGAGTATGCCAACCAACTTCGCGACCGCGGCATCGAGTTTAACCAAGCGATTGTAGAAGCCGCATCACGACGCTTACGCCCTATTATGATGACAGCGTTTACTACCGTAGCAGGCGCAGTACCGCTAATTATCTCTACTGGTGCCGGAGCCGAAAGTCGAATTTCAGTAGGTACGGTGGTGTTATTTGGTATGGCCTTCGCTTCGGTAGTTAGCTTGTTGGTTATTCCCGCGATGTATCAACTGTTGGCTCGCTCAACCCATTCGCCAGGGCATGTTACTCAACTATTAGAACAAGAAATAGCAAACGAACAGACTAGCTAACCATAGTGGATGGGCAATTAGGCCAATGCCATCTGACATTGGCCTTTTTATACGGCTTTTAGATAATGCTGAGTAGCCGCGGGTTCTATGTTTAACTGAAAATTGCTCACGTAAGCTTGACTCACCACTTGGCCTTTCTCTAACAAAATCATGTAATCGGCCAGTTGTTTCACTTCCTCTATATCATGACTAACGTAAACAACCGGTATCGATAATTGCCGATGTAATTGCTCTAGGTAAGGAATGATTTCTTGCTTAAGTTTTGCGTCTAGCGCCGATAAGGGCTCGTCCATGAGTAACAATTTTGGTGAGCTTAATAGCGCTCTTGCAATGGCAACACGTTGCCTCTCTCCACCAGATAAAGAAGTAACTCGGCGTTTAAGTAAGTGAGAAATACTGAGTAACTCACAGGTATCACTAATGCTTACTTGGCGTTTATCCGGCTGCACTAAGCGATAACCAAATAGTAGGTTTTTCTCTACATTTAAATGAGGAAATAAGCTCGCTTCTTGAAATACATAGCCAATTTCACGTTGATAACAATCAAGCCAAATGTTGTTTTTGTCATCTTGCCACACCTCTCCGTTAAGCGAAAAATACCCACCTGCAAAACGGTCTAAGCCCGCCATAGATCTTAAACAAGAGGTTTTTCCTGAACCTGAGGGCCCAAACAGTGCTGACACGCCGGAAGGCGGTAAGGTAATATCGATGTTTAAACTAAAATCACCTCGCTGCGAATCTAATGATAACTCTAAGCACATTGAGTAAGCCTCCTTTTGGCGAAATCATTTAGGCTGTATATCAGCAGTAAGGCGATAAAAGAAAACACCAACATGCCACCCGCTAACCAATGAGCTTGGCTGTATTCAAGCGCTTCTACGTGGTTATAAATATCAATCGACATAACGCGGGTTTCGCCGGCGATATTTCCGCCAATCATCAACACCACACCAAATTCACCAATGGTATGACAGAAGCCGAGAATAGCAGCGGCAAAAAAACCTGGTCGAGCTAATGGAAATGCCACCTTCCAAAATACCCGGCTTGGGCTGGCTCGAAGCGTTTTTGCGACTTCCAATGGTCGTTTCCCTATTGCTTCAAAAGCATTTTGCATAGGTTGAACCACAAATGGCAAAGTATGCACCACACAGGCAATCACTATTCCAGTGAAAGTAAAAGGCAACGCACCTATGCCAACAAACTCAGACAATTCACCCAATGCGCCATTTGGCCCAAGCAATAACAATAGATAAAAGCCTAATACCGTTGGAGGAAGCACTAAAGGCAAAGCAAACATGGCGCCTACTATCGACTTATATGGAGACTGAGTTTGCGACATCCACCACGCTAACGGAGTAGCCACGATTAACAAAATTAACGTAACCACACTCGCGAGTTTAAGAGTGAGATAAACGACGACTAAATCAGGCATATAAAGCTCCTTTGCCTCTGCGGCTTGTTACTCGACTTCGTAACCAAAATCTTTGATTAACGCAGTGATGTGATTTTCACGTAAGTAATCAATAAACTCTTGAGCGGCCGGGTTGCTATTGCCCTTATTAAGTAATACTGCGTCTTGTTTTATCGGAGCATACAACTTGCTTGGTACCAGCCACATTGACCCGCCACTTAACTTACTATCTACAAGCACCTGAGATAACGCGACAAAGCCTAAATCCACTGCGCCGGAACTGATCTGCTGGTAGGTCTGCCCAACCGATTGCCCTTCAACAAATTTGCTTTGCAACTGCGGATAGATACCTAAATGCTGCAACGCGCTTACCGCCGCCGCTCCGTAAGGCGCAGTTTTAGGGTTACAAATAGCAAGGTGTTTTATTTCACTGTTTAATACTTCGCCCTTCGCATCCACTAGCTCAGGTTTACTTGACCACAGTACTAGCGTGCCTTTAGCGTAGGTAAATTGACTACTGGCTTTTGCCAAACCTTGCTCAACTAATAAACTCGGGCGTTTTTGGTCTGCGGCTAAAAAAACCTCAAATGGTGCGCCATTTTTTATTTGGGCGTATAGCTTGCCCGTAGAGCCTGCTGATACGCTAACCTGATGCCCCGTTTCTTGTTGGTATTGATCGGCAATGGCTAGCACTGGTTTATAAAAATTTGCTGCCACCGCTACTTTTACTTCTGCGGCTTCAACAAAATCAGAACTAAATAAAAACATCACCGCGAGCGCCGCTTGGGGGAAATACTTAGTTATAGATTTTTTCATTACGAACGTCCTTTTAGATTAATAACTACAAATAATTACCGACGAAGCATTAAACGATAACGCTACCTGACTGGCTTCGTTGATGTTTAACTGTGCGGCAGACGCGCTAGATATAATCGCCGACAAGGTTTTTTGTTCTGCCAATTGCACAGTAATATCTAACTTATCTTCTCCCTCGTTAATTCTGCTAACGCGTCCAACAAACTGGTTAACATTATTTTTTGCGACCTCGGCGCCTCGATGTAAACTCACTTGTGACGCTTTTATGAGGCACAAGACTTGACTACCAAAACTCAAATTTAAAAGTTCTACGGACTCATTACTTAGCACTGCATTTACCGTAAGGTGCTGGCTAATCGCTACCTTCACAAAGCTGTTCACCGCTTTTTTATCTATCATCACTACCTGACCAAGTAATTGATTTCGTGCACTACTACGTAAACTCATTCGACGCATTAATAAGCGAAAATCAGCCACATTGAGTTGTTCGGCACTAGGTTGTTGCAAGGTAGGTTTTAACTGCTCAAACGCCTGTTGATATTCGAGTTCTAGCGCCTTGTATAAACTAAGTAGGCTTAATCCATAGTCGGTTAATTGGGTGCCTCCGCCATGTTTGCCACCACTTTGCTTAACGACCAGCGGCTTTTCAGACAGATTATTTATGGCATCTAAGGCGTCCCATGCCGCTTTGTAAGACATAGGAATAGATTTAGCCGCAGCGCTTAATGAGCCATGTTCCACCACCGCTTCTAGTAGTTTTATTCGTTTGTCGCAGAGGAAGGGGCCTAACTCACTACATAGTTTTATTTTGCCCATTAAGGGCACCGCGCTTTTTAATTGATTCACCGTCATAGTCTTACCTATATAACGCTAACTACTGCTTGGCTAATTGCCTTGAGCAATGGTTTAGAGGGCTTGTATAAGGTTGATTGCAAATCCAGCGCCAAAGCCAGAATCGGCCTGAAAGCCCTTAGACACGGGCTATGAGGAACTACCTATCTTGCTAACTTATGTCGTGTAAGCAACAAAAAGCGCTGTATTGTTAGCTATACAACGAACCAAATATACTGTTTGCCGGTAAGGGTATTTATCTTTGTACTAGATTGAATTTGAACTGTTTATTGGAAGTACAGAGTTTAGCTAACCAGTAATGACAGGCTAAACATAAAAGGTGTTAGATGTGGTTAATTGGTGAACCTGAATCCCTCTTTAATGTAAGAAAAGATTGAAAGATTAACCGAGCGATAGACACATAGAGTTGGCGAGCAAACTATTTAGTATCCAAACGCTCTATGCTAAATATCAAACCTCATAGACAGCATAGAGGCGTTTAATTACACAAAGCATTCGCTATAGGTGGGGCATTGCGCACAGCTTGGCGCTCTACAAACAAAATCACCGCCCTGCTGACACAAATAGCGATAAAAGAAGCGTTTCCACCGCATGTTGTTGGTGTTCATTGCGTGTAACTCAGGAAAGTTGTACTTCAACAAAGCGCCGAGTTCGTCTCTATGCTTTAGGCCTAAACTTCGCCAAAGGTGAGATTGAGACAAACACGCGGTAGCCACAATAATTGCCATTTGCAAGGCGTAAGGTGCTTTGTGATTAGCGTGCTCTACCAACACTGCTATTAGTTCATTGCGTTCCTGGGCGCGCAGGCTACAAACTTCACTCAGTACGTTTGCGCGTTTTCGCAAGCTCTCCTTGAACGGTTGCTTCCATAACAATTCTTGATTTTCGATCTCGCTATTATTGATGGCACGTTTTAAATCTAAATAGCACGAGTTGTCTAAGCCTACCCCGTAGGGCAAGGCTGCTTCACCACTCAGTTGTGCACTAATAATTTGTTTAAACCAATTGCGGTTATGCAAAGACATTGGATAACAGACTTTAGTTAAGGCTTGCACCCAGTCGCTACCTATTAAACCATCTGTTGAATCAAACACTTGTTGTTCCATAAGCGCTCCTAGTTTGATAAGGCGATCACGTTAAGATCTTGGGGCAAACCCGTTAGTGAACCGGGAGGGTTAAGCGCCTGGCCTTTGTTGTCGACAATCGCCGTTTCAACTGGGCATATATGCGCGCACTGCGGTCCATTAGGGTTATTGCTGCATTCATTACAGCGATGGGCAATCACAGAAAAGGCCGATTGGCCACTTGAGATGGCCTTTTGAGGGCACACTTCTTTACATGCAAAACATGCTATACAGGCTTTGGTAATAGATACTGACATTAGCTACACTCCCCGGCGTTACATACAGTTCGCTTGGCAGGCTTTACTTGATTAATAAGCGATTGTTGTATCTCTAACAAAGCCTCTTTAATGTCTCGCAAGGCATATTTGGTATTCACCTCTACGCCCAAGTCAGACAGCTCTTGCAAAGGTGTGTGGCCAATTCGGCTGCACAATACGGTATTAAATTGGCTAAGCTGGTTTAAGTCTTGTTGCTTGTCGTCAGCACACTGATCACTGCCGGAACAGTATTGCTGCCAATCAACGCTTTGTTGTTGTTCAATACTCTCTGCGCTTACCAAGTAGCTTAAAAACTGAGTTGCGTGACCAAAATGCTGGTCAATTAGTTGGTTACTACTGGTCGCCACTGCTACTCGAAGTGTTGAATTGGCTACAGCGCTACCTTGTTCAATTGCGGCAAGGTCGATGTCTTGACCCAGTTTGCCTACTGCATCGGCTCTGCATTGTTGGCAGTGAGTCATTTGCGCCATACTTTGACCGGCACTTTGGCGGGCTAAATCTAATTCCTGTTTGCTCGGTTCACGCTGCCCCATTAAACCAAAGTAAGTACCGTGGGCGGGGTCGGAAATAAGCGGCATAATGTTGTGGATAAACGCGCCAAATCGACCTAACTCTTTAGCTAAAGAATCAATATGGAAATCATTGATCCCAGGGATCAACACGGTATTTACTTTAACTAACATACCCGCGTTTATGGCAGCCTCCAAGCCCAATAATTGCCTATCTATCAGGGTTTGAGCAGCTTTGCGCCCGCGTAAGCGTTGTTGATTAAAGTACACCCAAGGATAGATTTTTTGCCCTATATCAGCGTCGATACAATTAATGGTAATAGTGAGATGTTTTACGCCAGCGGCAAGCAATGCATCAAGCTGATCAACCAACGCTAAACCGTTTGTTGATACGCACAAATGCACGTCTTCATCTATTTTGGAGATAGCCTTCAAGCTGGCGAGGGTTGCTTTTGGGTTGGCCAAAGGATCTCCCGGTCCGGCTATTCCAACAACCTGAGTCTCTGGAACATGTTGTTTTACTTTTTCAAAACGTCGTGCTGCCATAGCGGGAGATAATAACTTAGACACTACGCCAGGGCGGGTTTCGTTGCTGCAATCAAACTTTCTGTTGCAGTAATTACACTGAATATTACAGGCTGGCGCTACCGGTAAGTGCATTCTTGCATAACGGTGACCCTCTTTAGAAAAGCAAGGATGCTTTGCTACTAAAGCGGCTTGAGCTTCAGCGCTTACAGGCTGTTTAGTTTGGCTCTGCCTTAAGTGTTGTAAAGTCATAAAGCTTCCTTGTTAGATACTTTATTGTTTACGTTGCAAAGCTTATTCCAATAATTAAATGCATAAAATACAGATAGTTATGAGTAATAAAACTTTAGGAAAAGGCATTGGCTGTCGTATTTGTAGTAAATACGACAGCCAATCAACTTACATTTGGCGAACGTTAATGTTCATCACTTGAATGCGATATGCAATTTGCCTCGGGGTCATATTGAGTAAACGCGCGGCTTTTGCTTGCACCCAACCGGCTTGTTCTAATGCAGCAATAACCCTTTCCCGTTCATCCATCTCAGAGTTATCTATAGTGGGCTTATCTACTGGGGTTCGCGGGCTAAATTTAGGCCCATCTAAGCCATCGAGTACAATAAGGTCTTGGTCAATCACCCCACTCTCACTCATTACCGATGCCCGTTCTAACAAGTTTTCCAGTTGCCGCACATTGCCCGGCCAGTCGTAGGCCATCATCATTCTTATGGCGCTGTCGGTTAACGACAACTCACGCCGCTGTTGTTTAGCCAATTTTTCTATCAAAAACTCCGCTAAATCGGGTAAGTCTTCGATACGGTCACGTAACGGTGGCGGGAACATAGGCATCACGTTCAGGCGATAATACAAGTCTTCGCGAAAGCGTTCCTGCCTCACTTCTTCTTCCAAGTTACGGTTAGTTGCCGCTAGTATCCGTACATTCACGTTAATGGTTTGAGTGCTACCCACTCGCTCAAATTCCCCTTCTTGTAATACTCGAAGCAATTTGGCTTGAAAGGCAGCTGAGATTTCGCCAATCTCATCTAAAAATAAAGTGCCACCGTCGGCCATTTCAAAACGGCCTTTACGTTGTTTTACCGCTCCTGTAAACGCACCTTTTTCGTGACCAAATAACTCAGACTCCAATAAGTTGTCGGGCAGCGCCGCGCAGTTGAGTTTTATAAATGGCCCGGTTGCACGTGGCGAGTTGTAATGAATGGCGTTAGCAATTAACTCTTTACCAGTGCCCGACTCCCCACGGATTAAGACTGTGCTGTCCCATTTAGATACCAAACGGATCTGCTCAAATACGCGCCGCATCACCCGTGAGTGGCCAACAATGTTGTCCATGCTGTAGTTGCTACGGACTTTTCTGCGTAACCTATCCCGTTCAGCTTCTAGCTGATTGGTTTGTACTGCCACGTCTTTCGCCAGCAACACACTTTTAGCAATTAAGTTCGCAGTCATTTCAAGAAAACGGGTAAACGACGAGAGCTTTTGCGGATCGTCTATTTGCGGTTGCGCCGCTAATACACCCAGTACCTCATTAGCTTTTTTAATCGGCACCGCTATAAAAGGTAAATCTAGCGCGTACAGATCCAGTTTGTCGGCAAAACGTAAATCGTTAGACACTTTGCTTAATACAATAGGTTGTTTTTGAGTCAGTACCGTTCCCACTATGCCTTCGCCAGGGCGATACCGAACATTCTTGGCCACATTATCGCCAGCATGGTTTGGCGTGTGTACAGAGTCTATGTTTAGCATTTGTTCATTTTCAGCAATCAACGCTAACATGGCATGCTGTAACATGGCTTTGTCGTGCAGTACTTGCAGCACTTTACTGACACTTTGTTGGTAATCCAAACTGTTAGTTAACACACTGCTTACGTCGTACAACGCGGCTAAGTGACTCTCTGCTATATGTGACTCGCGTTTTGTTGAATATTCCATTATTCACCTCGCTTAATACTACGTAGAGGAAGAACGATGCGGGCTTTACAGCCGCCTAAAGAGGTTGATTGATATTGAACCGTGCCACTATGCTCACTCACCACTTGCTGCACAATGCTTAAGCCCACGCCCCTACAACCGTTATTATTGAGGGGCTTGGTACTGTAAAAGGGTTCAAAAACCTTGAGTTGCAGCTCTTTTTTAATACCTGGACCACTGTCTTCAACGGTAATTTCAATATCTTCATCAACCAGTTGCGTACTGCATACAATTTCACGGCGTGTTTTCTTCGCTAAATCTATGGCTTCTATGGCGTTATCAATAAGCTGTTTTATAGCCACCCGTAATCGAGATGGCTGGCCCCTTAACGGCGGCAACGTACCATTTAAGCTCAGTTGCATGGTGATACTGCGAGACAACAACCGTTGGTTACTCATTTCAGTCACCTCATGCACCAACTGATTAACGTTTACCGACTGTACAGCTTCTTGCGGCTTTTCCGGTAAGGCACTTTGTAATTGATCAATGGCAGCATGACCCGCTTCTAAGCCAGCTTGCATCGCATTGGTTCGCGCACAACTATTAGCCCCGCCACAAAACATCTGCAGTGCTGAATCAATCATGTTTATCGGGCCCTGAATCTGGTGAATAGCCGCATGCAAGGCTTCCTGCATACTGTGCAAGGCTTCTGACTCAGCGGTAGAGCGTTGTAACTCTGCTAAACGTTGTTGCTCTTGGCGGCGACGCTCACGGCTTACTTCACTTAAGGTGATCACCAAATAGCGGTCTCGCTTTGGTACAAAGTAGTCATCAACCTCAGCACCGCTTATTTTTACAGACGACAAACAGCAAGAGAACCAGCGCTTCCGTTTTCCTTTGCCCACTTCAATATTAAAGTTTTGTCCTTCGGTAAAGGGTTCTTCTGTTTGATGATGAGCATTGTTTATCCGCTGCCCTAGTTGCGTTAACGCAACACTTACCGGCTCTTGCGAAAAATCACTGCGCAAGGTTTTGTAAGCCAAGTTGTCTAACACTACTTGGTGGGATTCGTCGACTAAAGCTATTGCCACTGGCGCTGTGTTGAGCACCGCCTCAACCATAGCTTTTTGATTTGCGGCCTTAGTTTGGTGTTGGTGCCGCTCACTAATATCTTGATGCACACTCATGTAATGAGTGATGTTTCCAGATGAATCGCATAAGCCGGTAATAGATAGTTCGGCTAAATAGCGCTGACCATTTTTCTTGCGGTTAATTAGCCGCCCCTGCCAACTGCCACCAGTGCTTATGCAAGACCAAAGTTCTTGGTAAACGTCTAGCGGAGTGGTTTTA
The DNA here is from genome assembly GCF_030548385.1 of Agarivorans sp. 1_MG-2023. Lineage (NCBI taxonomy): Bacteria > Pseudomonadati > Pseudomonadota > Gammaproteobacteria > Alteromonadales > Alteromonadaceae > Agarivorans > Agarivorans sp. 1_MG-2023. Next base: position 446,683 of record NZ_JAUOSJ010000001.1, on the reverse strand, counting down.
AAACTGAGTAAAGAGTGATTGCAGCCAAGCAAATCATTTGGCGAATAACCAGTTACCTGAGAAAAGCGTTTGTTTACGAATAGGAAGTTCGCCTTTAAATCGCTTATCGACATGGCCATTGGCATTTGTTCTAAGATCTGAAAGCACTGTTCAAGGATCTCGTTCTTACTCACGGGAGCCAAGTCTTGAAAAGCTTGCTCCATGGTTGATTTAAGTTCATTCATCATCCAATCAATCCTTTGCATTGCTGAGTTAACTGCTGAACATAAACACACAATGCAAGCGGTATTCCCGAAACTAAATCGCCATGCCACGGGGCTCAGTTAGAAATACTTTGTTTGATTTACAACAAATTTAAGTAAATTATCAGTAATTATTGTCGTATTTATCACCACTTTAAGCCCCGGGTAAATGTGAATCGTTTTTATCTAAGGCCATGAATAGCTTGGCTTCTCTCCCTATATCGGAGCAATTCACCAACTTGGTACACAGCCTGCAATTGCATTGTTAACCATCCTCAAGTTTAGGAAGTACACAATGGCTGACTACCTACTTATTTTTATTAGCACCGCAGTGGTAAACAACGTGGTGTTAGGAAAGTTTTTAGGTTTGTGCCCATTCATGGGTGTCTCAAACAAAATAGATAGCGCCTTAGGTATGGGCTTAGCCACTACCTTTGTGCTGTGTTTAGCCGCAGTAGCTGCATGGCTTATTGAATCCTTGCTATTAGCCCCTCTAGGTATTCAGGTGATGCGAATTCTAGTTCTGATTCTGGTGATTGCTGCAGTTGTGCAACTCACCGAGTTGCTGATTCAAAAAAATAGCCCAGAACTTTATCAAGCCCTAGGGATTTTTTTACCGCTTATTACTACAAACTGCGCGGTGTTAGGGGTGGCGCTACTCGTGGTGCAAAACAACATGAATTTTCTTGAAACCCTGTGTTACGCCTTTGGCTCTGCCGCCGGTTTTAGTTTGGTCATAGTGTTGTTTGCAGGTTTAAGACAGCGTTTAAAGCTCGCCAAAGTACCTGCTGCCTTCGCTGGCTTGCCTATCGCCTTTATTACTGCAGGATTGTTATCAATGGCCTTTCTAGGGTTTAGCGGCATGGTGGGTTAGTAGGAGTATTACCATGATTATTGTATCTATTGTTGTACTGATTCTGATTGGCGCATCCTTAGGCGCCTTATTGGGCTGGGCGTCTAAAGCGCTCAAGGTTGAAGGTGACCCAAGAGTGGATGAACTAGAAGCCATGTTACCCGGCGGTCAATGCGGCCAATGCGGTGAGCCAGGTTGTCGCCAAGCAGCCGAAGCCATGGTAGATGGCCGGCTGTCCCCCACCAGTTGCCCTCCGGGCGGTAATGGATTGGCAGCCAGTATTGCTGGTTTACTGGGTGTGGAAGTAAGCAATGACCCTGATGCCGTTCCCCTAGTGGCGGTGATTGATGAGTCAAACTGCAGCGGTTGTACCCGCTGTTTTAAAGCCTGTCCTTTTGACGCCATTGTAGGCGCAACTAAACAAATGCATACGGTAATAAGCCAAGTTTGTACTGGATGTAAGCTGTGTGAAAAAGCCTGTCCTCAAGGTTGTTTAACCATGCAAGCACAAACCATACAGCTAAACACATGGCAATGGCCAAAACCCAAAATCGCTTAGGAGTAGCCATGTTCAATTTAAAACCCAAGCCTTTTAGTGGCGGGGTACATCCCAAAGGGTACAAAGAGTTAACGCAGCAACAAAGCATTAGCCGAAGCTTTACTCCTGACCGGGTTTACCTCGGCATGCAGCAACGAAATGGGTCTATGCTGAGTTGCTTAGTATCGGTAGGCGATGAGGTATTTAAAGGTCAGCTTATTGCTAAAGGCAGTAACGACATGACAGTACCTTTGCATTCGCCGGTAAACGGTAAAGTAGTAGATATAAAACCTTACCTAAGTAGCCACCCCGCAGGAATTAAAAGCCAAACTTTGGTCATTACCTGTAATGGCGAAAAACAATGGGGAGAAGATTTTCCGCCAAGCGATTATCAAAAATTAGACCATGAACAATTGGTACAACGGGTACTTGATGCAGGCGTAGTGGGTTTAGGCGGTGCTGGTTTTCCCAGCGGAATTAAACTCCGTTTGGCGCGCAAGGCCAAGGTGCACACGCTACTGATTAACGGCGGTGAATGTGAACCCTACCTAACCTGCGACGACCGCTTAATGCAAGAGCATGCCGCAGAGATCATCGCGGGTATCAACATCATGCTTAAAGCCATTGGTGCAAACAAAGCCATCATCGCTATCGAAGATAACAAGCCTGACGCTATCGCTGCGATAAGTGCAGCTAGCGAAGACGTTAGCAATTTCAGCATTAAAGTCGTTCCTAGCCTTTATCCGATGGGGTCAGAGCGGCATTTGATAAAAGCGGCCACAGGCATAGCCATACCACCGGGCCAACTTAGCACTGCTCAAGGTATTTTGGTGCATAACGTTGCTACGGCTAAAGCCATCTATCAAGCAGTGCGATTTAAACGCCCCTTGATCGAACGCGTGATCACCGTATCTGGTGATGCAATTGAATCTCCGGCCAACATTACCGTGCCCATCGGCAGCCTAGTATCGCAAGTGCTTGCAGAATGTGGCGGGCTAAAAGTAGAAGCCAAGCGGATGATTGCAGGTGGGCCAATGATGGGCCAAGTACTGCCTTCTCCGTTTGTGCCCATAGATAAAAGTATTGGCGGTTTACTAGCGCTAAGCGAAGACAAAATCAATCAACGTAATAGCCAAGATTGTGTGCGTTGCGGCAACTGCGTAAAGGTGTGCCCCATGGGGCTTATGCCTTTCCAAATGGCAGCCCATAGTAACCACGATGATTGGCAGGGTGCCCAGCAGTTTGGCCTAGATTCCTGTTTGTTATGCGGAGCATGCAGCTATATATGCCCCTCTAGCATACCGCTGGTTCAATATTTTCAGCATGCAAAATCTAATATCAATGCCCAACGCAGCATGATGCAAAAATCCAATTTAGCTCGCCAGCTAACCGAGGCGCGTCAGCAGCGCTTAGCCAAAGAAGCCGCAGCGAAAAAAGCAGCCAAAGCATCTAAACGTAAACGCCCTGCTCGCGCTCGAGTCAGCCAAGGAGAAACTAATGAGTAAAATCAATCCCATTGCCGCGCCACATACTCATTCGGGTACCTCTACAACAAACATTATGTATTTAGTGGTGTTGGCGCTGCTGCCCGCCGCGCTCTATGGCGTTTACCTATTTGGTTTACCGGCACTCACTGTATTGGCTTCCTGTGTTGTGAGCGCTTTAATCGCAGAGCTTGCTTGTTTGCAATTACAAGGTAAACGCAGCCTAGCCGCCTTAGATGGATCAGCCTTGTTAACGGCTTTGTTGCTGGCAATGAGCCTTCCTGCGAGTACCCCTTGGTGGATAGCCAGTTTTGGTTGCTGTTTTGCCATAACCTTAGGCAAACAAGTTTATGGTGGTCTTGGGCATAACCCCTTTAATCCCGCGATGCTAGGGCGCGTAATGCTGCTGATTTGTTTTCCCGTTGAACTCACTAACTGGCAAGCCATCTCAGTTCCAGATATCGGGGCTCAAGGAATCATGTTAAATCAAGCGTGGTTAGGCATTGATGGAATTAGCGCTGCTACACCTTTAGCCGATCTCAATCAGCTGACTAATTGGCAAGATCTAGCCCTGGGAAAACATCCAGGCAGCCTAGGTGAAACGAGTGCTTTACTGATTGCACTAGGCGGTGTGTTTTTGATCTGGCGAGGCATTATTCGACCCTATATCCCACTGGCCTTAATCGGTGGGTTATTTGTTCCCGCGACCATCGCTCACATGCTAAGCCCTAATGAATACGCTTCTGGTATCGCTCATCTATTGTCGGGCGGCGCAATGCTAGCGGCATTTTTTATAGCTACTGACATGGTCACATCCCCCACCAGTCCGCGCGGACAACTGTTGTTTGGTGCTGGTTGTGGTCTGTTGATCTGGTTGATCCGTAGCGTTGGTAGTTACCCCGAAGGCGTGGCCTTTGCCGTGCTAATAATGAATGCCTGTACTCCGGTAATAGACCACTATCTTCGGCCAAAAATATTTGGTGCTCAATCGCTATTTAAACGCAATAAAGGAGTGTAACAATGGCCTTACCCTGCGTAGAAAAACACATTAACAGTAGTATCTATCAGTCACTCTCTTTAGCTTTTGCTGTGGGTATTTCAAGCGCTTTACTACTCGGCTTGAACATCATTACTGAACCCGCCATCGCCCAACGAGTGAACGAAGACAAACTTGCCGCTATCGACTTAGTCATGCCGCAGCAACATTACAGTAATTCTCTGCTCGCCACCGAGCATAGCTTCAGCATTGATGACCGCACATACACTGTTTACAACGCCTTAAATAAGCAACAACAGTCCAGTGGTTATGTTGTGCAACTAAGTGCCAAAGGCTATGCCGGCCCAATTAACCTTTTAGTTGGGGTAAACGCTGAATTAAGCATTACCGGAGTGAGAGTACTAAACCACAGCGAAACACCAGGCTTGGGTGACAAAATAGAACTTGCCAAAAATCCTTGGATATTAAGTTTTAACGACAAAAGCTTAGCTAATACAACAAGCAAAGGCTGGGCGGTAAAAAAAGATGGTGGTGAATTTGATCAATTTACTGGCGCAACCATCACACCGCGCGCGGTGGTAAACGCAGTGCATCAAGCACTGTTAGATTTAAACACTAAACAAGGAAGCTAGCATGAGCCAATACAAACGCATAATTGCCGACGGATTATGGAATAACAACGTTGTGCTGGGCCAATGTTTAGCCTTGTGTCCCTTGTTAGCCGTAACGTCTAGCGCTACAAACGGCCTAGGTTTAGGGCTGGCCAGTTTAGTCGTTATGGTATTAGCCAACTTAATTAGCGCCTTAACTAAAGATTATGTTAGCCGCGCAGTGCGGATCCCAATCAACATTTTGATGATAGCAACCTTAGTCACCATAACCGACATGGTACTTAATGCTTGGGTTCATCCTCTACACAAAGTGCTTGGCTTGTTCATTCCATTAATCGTGACTAACTGTGCCATTTTAGGTCGAGTTGAATCATTCGCTAGTCGCCAAGCACCGTTACCTGCTGTGGTCGACGGCTTAGCCATGGGTATTGGATTTACTTGGGTATTGGTATTCTTGGGCGGTATTAGAGAAATAATTGGCTCAGGTACGCTGTTCGCCGATGCTCATATTCTATTGGGTGCAGCATTTAGGGCGATAGAATTTACCGTAATACCTGACTACCGAGGCTTGCTGTTAGTGATACTGCCGCCCGGTGGTTTTATTGTTTTAGGCATTTTACTTAGCGTGCATAGGCTGATTCAACAAAAGCTAGAGTCTATGGTTGCGCTCAAGGCTACGCCCGAGCTAAGCCCTACTGCACAATCAGAAGGAGCGTAGCGATGTTAGTGAGTATTGCTTATGCCACCCCACAGCAGCAACTGTGCATAAATGTAGATGTAGTGAATGAAAGCAGCGTGATTAACGCTTTACATCAATCAGGTATTTTAGATTTGTGCCCCGAGATCCAACTAGAAAAGCAAAAGGTAGGTGTGTTTGGTAAATTCGTCACCTTAGAGAGCCAACTAGTTGCAGGGGATAGAGTAGAAATTTATCGACCGATTACTTGGAGCCCTCCTGTTGAAGATGATGACGACGAAGATGATTAAAAGGCTACATTTATTTCCATCAAACACTGCACCCGCAGTGTTTTTTCGTTATCGATACTGGAAACCAGAACAAACCCACTAAGTAATAAATAGCACAATCTACATGCCAAACCCTGTCACCTTTACAACAATCGCCTGTATAACATAATAAAATAAAATCGTAAGTCACTGTAAATTATAGATTAACGGGTTGGTTTACTTATTGCAGCACTAACAATAAGCCAGCATATTAAGGAGTACGATCATGGCAGAGATAGGTATATTTTTTGGTACTGACACCGGTACTACTCGAAAAATCGCTAAACAGATCCATCAACAATTGGGGGCGGAACTTAGCGACAAGCCGCTTAACATTAATCGCGTAGACATAGACACCCTATCCTCTTACAAAATGCTCATTTTAGGTACACCAACCCTAGGTGAAGGCCAACTACCTGGTTTAGCAGCCGATTGCCAAACAGAAAGTTGGGATGAGTTTATGCCCCAACTAGACGTAGCAGACTTTGCAGGTATTAAGGTGGCATTATACGGCTTAGGCGATCAAGTGAACTACGCAGGCGAGTTTGTTGATGGCTTGGGTGAATTGTACGATGCAATTCTAGAAACCGGCGCCGATGTTGTTGGCGAATGGCCAGCCGAAGGTTATGAGTTTGACGATTCATCTGCGTTACTAGAGAACGGTAAGTTTGCTGGCCTAGTGTTAGATAACGATAATCAGAGCGAGTTACACCCAGAACGTATTAGCGGTTGGTTAGAACAAATTAAAGCAGAGTTTGGTGTGTAGCACCCTATAAAACCATTACCTAGGGCACATACTAATGTGCCCTTTCTATTTCATGCTTTACTACCAATATTTCTGGTGATTTAAAGCCTCAATACATGCTGTTTCACCAATGATTGGCGCTAGTGGAGTTTCGCTCAAAGACTGAGCTAGCCAACCTTCGGGATGACTCAATACTAAAGGCGCTTTAATCATATCTTGGCTAATCTGACTAAAACCCACCTTTGAGTAAAAGCTTGGATCGCCATAGGTGACTAACACCTCACCGCCTAAAGCACGTAAATGTTTGATGCCGGCATTAATTAGCTTCTGCCCCACGCCTTTCCCTTGCTGGCGAGTAGCCACTGCCACCGGTGATAAAATATAACCAGCTTGCTTATTGGGAAGCACTAAGCGGCTAAAAAATATGCTGGCGACGATCTCCTTGTCTTCTAGAGTAACAAAACCAATCAAGTCTTCTGCTTTGGTATTAGCCACAATGTCAGTGACCAAATGGCCAATGAGTTGCCCCTCTTCTTTTCCTTCTGAATCAGAGAATACCTCAGTAAAAAGTTGAATCACCGCTGGTGATTGATTAGCGCTAAATAATTCGAACAACATTGTTGCACCTACCTTAATTATCGAAGAGGAAAATGGCTTACAGATTGGGCCATTGCTGGCTCAATCCCACTAGGTGAATCAATCCAATAAGCAAACAAATTACCGAACTCCACAACCAAAACTTTGGTGTATTGCCCATAGGCTTTTTAATCAACAACAAACCAGCCAATCCGCGAACTAAATAGACCAATGTAATCAGTACTAAAACAATACGTGGATAAGGTAAAGCGAATGATAGCGTTGCGGCAGAAAAAGCATAAAGCGCCCAAACCGAAAGAATTGCAACAATAGCGCTGGTGATTAAGGCAGGTTTAATACTTTTTTGCTCTGCCAGAAGCGCCATTTTTTCACCCGCGCCGAAAAAGCGATACCACGATGCACCAAAAACAATACAACCCACATGCATAAGGGCGGCTATAGCACTGAGTGTTCCTGCCGCTACAAAAAAGGTATTCATAAATAACCCTCTGCTTAAATTGATGTAAGCCTGCCGTATCGTCACTGTTCATTTTAAAACTAGTTTTTAGGCAGTGTTAAAACTAGCACCTAGTACTGGTTTAATTCGTCTTGGCTACTCATTACTAATGGCAAGAATTTCGCTGATCACCGCATCAGAAAACAACGATTTAGACAAATACTGTTGGCCGCCAGACTTAGCCACCAAAATTAAGCCCAACTCTGTTTCAATCACCCGCTGAATGTCACTCCACAACACTGAGGTTTTTGTATAGGGGTTTTGAGTGTTGATGCCGTTCTCGTCAATGCTCAACTTTACTTCACTGTCGGCACTTCTGCCCCACATTTGGCGGGTTAGCCACCATGCACGGCGAAACCGAATATGTAGCACTTCCATTAACGCTAAAACAATCAGCATAAATCCGACCGTGCCTGAATCTTCAATAAACGCCAGCAATCCCATACCTAAAGCAAAAAACACTACAGGCAGCTTATAATTTGGCTTGGCATTTTTTCCATAGGGTAGAGTTTGATCAAAGCACTCTGCAAGATAAGCGCGAGACAAAGTAAATTGGGTGGTAAACGCCTGCATAAAACTCACTTATCAATGTTGAATATTGTTAATAGCACTCAATGGTTGAACGGATTGTTAGTTATCGTTAATCTCAAGCTGTAAGTACTACTTGCTATCGCGCCATTTTACTGTTTTAACGACACAAGGGAAACGCCAAAACAATAACCACTGCAGTGTTAATTTTTCCGATGCTTGCTTATGCTAAAACCATCTTGTTTAAAGGACAAAACACAATGCTGAAAAAGTTAAACGCTTACGCTGCAATCTGTGGCTTGTTTTGGGTAATGCCCAGCCTAGCTGAGCAATTCGAACCTAAAGCTTTAGAAATAGTTACCTTACAAAATGGTGCTCAAGTACAGTTGAATGACGACTTTACCTGGCAATACCTGCTGTTAAACACGCAAAGTGAAACAACTAGTTCAATTGATACAAACAATGCTGTATTACCGGTTGCTGTAGCAGCCTTAGAAACACCATTGGCTAACTCAGCGTCTTCTCATTCACCTGAGCGTTTAAGTGACATAGCGATCAATCAAGCTGAGTTACTAAAGTCTACTGCAAAGAATGGCGTAAAAATAAGCCTACTCAACAGCCAATGGGATGATAAAGACCGGCTTGGTCTGCATTTCCAACTGGTCAACACTGGTACCAAAAACTACGTACAAATATTGCTTGAAGTCAGTTTATATGCCGACTCTGGTACCTTATTAACCCAGCAAGAAGTTAAAGTTTGGCAAGCCATTTTTAGGATGCCGGACACCTATTTGCGCAAAGAGCAGTCACGCACCAGTGAGATTCTTTGGTTAGAGGGGGTAGATAAAACCCAGTGGGATAAACAATTATTAAGCCTGAAAATCACAAATATGGAATCACGCTAATAATGTTTCAACCCTGGGCTAATGGCGCTTGCTTTAAGCTTAAAGCCGCTTAACCATTTGCAGATCGGTAATGGTTTCACCTTCAAAAGTGTCGGTAAGGCTATTATCCGAAAACTCAAATCCGAGTTTTCGATAGAAGGTAATCGCTACCTTATTTGAATCCAGCACATAAAGGTTTATTTCCTCTATGTCTTTTTCTTTCGCTTTTAATGCTAGTTGCGCCATTAATAGTTGCCCAATTCCCTTTCGGTAAACGCTAGGACAAAGATAGAGCTTATGAAGTTCGAGAATCGCAGCAGAAGCCTTAGCTTCGCTATAAGATAAGAAACCAACAATCTGGTTATTGTCTAATGCCACCAATACATGTTCAACGCCGGTACTAATGGCTTGTAGCCATTCACGTTGCCTTAGCTGAACCGTGTACTTATCAATATAGCCTTTTGGCATTAAGCCCTTAAAAGCAGACTTCCAAGCGTTAACATGAATAGCAGCAATAGCGGCTACGTCACCTAACAGTGCTTCCCTTACTTTGCGCTCCATGATGTCCTTCTCAAATTGCGAGTGTTAAACAAAAGCTTTAAGGCTCAAAACTAGCCCAAGCCGCATAGGAATTATAAGTATCTAAATCCGCTATGAGAAAACCCGAAAACTCAAGTGTTTAACAAGAGTTTCCATGCGTTTTACTTAGACCAAACAATAGCACTAACTAGTTGGCGAATAAGTGTTCCACCTATCAAATTGATATAATTATCATAAATGTAAGTATAGGGCTGAAGAAGAAGGATCTTAGGGGAAAATTAGGCTTACTTAGCTATTGGATTAGCTTTTGAGGCCTAAGTTTCTAGGCCCTTTAACAATTGGTAATGGTAAAGCCAAACTGCTTAGTGGGTCTTACCTTGGTGTTAATGGCTACTTAGCAATGAACCTAAAATCTTCAATTTCGCCTAGCTCATTAGCGTGCAGTATGTAATCAGTGTTCATGTCAGCTTTGTTTTCGTAAAAGCGTATTTCATATCCACCATTGAGCTTATCGTAAGCTATCGTGTATTTGCTGCTAACTTTACTCACCACAGCATTCGCGCTTACTTTGCCATTTGCTAAAGGAGTGCTGGTGGTCAAATAAGTAAGCATGTTGGTGGAAAGATCGTCAAACGTAAGCGTATAAAACAGTTTTTTCTTTACCAATTTTTGGTCGACAACTTTGGTTGAGTAACCTTCAGATGAATAGTAGCCGTTGGTTTTAACGATTAGCTCAAACTCATCTTCTGCTGTTGGCGCCGTAGACACACATCCTGATAAACTAAACATTGTGAGAGTTAATATGATTGGCTTTTTATACATTAGTCACCTCATTCCCCTTGATAGTTACATCATACAATAGCACCTTTATCTGGTTGGATCAGTTCAAGAGTAACAAGGCTGACAAAACAGCTCAAAAAGTACTAAAAAGTGAGAAGCAGGTTCGCCCAAAACAAAGTCTGTGAAACAACTAAGATTATTTGTGGGAGTCTGTTGCTGAATGTTGTCTATTGCTAACTGCTGTAGCTGTCACTTTATGAGTAGGTTCTAGTGGCGTGATTAGCGACAGATGAATATCACTTAAGGTGAGCTCATTCTCAAGAGTTATAAACACCTGATTTATTGAGCGTTTAAGCTGTTTTTAATTACTAAAACCGCTACGCAATGCCTGAGGTAAACGCTGTGGGCCTAGCAAGACTAAGCCCATTATGGCGATTAGCATAGCTCCCAAAATCAAAGACGGTTATTTACTCAGGTTTTTGCCGCCGCCAGTTTCAACTCGTAAACCGGTTTCTGTAGTAGCTTTACCCTTATTGTCTTCGCTCATAGCTTGTTTAAAGCCTTTAATGGTAGTACCTAAATCACCGCCCAAACCGCGTAAGCGCTTAGTACCAAACAATAAAGCAACAATAACGGCCACTATAACCAGTTGCCAAACACTAATTCCACCTAAACCCATGCTCACTCCTTTTTGTTTTCTTGCTCTTAAACAACAAACAGGCTCAGATAGAGCCTGTTTTAAAGTTTACCGGGTAACTTAAACGCCTAGAGCACTACCGTCGTTTTTACGAATCGCCACTACTGACGCACGCGGGCGCAAATCAACACCAACCGGTGTTTCTTCTGCTGCGTTGGTGCTGTAAGGCCAGTTACCTGGGTGTTGAATACACACAAACATGGTGGTGTAGTCAGGGCTTATGGTAAAGCCTGTAACTTCACAACCGTTTGGTCCTACAAAGAAGCGGCGCAATTCACCTTGGTTTTCGCTGTTAATGGTATCAGCATTACCGTCGGCGTCTTTTATCGCAGAAGGCACTACTGCCAGCATTTGATCGTTGGTGTAGTTTTTAACTTCGTCTGCACCGTTGTCTGTTTGAATCCACATAATGCCGCGCTTATCAAATGCCAAACCGTCTGGGCTAGCAAATTGATTAAACTCACCCAATCCAGATAGGTTGGTGTCTGCGTCACCATCTGCTGGTGAACCAAATACAAAGATGTCCCAGCTAAAGTCGGTCGCTGCGTCACCTTCGTCCCAACGAATTACATGGCCAAATTTATTGTTTAAGCGTGGATTAGCTGGGTTTGTACCGGTGGTGTCGTCACGTCGAGTATTGTTGGTTAGTGTTAAATAAACAGAACCAGTAATTGGGTCTACGGCACACCATTCTGGGCGATCCATTGGGGTTGCGCCAACTAAATCAGCAGCGCCAGCGGTGTTTAAAATAATGTCTTCCAGTGCTGCAAACGAGTCAGCTAATGTGCCTCCAGCAGTGGTCGCGCTCTCTAAGGTAAGAGGTAACCAATGGCCTACGCCGTCAGCGTCAAACTTGGCAACGTAAAGTGTGCCTTGGTCCATGTATTTGTTACCTACCGCTAGGCGATCTGTTGGGTCTGCATCGGCTGCATCCCACATTTTCTCAGACACAAATTTGTACATGTATTCAAAGCGCGAGTCGTGGCCTGAGTAAAATACAATGGGTTTACCAACTTCAAGTGTTCCAAAGGTACAACCTTCGTGGCGGAAACGGCCTAAAGCAGTACGTTTTACGGCGCGTGAGTTTGCTGTGTAGGGGTCAATTTCTACAATGTAACCGTGGCCGTTGGCTTCGTTGCGGTAGTCGTCCATCGCCGTTGCGCCAGTAGGTGTTACGTTAAAACGGGCAAACTCGTCTACACGCTCAGCAGCGTTACCAGCGAGTGTTTCCCAGCCATAACGGGTGGTGCCAGATGTGTCTAAACCTATGCGGTCTTGCTCATCAGTGGTGGTGCCAGTGTTAATAAAGTAACCAGGCCAGTTTTCTTCACAGGTTAAGTAAGTACCCCATGGTGTGTAGCCGTTACCACAGTTGTTTAGCGTGCCACGAGCTTGGCTGCCATCTGGCGAAAATGGCGTGGCTAGTTTGCTAGAGTGCGCTAAGGGGCCAGAAATATCCATAACGGTGGCGCCGGTATAGCGGCGGTTTAATGGGTCGGTGTCTAGCATCATCCACTGGCCATTATCCTGCAATTGAATGCGAATAACACTAACGCCGTGAGCAGCAATTTCCTTGCGTACTTGGTCTATGCTGCTGCGAATGCCATCGGCATCAGCATCTGTTCCAGTGGGGTGTAGCGCGTTTTGGTCGATGTACTCGTGGTTTACGCACAACAAGCCGTCGGTACTGGCATCGTTTAGCGGGAAGAAGTGCAAACCGTCATGGTGCATGCCCATCGCATTGTTTTGGTCTACGGCATCGTTGCTACCGTCATCTTTCCAAGCTGTCGCTGTGGCATTTATTGGTTGGCCCCAAGGTGCAAGAATTTGTGCAGTGTAGCCTTCAGGTACGCTTACAGCATCAATTTTAGAACCAGCGATTGAGTTGAAGTTTAGCGTTGCGCTAGGTGTATCACCACCGCCAACAGCAGTGCTGCTAGAAGAGTTACAGCCAGCTAAACCAAAAGCACCAAAGGTAGCCATAGCGCCTAAGCCTAAGCCGCCTTTTAAGATTTTACGGCGTGAGAGGTGCACATCTAGCACTTCATCAAAGCTTGGGTTTTTACTTTTGTTAAAACGCGTTGGGTTAAATGTTTCCTTGCTCATTTAGCTATATCCTAGTTAAGTACTCTCATTTATTGTTCGGATTAAGCTAATTCCACAATGTTACATTTACGTTAAGTTTGTATGGATTATTTTGTGAGTTTGCTAAGCGCTAAGTAATTAACAAGTATACTAATAAACCAGTAATCGCCGTTTCATCTATCTCCAAAAAAATAGTATTAATTTCCAGCATAATATTTCGTTGTTATAGACAACACTCAACATTTATATCTAGAACGCTTACTGAAGTAATACCCAAGTAATCATCAAAATTTTGTGCCTATTGACTTAAATACTTATCAATTAAGAGAAGACCCTTTACACGTTTCAACCAACCACTGACGCTGTTGCTGCTTTTGCGCTTGCCCAAGAAGCGCTTCTTCAATTTTTGTTTTTGCTTCATCAAAGGGTATTTTGTGTTCAGCCATGATTTGTTTGCACCATAACAAGTGGTAACCCATACCGGTAAAAATCGGCTGACTAAAACTCGCTTGGTCCATGTTAAACAGGGCTTCGTCTAGCTGAGGTAATAACTGGTCTCGTGCGACTAAGCCCAGTTTGCCGCCACTTACCGCGGTTGGACATTCAGAATGTCGCTCGGCTAACTGTTCAAAATTGTCACTATTCACTTGCTTCGCCAACTGATAGATACGTGACTTAGCTTGAGTTGGCGCATTCTCTTTAAACTGCTCATTAACAGTAATCAGAATATGATGAGCTGCTCGCCGTTCTACTTGTAGGAATTTTTCAGGGTACTGCTGATAAAACGCTAGGGCTTGCGCTGCGCTAACGGGCGCGACATTTTTACTTACATACGCCAACACAGCTTCACAACTAAGCTCTAAACGTAGCGCGTCTCGCAGCCCTGGCTCACTTAGCTGATTAGCCAGTAGCGCTTTATTAAATGCTTCAGGGGATTCAAAATTTTGTTTGATAAGCGCTAAACCTTTGTTTAGCTGCGCATCATCAACATGCACCAGTTTTGCTTCTTTAGAGGCAAGCACTTTTTGCTGAATATGAAAGGATTTATTCACTACCCTTTGCAACTCGGCGACCTGTTTTGGGCTTAATTGATCTGGATTTAGTTCAAACAAAGAAATGCTGGTTTTCATACAAAGATAAGCTTGAGGGCTGTCTATTGAACTAGTTAACGGACTACCTGCAGTAAGCTCTACACTATCCAACATAAGCGGCCTCCTCAAGGCTTACTAATGCGCGCTCTGGTACCTCTACATCGAGTTCGCCAATTTGAATTCGATAACTTGGGCTAGTTTTAGCTTTACGCCTTACTGCTAATACATCAACAATGCTGCCTTTATTGGCCACAATTTCACCTTCTTGCGATAAAGAAAGGCTTAGCGCTGCTTTATCACCATATTCAAATTGATTAGGCTGCCATACCAATTCGGCATCAATTAACTCGGCCTCTTTACAGCCAATGGTTAATCCACGATTAATAAACTGCACCTGGTAGATAAGGTTATTTTGTAAATGGTAACCCGATTGTCGAACGTACCCGCAAGCACCACGACGTACTAATAACGCACCTTTTTTGCAGCCAGGGAAACTTCCGTCGTTGCGAATATTCTCAACCACTCTCACTTTGCATCCATAACCAAATTTTGCTGTATTCATCTGCTACCTCACTGTTTAACAGCCGCTACACGTTTTACAAGCGGGTGCAGCATGCGCCAACACCACGCCTTTTTCTAACAGGCAGTAAGCTTTGGCCACCGCCGCTTTAAATTCGTTAAAATTGCTACATTGTTGCTCGGAAAGCACTTGGCCAAGCAAGCGTAAATACACCACCCTTTTTACTTGTAGTAAGTTGGGTTGATAACTCACCTTAAAAAACTCGAGAAACGACTCTGCACTGCTTAAGCTAGCTATTTGCTGCTGCAACTTTGGATCTTCTATTGCGTGAACTAACATGGCCTACTCCTTTATACACAAAGTGCTTGTGGAAGCTGCGGCTTAACACATTGTTGATAAAACCCGAATAACTCATGGGAACTGGGGCTACGTTTATTGCGTTCTGCCCAATTCACCAATAGTGATTTTAGGGCCATACACTGGGGCTTAGTTAAGGCAATGCCGAGTGATTGATAGACCGATTCAATGGCCGAAAATCCAGAATGTTTGCCTAATACCACGGTGTGGTTACGGCCCAATAACGCGGGCGAAAAACCTTGGTAGTTTTGCGGATCTTTTAGCAGACCGTCTACGTGTATTCCTGACTCGTGGGTAAAAACATGTTGACCAATAATGCTTTTGCTTACCGCCACACTGCGCCCAGAGGCTTGAGCCACTAATTCACATATTTTAGGAAGCTGTTTTAAGTCTATTTCAGGAATAGTTCGCTGGCCTGCCAAATGCGTAACATTCAGCGCCATTAAAACTTCTTCTAGGGCTGCATTGCCGGCTCGTTCACCTAAGCCAATAACGGTGGTATTCACCGAGTCAACGCCCGCCCTAATAGCCGCAAGCGTATTGGCGGTAGCCATACCCAAATCGTTATGGGCATGCATCTCAATGTGTAAATCACTGCTTTGTTTTAGGGCGCTAATAAATATTTCAGTGGCAAACGGGTCCAGTACCCCCAAGGTGTCGGCGAAACGAAGCCGCGATGCACCGGATTTTTGCGCCAGCTCAGCAATAGTTTGTAGCTCGCCTATGGTGGCCCGAGAGGCATCTTCCATCCCCACACATACCTTAATACCTAGGTCTAAGGCTTGGGCAATACCGCGCTCTAACAAGCTAAATAACTTCACTTTGCTAAGCGCCAACTTCGATTCACGTTGCTGGTTAGAAGCAGGAATGGAGATGTCCAAATAGTCTAAACCTAGGCCAGCAGCGAGTGATATATCATGCTGATTAAGCCGGCTCCAGCCCATGGTTTTACTGGTGTTTAGCTGCTGGCAAATGGCACTTATTACCTCGCGTTCGGCGCTGCTCATTGCCGGTACGCCTACCTCTAACTCTGCAATACCAGCAGCTTGTAAACTACTGGCTATGTTTAGCTTTTCTTGGGCGCTAAAAGCCACGCCCGCTGTTTGCTCACCATCACGCAAAGTGGTGTCGTTTATAATTAACATGGTTCCCTCCCCCTTTATCGTTCGCTGACTACTCGAGGATTAAGCGTAAACAGGGCTAAAACTTTGCTCTGCGGGTTGATTGCTTGCGGTATCCCAATAAGGCGAAAGCATCCGTAATTTTTCCACGATGCCTGGTAACACTGCCAGCACTTGGTCAATCATTTCTTCACTCGTAAAGCGAGACAGCGAAAAACGAATCGCGCCGTGTGCTGCGGTATAAGGAATATCCATTGCGCGCATAACATGCGATGGCTCTAGTGAACCTGAAGTACAGGCAGACCCTGAAGACGCAGCAATGCCGTGTTGATCCAACATCAATAAAATGGACTCGCCTTCAACAAACTCGAAAGCGATGTTGCTGGTATTAGGCACACGATGACGAGGGTCGCCGGTCACGAAACAATGTGGAATCCGCGCTAACAGCCCTATTTCCAAACGGTTGCGCATCATCTTGATTCGCGCAGAATCTTGTTCAATAGATTGCATGGCTAGTTCTGCCGCTTTACCCAAACCAACAATGCCGCTGCTATTTTCTGTACCTGCTCTACGACCACGCTCCTGGTGGCCGCCACGCAGTAATGGCCGGAATTTAGCCCCACGGCGCAGGTACAAGGCGCCCACTCCTTTGGGTGCATGGAACTTGTGCCCAGAGATAGACAGCAGATCTATACCGCTGTCAGCGACTTGAATAGGTAACTTGCCAGCGACCTGCACTGCGTCGGTGTGAAATAAAATGCCATGCTGTTTTGCTAACTCTGCCATGCCGCGAATTGGGAACAGACTCCCAGTTTCGTTGTTTGCCCACATAAAACTGGCTACAGCGACTTCGCTACTTAGCGCTTGTTTGTACGCTTCCATGTCTAATCGACCACGCGCATCTACTTTTATCCAATGCACCGTATAACCTTTGCGCTCAAGGTTTTGACACAGCTCTAACGTGGCTGGGTGTTCAATCACTGAGGTAATGATCTCTTTCCTATTAGGAAAGGCTTCAATGGCCGACATAATGGCTGTTGCGCTGGCTTCGGTGGCACACGAGGTGAAGATAACCTCGCTACTAAAGCTTGCGCCGATCAAGGCTTGCACTTGTTGCCTTGCATGTTCTATCGCTTTACCAACTTGCTCACCAAACTGATGGATAGAAGAAGGGTTACCATAAAACTCACTTAAATAAGGCAGCATTTGTTCCAGTACTTTGGCATCAACTTGAGTAGTGGCGTTGTTATCCAAGTAGGCCAGCGGAGTGGCTTTGTTTAGCGTAGTTAGGTTGCTCATAGTGTTGTTTCCTTAAGCTAAGCTGGCTGCGCCAGTTGGATATACAGTGATGGTTTCGCCTAATACGGCACTGATCTTCTGCTCGATCATGGCTAGGGTGGCACCCGATAGACCACAACCATTACAAGCGCCGGTGAGTGAAACAAACACCATGTCATCTTCTACGTCTGACAATTGCACATCACCACCGTCTGCTTGAAGTTGCGGCCTTACTTGCTCTAGGGCTTGTTCAATAAGACGTATCTTGCCAACAATGGTATTAGCTTTGCTCGGGCTAGCTGGCGTGACAATGGGATCTGCCAATGGCGCACCTAAGCATTCTTCGAGTACCCATTCAATTTTCTCATGGCAAGCTGCACAGGCCCCGCCAGCCTTGGTGTAGTTGATCACCTCATCTAAGGTTTCGAGTTTGTTTTGGCTTACCACGCGTTTAATTAGCGCATCGTCGATGGCAAAACATTTACAAATGAGTTCACCTTCTTCATGTTCTTCGGCAATTTCTTCTCCACGATATTGCGCTACCGCAGCATGCAATGCTTCCATTCCCATGACTGAGCAATGCATTTTCTCTGGCGGTAAACCATCTAAAAAATCAACGATATCTTGATTTGAAATACGCATTGCTTGATCGATGGTTTGACCAATGATCATCTCGGTTAATGCCGACGAAGATGCAATCGCGCTGCCACAGCCAAAAGTTTGAAATCCGGCATCTTCAATCACATCACTATCAGGGTTTACTTTAAGACTAAGACGCAAGGCGTCTCCGCAGGAAATTGAACCCACGTCTCCAATGGCGTTTGCATGATCGACTGCTTTAGCATTTTTGGGTTGAAAGAAATGCTGTTTTACTTTTTCTGAATAGTTCCACATACGCTACCCCACAATGATGAGTTAATTGGTAGTGGTAGTAACCCGCTGTGATAAGACAACATTACTGCCCTAGACTGAGTGTTGATAAGCCATTGGGAACCTAGAACACAGCGTTTCTTGCTCAAGGGCCGCAAACTCAATCACAACGGGTTATTACCTACATTAGGTATTGCAAGTGGGATACCCAATCAACCAATGGGCGTAACCAACTGATAAATATAGATTTATCAACTCGGGATAAATATTTCCAGTGTGAGTTAAATCACATTATCGGATGACTTGTTAGATTTGCTACAGGATGTTGTAGGCCTTAATGACAATTGCTGATTAAGCTGCCCAATAAGCGGCTGGGCAAAATACCGACTTAACAGTAAGCCAGAGACAAACCCCAATAGAGCGGCCCCTAAATTAATGTATTCGACCGTATGAGGATGAGCGGCCGCAAACAAATAGTTAGCCAATAAAGCAAAACCAAGCAAACCACATAAAGCAGGAGCAAACATCACCATAATGGCTTTTAGTAAAAAGCTGTCGTGGCAATTCATGTCTACTTGCTGCCCAACCTTATAGTGCGCTGGGCTGGTAAGTTCTGCTCGTAGCAAGGTAGCTGTTTCACTGTTCACAGTGACACAGCTATTTTTACTCGCACAAGAAGAACAGGCACTTTGCCGCTGTCCTTCTAAAACAACTTTATCACCTGACACGCTAACCACATTTAAGCTTACTTGTGCCATAAGATATGCTTCCTAGACCAAAGCGCTAGCGGGTGTATGGGTGTGGCAATTTTTAGCACATACGGTAGAGCAAGCCGCACAGCCAATACAATCACCGGCGTTTTTCAGCTCCATCACCATCACTACATCGTCGTCATAATCGTCATAGGCTTCGTCATCTTCGTCTATTTCTCGCTCAACCAAATCAAACACATCACGTGGGCAAACTTTGTAGCATCGCCCGCAACCAATACATGCGTCTTGATCTAATGCCGTAACAAACTGCGGTTCCCAAGGTGATCCGTCTCTGGTGAGCCCCATAAAGTTTTTATCGCTCATTACTCTTTCCTTTTTTAGTTAATTTACATTCCATTACCTTGTTACCAAGGCTCATCTAATAGTTCGTTTAAACGTTGGGTTTGTTCGGCTGAATCAGTCTGTTTGTTTTGCATCCACGCCATCGGTTGATGAACAAACTGCAAGTGAATTTCTCCCAACAAAACACTAAGCTCTATATCGCTATCTACCATTAAACTACTGATACCCGATTGCTTAAGTTTTTCTATTGCTCGTTGGCCACAAGCGTTACTGAATACGGCTGCACAGCCTTTAAGGGCTTCGATGCGTTGGCTCAAGCGCCCAGCGTCGTGACCAGGTTTAGTCACTTCAAACTGCAGCGCTTCAATAAGTTGAATATGTTGCTCACCAAAACCATAAATCAAAAAGGTATGCGCACTACCAAAATGTTGGTCAACCTTGTGTTTACTCTCACTGGCAAAAGCCACTTTAAAACAGTGCTCGCGTTGTTGGCCGTCTTCGATAATTGAAAGCTTTCTTTCCATCGCATTCATAGCAGCACCTTAGGAAATGGGCAGTGGATGTTTAACACAACTTTCTGGTTCAAAACGGTAAGCACTTACATGGGCAGGTACTTCGTCTTGATGATTGGCTTTTAGTAAATTAGCCATGGCAAATAAGCGATCTCTGGCACCTTCGTATCCCACTTGCAGCGTATCGCTATTACCAAACTGATCATGGCAAGGGAAGCCTGCTCGTAATACCGGTGTGGAGGGCTCGCATAAATTGGCGCAATGGGTATTGCCTATAACAAACTCACTATCGGCAATAACATTGGTAAGGTCTGATAGATCCCCTACTACCACGTTATTTGCCTTAATCGCTTTAAGCTCTGGCACATTGAGGGTTGTGACTAGTTTGTTTAACACTGCACCATTTTCGGCTAACAAGGTTGCGTAACCTGCTGCTGCGTCGGGCTCTAAGGCCATAGACACTTGGCTAGCTGATAACAGAAAGTGGCAATCTAACATGGCGTCTTGCAACCGTTTACGTTGACGATTTATCCAATCGGGCACTGCTTGATTGGATAGCCTAGACAGCAACATTACCAGTTTGTCACTCTTCTCTAGGCCCATAACCAGACCTAATGAGTGATAAGGCACCGCATAGTGTTCTTGTAACAATTTTGCTGCGGGTAATAGAGATTCGCCAAGCACCAAACTCGCTACGCTATTTACCATGCTGGTAATTTGATTTACCCCGGTACCGCCAGTACTGGTGTTAGAAAAATCTTCATCGGCCAAGTGGCCATCTAAGGAATCACTTAAATTGGGGAGTAACACCGCGTTAAATCCAAACGCTGAGCAATACCGTTCAATTAACTCACAATCTGCGCTGGTTAAGGCCACTGAGCAAAACACATTAAGTTGTGGCTGTGCTGCAACCGTAGATTTGCTATCAACAGTAGGCTCTACAATTAACTGTTGCACGCAAGCTTCAACAGCATGTGCAAAACCACTTTGCATCGAGCCGCTAAAATCTGGGCTTGATACAGAAACCAGTCTGCTTTTTAAATACTGCGGATGGTTAGCTTTAAATTCACGAATGACTCTGGCTACGTCGCAGCCTTGCATCTCCGTTAAGCCTGTAGTCACCACCATAATTAACTGAGGCTGATGTTTTTCACATAACAGTGCCAATGCTTTGCTTAAGTTGTCGTCACCTCCCATTACTGCAGCAATGTGGTCTATGGCAGTGTTTTGTAGCGGTATGGGTTCGCGATAATGTTGTATCAAGTAAACCTTAGCGAACGCCCCACATCCCTGGGAGCCATGCATTAAAGGAATGGCATTGCTTAAGCCCATACAGGCTAAGGTTGCTCCGGTAGCCGCACTGGTTTTTAACGGTTGTTCTACTAAGGCGCTGCGATTTATAGCGATGTGATGGTTATCTTTGCTCATATTATTACTCCTCGCTGCTTAATCGTACTTTTTGCTGCCACGGCGCAGTACTAGCAACCAGCGGCCAAATTGGACTTTCTAAGGTGCGGCACAGTTCTTTAGCAAAGGTAAGCATGCCCTCGTAGCCTGCGTAGGCGTGTTCACGCTCTTGGTTAATATCGAGGAACGGTAAGCGCGCTTTAAGCGCGGTATACATGTTTCGCCCACCTGCTATTAATAAGTCGGCCTGTTGCTGGCTAGCAATGTCTAATAGGTTTTTTGCACCGCCCTCGTCTAACATTAAGGCTTCGTCACCCATTATTTGTTTAATACGGGCTTTGTCTTCAGCAGTGGATTTTTTGGTCCCTGTAGCCACTACGCTAACGCCTAGCTCTTGCAATGCTGAGACTATCGACCACGACTTTACTCCGCCGGTATACAGCAGGGCCTTAGTACCAGTTAAGCGATTAATATAAGGCTGCAGTTTCTTGCGAATGGCAATTTCCTGCTCAGCTATCAATACCTCTGTTTCGCGGATCACTTGCGGATCATCGATCAATCTAGCGAAGCTTCTTAATGCTGCTGATGTATCCTCTACGCCATAAAAACTGCCTTCGAACCAGGGAATGTCCCAGCGTTCTTCTAGCATACGTGCTACGTTTATTTGCGCGCGAGAGCACACCACCATGGCCGCGTCGGCTCGGTGCATGGTTTGAATTTCGTGGAAGCGGGTATCGCCAGACATACAGCTTAATACCCGATACCCTAAACGTTCTAGTAAGGGTGATACGTGCCAAAATTCTCCAGCAATATTGTATTCACCTATCAGCACAATATCGTTTACTTGACGTGTTGGATCGTGGCGCATTAAGGGTTTTGCTGGCGGCTCAGCACTTCCAACAACCTGTTTTACCATTACCTCTCCCGCAATGCGGTTGCCTAGGTTTTTACTCCCGTAAAAACCGGCTGCATCTACTGCAACAACGGGAAGTTCCCAGCGCTGCTGGGCCAGTTTGCATATCGCGTGAACGTCATTACCTTCTAAGGCAGGAACACAAGTAACGTAAACAAACACAGCTGGCGGCTGATGTTTCTCGATAACGGTTTTTATAGCGTGAAGTAACCGTTTTTCTGCTCGACCCATTATCACGTCTTGTTCGTTTAAATCTGTGGTAAACCCTAATCGAAACAAGTTGCGACCAGAGGCGCGAGTACCTCGGTTATTCCAACTGTTCCCAGCACAAGCTATAGGCCCATGAACAATATGGGCAACGTCGGCTATCGGTAGCAGGCTTATTTGGGCTCCATCAAAACTGCAACCACCCGCAGTTGCACCAGGCACCGGCCTAGCACAGCCGCTTTTTTCTCCTTGGTTATGCTCACAAGCTGGCTCATCTAATAATTCAGCAATATCACTTCGCTTCATGCTTACTCCTCATCACTTGTAACTTTGCTTGTTAAAGCACTCAGCAGATCTAGTTGCAACAGACATTCCAAAGCCTTAGGTGTTGATATATATGAATATTCTCTTGTAGCAAACACAACAAAATACTGCCAAACAACACAATGTATCGGTATCTCGTACACCTTAATCACCAACAAAAAAGGGCTTACCCGTGAAGGTAAGCCCTTTAAAACTATGAATGTTGTTTAAGCCAAAGGATTACTCGTTGACTAATTTCCAGGTACGGATCCAGTCAACTTTCATAATGTTATTGTCGTTGTTTAATAGGTCATCTTTTTGAGGAAGACCCCCTACCCAACTTGAATCCTGGCTCCACAAATCCCAAATAATGAATTGCTCAAGCGTGAATGGCTGCTGGGTGGTTACCTTGTTTACTGGTTCACCGTTTAGGTAAAACTGTACGGTATGCTCATCTTTCCACCATGCACCAAATACATGATAATCCTCGGTCCACAAAACACCTTGCAAAGTATTTTGATCCGATAGATCGGTACGGTTATCAGAGTTACCATGGTTACGTTCTGTTGAGCCGTTTTTAGCAATAAAGTATTGCGAGTTCATTTTCCAAGGAAAGTCTGGCTGGCAGTTACAGGTAGGAACAGGGTTGATTTCGATGATATCAATCTCATCGCGATTGTTAATGTCACCATTGTTTAACCAGAATGTTGAGTAGGCCGAAATGTTAGCCACTTTTATCCGGCTTTCGGTATACATCGGGAACTTGATTTTAGCTACCGAGCGTACTCTAGATGATTCAAACCACTGGTTAGGGCTGTCGGCATTTAAGGTTGCTTGGATCCACAGGTTACCGTCGGCCACACCTGAATTCTTGTTCAGCATGTTGACTGGTGTATTTCCATAGTTCCAATTGGTTTTTAACCACTTAGCACCATTCCAAAATTCAAATTCATCAGATAAGTTATCTACTTTTTCCCAACGTTTACCTTGTGGAGTTGTGTTATTAAAAGACACAAAACTAGGTAAGCTAGCATCGGCTGTATTTACGTCGATGACGTTTGGTGAAGAAACTTCGCAACCGCTGCTATCTACCGTGGCTCCAGGTGGCGTATTTGGACAAAGATCGATGGCGTTATTCACACCGTCGTTATCGTCATCTAACTGTGATGGTGAACATCCATTTTGGTCTACGGCTTCATTTAGCCCCGTATTCGGGCATAAATCGTTAGCATTTAGAACGCCGTCACCGTCGTCATCTAACAATGGAGGCTCTGTGGGCCCAGTTAATTCACCCTGCCAAATCAATTTGAAAGATTCTAAGTTCCATTGCCAATCATTTGTACCAAGTGCGTGAATACGCACTTGTTGAACACCCGCTGGTAACGCTACTTCAGTATTAGCAGTAAGTGGTGAAAAGTTATCCCAACCGTTGGCTGGTACTTGAGCTTGAACATAAGAACGCCATGCTCCGTCTTCCATTACCAGTAACTCAATGCTTGAGTTTTCGGTGATGGCGGTAGCAACATTAAAACTCACTAAGTACATACCGGCTTTGTCTACACTAACGTCGTAATCGACAAAATCACCGCTGTTTATGTAGTTAATAGCACCTTGCCCAGCGACGGTATATTTACTGACCGGTGTTTGCTGGTTATCGTCAAAAGTGCCACCCTGACTTACAAAGTCTTCGGCTTCGATATTTATAGTGCCAACAAGGTCGTCAGGATTAGCGTTGTCGCCATTGTCTACATCATAAATAAATCGAAATTCTTGATTAGGATGATCGGCTAAACATGCCCACTGATGAAATTCATCACCGTTTTCAGTATAGGCACCTGCTACGTCTAAACATTTTTCTGTTTGTTGGTTTTTTAATTTAAACCAGCCATTATTCATGTCTAGCAACGACCAATATTGTTTTTCATCGTTTACTTGGCAATCTAACTGTTGAATATCAGCGCCATTACTTACATCACCATTTTTAACTTCTAAGCACTTACTACTGGCCTTAGTTTTTATGCTGTAAAAACCATTACCTTGGTTAACAAAAGCTAATCGTTGGTTGGCATTATTTTCACCACAAGTCCATTGAGCAAAAGGGGCAAAGTTAGCTGTGTTACCAGCAGACAAATCGATACATTTACCGCTATGGCGAACCTCAACATTACGGTATTCTGCGTCGCTAACCGTAGCTGCCGACAAGGGGGCTGACATAACAAACGCCATG
The DNA here is from genome assembly GCF_030548385.1 of Agarivorans sp. 1_MG-2023. NCBI lineage: Bacteria > Pseudomonadati > Pseudomonadota > Gammaproteobacteria > Alteromonadales > Alteromonadaceae > Agarivorans > Agarivorans sp. 1_MG-2023. The sequence goes on along the minus strand of NZ_JAUOSJ010000001.1, from coordinate 421,740 downwards.
GTGACACCCAGAGATATCTTGTTTCTAAAAATCATGTTGTTCCCATTTTATATTAGTTAATCCATTAAAGTATTGAAAACAATACTGGCCAACAATGGAGTCGATTAAACCAATTATTAATTCATACGAGAAACTAAATAACAAGAATAAATTATTTCAAGAACACCCTGTAGAACAACTGAAAACATATTAAAAACAACAAAACGCGGAAAACTAAAAATACTACATAATGAATAATTATAGTATTCACAATGAACAGATCACAAAGTAAACATTTTCATAAGCAAGTAAATAAATTTTAGAATTAAAATAACCAATAGGTATTACAAAATCAATTAATAAAAATATTTTTAAATTTATTTTTAATTAATAAGGTAAAAGTAAGGATTTACAAGAAATAGGCTTCGCTAAACGTTTCTAGCTCGTAGTCTTAAAGCTAAAATAGTAGAGGTTTCCCTCGCAAATGGTTGGCTATTGGCTTTGTATCGGCATTGGCATTACTCAACATAACCAGAGGAACTGGTACAAAGCGTAGTTAAAAAGAGCTTCGGGTTTGACAGTGAATTAAACGGCTTAACGGCCACCCAATTTACTGAGTAAATGATTTAGTTGTGCCTGCTCGTCGCTAGTTAACACTGCCATACGACGTTGTTGTTGCAGGTGTAACTCTATAACTACTTTGTCAATCAAGGTTTTACCAGCAGTGGTCAATTGTACTAGCTTGCTACGTTTATCTTCAGGGTTATCTACGCGCTCGATTAACCCCGCTTGGGTGACTCTGTTTAACACTTTAGTTAAGCCACCAGAACTAAATAACATCGCTGAGTACAAGGTGGTTGGCGACAGACAATAAGGAGCGGGATAACGGCGGAGAGTAACCAAAATGCCAAAGTCTGCCACCTGCAACTGATATTGCCCTATTGCACTCTCCAGGGTTTGATTAAAGCCATGATGAACGCGAACCATACGTAATATAGCCGGGGACATGGTCTCGTAGGCTTCTGGCCAGTTTAATTGGGTTGAACACAAAATACTGTCGATACTTTCTTGGTGCTTCAATTTGAATTCTCTAAACGCTAAGCAATATTAACAATATATCTTGCTGGAAAGGTAATTTCCAGATAGTATCTTTCTAGAAAGATAAATACGAGAAAATTATGCAACACAAGATTTCTAAAAAACTGATTTTATTGCTGGCATCGGTATTTGCGATGACGCCCTACGCCATTGATAGTTATTTGCCCGCTATTCCAATTATTGCTAACGATTTTGACGTAAATACCTCGTTAGTGGCGATAACTGTCAGCATTTACGTTTTTGGTATGGCCTTAGGCCAGCTTATTGGTGGGCCCTTATCCGATAAATACGGGCGGAAACCAGTGATGGTAGCGGGATTATTGATTTTTGCACTATGCAGCGTATTTTTGGCATTAGCTAACAGCCTGGAACTATTCTGGTTATGGCGAATACTTCAGTCGATTGGCGGTGGCGTTGCTGTGGTAGGAGTGCCGGCTGTTATACGGGACAACGCTGAAGGTAAAGAAGCTGCAAAGCTGTTCTCATTGGTCATGCTGATCATGATGATTGCTCCTTCTATCGCTCCTTCAATTGGTACCTTGATTCTACAAATCTCTAACTGGCATTGGATTTTTATAAGCTCTGGCATATTTGCTTGTGTAGTGGCGATATGGGGAATATTTGTAATGCCCAAACAAGATAGAAGTGCTGCACCTCATGCGAGTTCGATAGGCTTTTTGGATGTATTAAAAAACAAACAGGCTTTGGGTTACTTAGTTGCGCAAGCTTTTGCCTATGGCGTTTTGATGACGTTTATCACCAATGCCCCCTTTGCTTACATCATAAAATTTGGTATTTCAGAAGAGCTCTTCTCACTACTGTTTATTGCAAACGTAGTAGGAGTGGTGATGGTTAACCGCTATAACTCTTATAGGCTTAACCATACAGAACCTGAGCATATGCTGGTGATCTCTTTAGCCCTACAGTTGTTTGGTGGTGTGGTATTAATTAGCGCGCTAACAATTGCGCCTACAAATCTTTGGTTTGCCGCAAGTGGTTTTATCATTGTAATGGCTGCTACTGGCGGAACCATGTCTAACGCTAATGCCTGTTTCTTAAAACATTTTGCTAAAGGGGCTGGGACAGCGCAAGCCGTTCTAGGCGCAACGCAGTTTTTTGCCGGCGCTGCTATCAGCGCTATCGCAGCAGTGCTTTCGACAAATAGCTTGTGGCCGATGGTTCTCATCATCTCAGGTTCAGCGCTAATTGCCTTGCTGTCGACCTTAAAAGCTAATGCCTTAAATGCCCATTACTTACACCATCAATTAAAACATGGAGTCGGCTAATCTGGTCCGGCGAATCTCCACAAAGCCAAATACCTTGCTGTATTTGGCTTTCTCTACAAGTTTGTAATAACGCCTAAGCTAACAGCATTCTTGTTCAATGGTATAGAGTAACTCGCTGGCCTGCTTATCATCGCAAAGCGCAAAATACTCATATAAAGGATTCGTTTGGTTACCAATAAAGTTAAGGTTGTCACGCTTCATTTTTAGTTGTTCTGCCCTTTTACCTTTAAAGTAGTCTTGCCAAAGCTTACCGCCATGCTCAGCCGCTAAATGCTGGTCTAAAAGGGTGATTAAACGATCTGCATTTTCATCACAACGAATGTTGCAAAATGAAACATAACGGTCGGTACGTGTATTGTTCATGGTTAAGCCACCTCACTAAAAAGCTGCCTAGCAGTTATTACTAGGCAGCTTTAGTAAATTAAATTGAAAGTGTGTCCTTATTACTCTTCATGTAGGGCGACAACGAGGCCTATGGCTAGATCCACACTATTAGTCAATCGCGCACAACTCGTTCCGTTCGCCATTAAGAACAGATCAAAATAGCTGGCACTGATAAACGGTTCACGTTCTGCCATATCGTCTTCACTGCATTCAATAATTCGTATACTCGGATGATGCTTTTTAAAGCAAGCAAGTTGCTGCTGGTAATCGTGTTGGTTAGCTAATTTGGCAATAAAGGTATCAATCAAACTTTGACTCAGAGCTTCATCCGCTTGTTGGGCTTTATCGCTACAGCCGCAACGATTATGTTTTAGTTTGGCAGTTGATGGATTGTCATTCCCACATTGGCAAGTCCCCGCTTGCTGGGGCCGGTGAAGCTTACCATCGCCTTTACAATTACATTGCTTAGTCGCATGCGGTACATCGGGTTCTAAGGTAGACATAAATCCACCTCCTGCTTTTCTAATAGTCGCGCTAACCAACGTGGAGGGGTATCCATTACGTTTTGTAAGCGCTGAAGGATATCTTGGCTGGGTTGTGGCGTGAGTTGTTTTAACGGCAAGATATCAGCGCGGCTGACTCTGGCTGCAGCCGGTCCACCTATCGACAACGTCGCTAACAATTGGCAATCTTTTATTAACTCAATGAGATAAGAGGTACGCGCATCGCCACTGAGGTTTTCCGCTACCGGGCGTACATCGACTAACTGATAACCGCTTGCGTTAATTTGATAGACCAAAAAACGTAAACAAGAACCAAAATGACCATCTATTTGTTCTAAATTATTGGAGCTAACAGCCAGTTGCACCACTGGCCCTGCTAGCTCTTTTGCCGCAGGCACGCTGGGTGCCTGCATTTGGCTTATTTGATCAGAGGTTAATATTGCGTGTACTTGATTTACTTGGCCACGCTCTATGGTTAATCGAGAATCTTCCAGTACACCACGTAATACTTTTGGGCTTAACGTTCGCAGTTTCTTTTCGGTTAGCGGTTCGCTACATTGCTTTACCAGCAAACTAATAAACTGTTTTAAGCCTATTTCCGGCACCGCTTTAGATGCCATTGCCAGCCGCAAGGCCAGCTTATCACTCATTGGCTGTTTCATAACTGCTTCCTTGATTTATGGGGTCTTACCTCACTAGCTCATACTAAGCTCGCCTAGCTCTAAACGTTTTGGGCAAGCTTGGCGCTGGACTAACCGGTTCGATATAGAATTTACTGCCGTCGCCTAGCTCTATCTCCCCACCCCACTGATCATCATGATCAAACTGCAATGAGTTAATGGGAAGCTCTAGGTCCTTTTTAGCAATATAAGCTTGTAGCGCTCCAGACGATTCGCGACTTATGATTAAATTAGGCATTGCTGTTCCTTAAGCTGGCTGGGAATAACTCCCAGCCAGGCTTGGTAGTGGAGCTTAACGGACTAGGTCAAAGCCATAATCTGTTTTACCCATTTCACTGGTATCAAGATCTAGCTTGGCCAGCACCTCGTTGACTAAGGTCGTCAACATGTACATACCGCCTTCGTAACCTAATGTTGTGTTGCGGTGTAAATGGTGGCGATCGAAAATCGGAAAGCCTAAGCGAATTAACGGCACTTCAAACTCTTCACCTTTTGCTTTGGTGTCGCGCTGAATAAACTTGCCGTAAGAGTTACCAATCATAAAGTCTGGTTTGTTGGTGAACATCAATGAACGGAAATGCCACAAGTCTTTACCAACGTGGATCTCAGCATTGGCAGTAGATGGCGATTGCGCAATCAGAGCTTCCATCTTCTTGCGCCAGCGCTTGGCCGCGTTGTTACACAAAATGTGTTTAACTTCACAGCCTAGTTCTTGTAGGAACTTGGTTAAGCCCATCAAGTAATCAGGATCGCCATAGATAGAGAAGCTCACACCGTGTAACCAGGTATGGGAATCAGTCATCATGTCGACTAAACGGCCACGCTCGGTGGCTAATGATTCCGGAATTTCTTTGCCAGTAAGCTCAGATATTTTGATCAATAGCTCGTCTGTCCAATCTAAGCCCATTGGGATGTTGGTGGCTGGCACTTCATGTTTCCAAGTCCCTTCAACAAACTTTTTAGTTTTAACCAGCTGATCAGGTTGTAACAGTAAAGTGGTTATAGCGTTAGGCGCATCTTCTAGCTCGGATAGTGGTGTGCCACCCGCATACATCCGATATTCTCCATCGGCTGGGGTATCTAATACTTCTGATGGATCAGACAACAAACTGTAATCAACACCCATTTGCTGCATCATTTTGTGAATAACGCGGTAGTTACCCAAGTAGGTTTCAAAACCCGGTACCAAGTTAATTTTACCGTTACTGCCGACTTTCTTATCGTCCATGCTTTTTGCCGTGAAATACTTAGCAAAACCCTCAAACATGCCGTCCCATCCTGTGACATGACTGCCAACAAAGCTAGGTGTATGCGCAAACGGAGTGGGTAGTTCTTCAGGTATGTAGCCTTCTTTTTTGGCGTTACCAATAAAAGCATTTAAGTCATCACCAATCACTTCGGCCATACAGGTTGTGGATACAGCAATCACTTCAGGCTTGTACAACGCCAAAGAGTTTTGCAAGCCGTCAAACATGTTTTTCTGGCCACCAAACACTGCTGCATCTTCGGTCATAGAATCAGACACACATGCAACAGGTTCTTTAAAATGGCGGTTAAAATACGTGCGGAAGTAAGCCACACAACCTTGAGAACCATGCACATAAGGCAATGTTTTCTCAAAACCTAAAGCACATAACACAGAGCCTAAAGGTTGGCAGGCCTTGGCTGGGTCCACGGTTAGGGTTTTACGCGAAAAGTTTAGATCTTGATATTCTTGAGTGGTGGTCCACTCAAACACCTCTTTCACCTTTTCGTCGCTTGCCCCCTCTTCATGATCGCTACGCTTGCGCGCCATCATGTCTTTATATTCTGGCTGTTCGAACAAGGGGTAGCCAGGTTTGATATCGTCTACTTGTTGACTCATTTTCTCTCTCCTTTCGCGCCACTCATCTGTGAACTACGAATTGAGTTAATGTGTAAAGCGCTAGTGCACTCATCCTGATCTTGCCTAGCACTTAAGCCGCAGCTTTGGCACTTTTCCATGGTGGTGTTAGTTTGTCCCAACATGGGTTGTTTAAGGTCATATCCATATCGCGGGCAAAAATCGCAAAGCCATCAAAGCCGTGGTAAGGACCTGAGTAATCCCAGCTGTGCATTTGACGGAAAGGAATGCCCATCTTTTGGAAGATGTACTTCTCTTTAACTCCAGCACCAATCAAGTCAGGTTTAAGCTTTTCAGCAAAGGCTTCTAGCTCGTAACCAGTCACGTCATCATAAATAAGCGTGGCATCTTTCACTTCTGGTACGGTTTTGCTGTAGTCGTCGTTATGGCCAAACTCATAACCGGCTCCCACAATCTCCATGCCTAAGTCTTCGTAGGCTCCAATAACGTGACGCGGGCGTAAACCACCTACGTATAACATTACTTTTTTGCCTTCTAAGCGTGGGCGGTACTTGTCGATAACCGCTTGCCATTGTGCTTTGTAGCCAGCAATCACTTCTTCCGCTTTGGCTTGAATTTTTTCATCAAACTTGGCAGCAATAGCGCGTAGCGACTCTTCACACTTGGTTGGGCCGAACAAGTTGTACTCCATCCATGGCACACCATATTTCTCTTCCATGTGACGACAGATGTAGTTCATTGAACGGTAGCAGTGCACTAGGTTTAGTTTTACTGAAGGAGTGTTTTCAAGCTCAGGCAAAGTACCATCACCCGACCATTGGGCAACAACACGTAGGCCAATTTCATCAAGTAAAATACGTGACGACCAAGCATCACCGCCGATGTTGTAGTCACCTATAATGGCGACGTCGTAATCAGTAGTTGCGACTTCTTTGCCTTCCGATTTATCCAATACGTAATCACGTAAGGTATCGTTAGCAATGTGGTGGCCCAGTGATTGACTCACCCCACGGAAACCCTCACAACGCACTGGCACAATGGTTTTGCCAATTTCTGCGCCCTTGGTTTTAGCCACAGCTTCAATATCGTCACCGATAAGGCCAACTGGACATTCAGATTGAATCGACAAACCTTTAGCCAGCGGAAATAGCATTTCTACTTCGTCAACCATGGTCGCTAGCTTTTTATCGCCACCAAACACGATGTCACGCTCTTGGAAATCAGAAGTGAAGTTCATGGTGCCAAAGCTATTCACACCCGTGTAACCGGTGTAATAGTTACGACGCCCAGCGCGTGAGTATTGACCACAGCCAACTGGACCATGAGAGATATGTACCATATCTTTAATTGGTCCCCACACCACCCCTTTAGAGCCTGCGTAAGCACAACCACGCGCGGTCATTACACCGGGCAATGATTTACGGTTAGCGGTAATACAGCTGCCGGCTTCGCCGTCATTAGCACCTAAGTGCTTTTTGCGATCGGCTTTGGCTTTCTCTGGATAGACTTCTAGCACTTCATCGATCAGCGCTTGAGTCTCTGCTTTTTTATCTGACATTGCTGCCTCCTATAGCATTGTTATATTCACTAAGATGAGTGATTAAGCCGTTGCTTCTTCAGCTGTTTGACCAATGATTGATTCGTCTTCTTCATCCATGATGCCGAATTCCATCAATAGTTCTTCAAGCTCGTCCATCGTTACTGGTGTAGGAACAACAAACAGTTGGTTTTCAATGATTTTGTTGGCTAACGTGCGGTATTCGTTGGCTTGGTTACACTTAGGGTTATATTCAATTACCGTCATACGACGGATTTCAGCTTGTTGTACTACGTTGTCACGTGGTACGAAGTGGATCATTTGGGTACCGATTTTGGCGGCTAGTGCTTCAATAAGCTCATCTTCTCGGTCACATTTACGCGAGTTACATATAAGACCTGCTAAACGCACACTACCCGTAGCAGCATACTTACAAATACCTTTTGAAATGTTGTTAGCGGCGTACATCGCCATCATTTCACCAGATACAACAATGTAGATTTCTTGCGCTTTGTTTTCGCGAATAGGCATGGCAAAACCACCACACACAACGTCACCAAGTACATCGTAAAATACAAAGTCTAAGTCTTCTTCGTATGCGCCCTCTTCTTCTAAGAAGTTAATGGCAGTAATAACACCACGACCAGCACAACCAACACCTGGCTCTGGGCCACCAGACTCAACACAGCGAACACCGCCATAGCCCACTTTAAGTACATCTTCTAATTCGATGTCTTCCACTGAGCCAGCTTCTGCAGCCATTTCCATGATGGTGTTTTGCGCTTTTGCATGTAAGATTAAGCGCGTTGAATCCGCCTTAGGATCACAACCAATAATCATTACTTTTTTGCCCGCTTCCGCTAAAGCTCCAACCAAGTTTTGAGTAGTGGTAGATTTACCAATACCGCCTTTTCCGTAAATTGCACATTGACGAATAGCCATAATATTTCTTCCTATTAGCTTGATTAACGGTTCCCGTAGTAGCTATTGCGAATACTGTTCCAAGCCTTCAGAAAAAATATAAAGCACTGTAATATATGAATTTAATGTGTTTTCGAGTGTATTTAAACAATTGAACTAGCTGACAATCGCTCGAGCAAATGTCGCGTTTGTAGCAAAGGTGACTAGCGTATTGGAGGGATGGTTCGGTAATTTAGATGGTGTAGCACATGAGCTAAAACTAATTTTATGACCTATTAACACAAGCAATTAGCAGCACTTAATGTCTATTAAGGAATAATTCTTAGTAGCTCATCAAGCCGGATTAAATGGTGCAAACAAGGAAATGACTAAAAATTAATAAAAATAGTAAGAATGAAATCTATATAAATTCAAAGCGACTAAATAATGCTTTTAGGAGATTTGAGCAAATATCCGCCTTTTAAACGCCTATACAGCCCCTTTAAAGAGTGTTTGTTGCTGCCTGGTTTTCGGCTAAACCGCAGTATATAGCGACTTTCTTAAGTAAATAGTTTACTAATTACTCATTAGTAAAAATTTTGTGCTAAACATTATGTTAGACAGATATTGTTTACAGTAAGGGCTAAAGGATGAAGCCAGTTGTCTACGTAGATATACAAGGACAAATTTGGAAAGTGATGGCCGATGGTCAGTGGGTGAAAGTAACGCCTTCTGAAATAGTCGACACCAGTGTTCCGTTAGTAAAAAACGTCATTAATGAGTTAGCTAAAAATCCGCTATTGGAAACAACTGCTGAAGATAGCGAGACCGCAGCTCCTCCCCTCTATTCTCCAAACACCACTAACAATAGTACCAACCCATCTAGTCAAGGCGCTTCATTTGTGGTTAGGGTGCAACCAACCTTAGATGAGACACTTCCAGAAGCGGGTTTTACTACCCAGAATAGTGATTTAAGTATTAGCGCCACTGAAAACCAAGGGGCTCAGGCCGATGCTATCCCCCCCTTGAGTAACGATGCCGTTATAACAGTAAATATTATTGACGGTGGTGATGGCTACGAAAACCAATTTGAAGTGCCCTCGGTAGTAATACAAGGAAACACCATTGATGTTGAAGATGGCCGTGTGGTGGTTATCACCCTTACTGACGCTAGCGGACAAACCATTACCGTAAATGCAGTGGTCGACAACAACAGCTATCAATACCAAGGCTTAGATATTCAGCTGTTGAGTGAGGGTAAGATAGATGTAAACGCCAGCGTAACGGATTACTTTGGTCAATTTGTAGAGGCTAGCGATTCAACAATTAAAGATGTAGTGGCCACTATAGAAGCTGAAATAGATGGCCAAGGAGATCTTTATGTTAACCAGTATGAGCAATCCTCCACCCCTTTGCATGGTGACATAGTTGGCATAGAAAACGGACAAACCGTATTTGTGCAAATTACCGACCTTGCTGGTAACCAGCTTAATTTCACTACGGCGGTAGCTAACAACCAATGGCAAATTGCCAATAACGATTTATCTGGTCTACAAGATGGTGAGCTAAGCATTACCGCAAATGCTATAGATATTGCAGGTAATCCAGCAACAGCAACATCTACAATTACAAAAGATACCCAAGCGAGTATAGAAGCCCACATTGATGGCTTAGGCGACAACTACATAAACGCTGTGGAAATTACCACCACAAAGCTATTTGGTGACGTAGCGAATATTGAGAACGGTCAAAGCATTAGCGTCAGCGTAAATGATGGCAATGGCAGACAGCTTAACTTTGAAACCACCGTTAGCAACAATAGCTGGCAAATCAACAATGTAGATTTAAGTTCACTGGCCGAAGGGACACTAAGCATTACCGCTAATACACTAGATATTGCCGGTAACATTGCTACTGCAAACTCAAGTATTGTTAAAGACACCCTAGCGGAAATAAATGCAAATGTTGATGGCCAGGGTGACAACTATATAAACGCAGCAGAAGCACCCTCTACCCGTTTGTTTGGTGAGTTAAACAATGTTGAGGAAGGACAGGTAGTCACAGTCGTGGTTACCGATAGTAATGGTGATCAGTTAACGCTAGAAACTCAGGTCATTAATGGTGCCTGGGAACTAGCAAGCACAGACTTATCAAGCTTGCTTGATGGCCAACTCACGCTAGAAGCTTCAACCACAGACATTGCAGGTAATATTACCAACGCCAATTCAAGCATTGTTAAAGACACTCAAGCGACCATAAGCGCACGATTTGAAGGCAATGGAGACAATGCCATCAATCAATCTGAAGTAGGCTCAACCTTATTAGAAGGATGCTTAATTGACGTAGAAGATGGTCAAACCGTGTTCATTAGTGTTACTGACTCACTCGGGGGAAGCCTTAGTTTTGAAGTGCAATCATTAAACAATCAATGGCAAACCACCGAAAACTTGGCCAGTTTAGCCGATGGCCAATTGAACTTAACCGTACACACCACCGATGTAGCAGGTAACCCAACAACAGCCACCAGCGTAATCACCTTAGATACTGGTATTCCTACCATTGATATCGATACCTTAGATGGCTTTAACGTTGCACAATTTAAAGCTGGCACTCTCACTAGCCTACAAGGAACCACCACCGGCGTTGAACAAGGCCAGCTAGTGAGTATTCAAATAAGCGACGGAACCCTAAGCATTGAAGCACTAGCCAGCGTAGATAACAATGGTAATTGGGTGACCAACAACATAGATACCAGTAGCTTACAAAAGCTAGAACCTTGGACACTCAACACCTCAGTAAATGATGTGGCAGGCAATAACGCACAAGATGCATTACCTTTGTTAAACGAACCTGACCCTCATATTTTACTCGAAACAGACCTATACCAAACGGGCGTATTGGTAACCAACTCCAACGTAAACATTTACGATGCGCAAGCGATTAGTTTTGCAGAGAACCAGCCTGAACTGGCAGGTGTTGAATCAGAAGGCAGCGCGGTTGCCTTAATTGTCTCGGCAGACAATAAAACCCTAGAAGCGCGCACTGTTGATACCAACGAACTGGTATTTAAGTTTACTGTTCTGGCAAATAACTCTATTCAGACCTTAGTTTACCGCGCCCTAGACAACGACTTAAATACTGATGAATCATTTTTAACACCGATCATTTCAGCCACTCAGTATGATTCTGATGGAACCAGCGAAACCGTACTTACCCCCTTAGTGATTGCGCTTAAAGACTCCGTTCCTCAAGTGCATAACGACTTTGCTCAGGTTATTGAAGGTGAATCGGTTTTTGGTAATGTAACTGATAATGACTTTAGCCTAGACGGTGACTTAAACGTCACTCAAGTCACCGTTGACGGAGTGACTAAAGACGTGGGGACAATTCCTGCTGTCTTTGATACTGACCAAGGGCGTTTATTTGTTGATAACAGCGGATACTGGTTTTTTAATGCCAACCGAAATTTAAACCACCAGCAAGATCAAGAGTTACGGTTTGAGTATCAAGTCACCGATAGCTCAGGTGATACAGGCAACGCTTTTAACAACATAGTAATTAGTGATGGTGCCGCCGGTCATTTTGTTGATGATTTGGCTGTTAGCACCGAAGGTAATTTAGATAACTCACCTAACAGCTTTACTGAAACCTTTACGATAAAACCTGGGAGCGATAATCCAGACCCAGAAAGCCTCGCCTTCAGCGAAGCCACGCTAGTAGACTTACAATCGCTATTTCTAACCAGCAGCACGCATTTAACATCCCTTGATTACTCCTTAAGTGACGACGGTAAAACCATTAGCGCAGAAGTGCCTTTTATTGGCTTGGTATTTACTTTGAGTCTGACCAGCCTTGCAAATGGTGATGAGCTTATTGGAACAACCACCTTAACCATGTTTAATAGCATTAACCAGTTAAACAGCAGCGACTTAACCTTTCTAAAGCTCACTATATTGTCTAGCGACTTAGACGGTAGTGACAATGCACCAGGTATTGTTGAGTGGGGGCTCTCAGACGGTAATGATCCTCAGCTTAACAATAACCAAGCAGTGATGCTTAATGAAGCCGATTTAATTGCGGGTGAAGTTAGCGCCACAGGTAGTGTTGATTTGGTTGTGGGTAGTGATGCTATTGCTGCAGTCGCTTTTGATGAGCAACAACCAGCCCTTAGTAGCGGTGGCGAGCCTTTATCTTATGCTGTTTCTCCCTTCGGCAACACGTTAACTGCATATACCAACGACATAAACGACCCCGTATTTACCATTAGTATTCTTGACACTTTTAACGGTGAAACAAGCGAAACACTTGATTATGAGTTCACCTTATTTAAAGGCATAGACCAAAACAATGGCTCTCAGTTTCCAATAACACTAAACGTGCGTGATACAGACAATGATTCACAAAGCGTAAATTTAGACATTACGATAAACGATAGTAGCGATATTTCTATCGCGGTAATGGATATGCAACTAAGTGAGTCGCCGCGAGATCCAAGCACTCCTGTTGACGTATTTAGCACTGCCACTAGCTCAGTATCATTAGTCTCTAATCAAGATCCTATCGATCAACTGGCGCTAGATATAACCAATGGCGACCCAGTTTTAGATTCCAATAACAATCCTTTAAGTCAGAATGGCCAAGCACTTACTTGGCGCGACAACGCAGATGGCAGTTATGACGCCATACTAAGCACTAACGAAGTTGTATTCACAGTGAGCTTACCTGAAGACATAAACATAGCTGCTGACAGTGCTGCCGATGTAGACTTAACAATCAATCTCTATAGCCAAGTCGATCACTTACCCACCTCCCAAGAACAAAGCTTAACTATTGCTCTTCCAATAAAAGCCAGTGATTCCGATGGCACTTCGCAAACGGCCACATCGTTAGTAACTATTTTTGATGGTAGAGATCCGAGCATTAGCGCTGTAGGCCAAATAGAAGTAGAAGAAGCCGATTTAGCAGGTGGTAATCACCCTAATGGAGTGTCTAGTGTTGACCCAGTAATAAGCATAAAACAAGGCAGTGATGATATTGCTGAGTTGCGAATAGACACCGCGGCATTTAACGCCCTAGGGCTTGAATCTAGCGGTAGCCCCATAAGCTTAACAGCAGCCAATAGTGATGGTTGGTACATAGCCAGTAATGGCTTAGCGGAAGATATATTTCAAATTAGAATCAACCTAGATGGCAGTACCGAGTTTGTGCTTTTAGCCCCCCTCGACCACCCAGATGGGCTTGATGATAATCTACTTTCTTTAGATTTTAGCGTGACCGCCATTGACGCCGATGGCGATACTAGCTCGCCAGTTAATATAGCAGTGGCAGTAACCGACGATGTACCGCAAAGCGAAACTAGGTCCTTAGATTTAGTGGAGGGAGAAAACTTTACCACTCAGTTACTCAATGAAACTGTCAGTGGCGCTGATGGCGCAACGCTCATCAGCTTCAATTACATGGGCACTGATTACAACATACCTGCCAACGGTTCAGAAACAGTCCTATTATATAATCCAAATCTATTAACTGAGGTTTATGGCGAGCTGACTATTCATGCTAACGGCCAGTTAGAACTCACGACTGAGAGTGATGTAACCGAGGACCCTGCGTTAGTCGATTCCATTACCTATGTAGTCGAAGATTTTGATGGTGACCAAGTCACCAGTAGCGCCACTTTGAATTTGGGAGATTCTCCTGGGGTGATTAGAACCGAAGACGTGCAAACCACCGAAGACAATGAGGTTACTCTGTCTATTGAGGTTAGACCTGGTGATACTGATCAAAACGAAACTGTCACTAACATACTCATCGACGAAGCTTCACTAAATGGCGGAAGCTTATGGTTAGGCAACGTCCAACTCATTGCCAGTGGCGGTGTATTTACCATCACTGATTTAGAGATTGTTGATGGTAACGCCAAACCGAATGGGATTTTAACCTACCAGCCAGCAGAAAATGAGTCAGACACCACCAGTGCAGTAGATATTCTAGTGAGCGCCACTATCGATACGGCTACTGGAAACAGAACCATTAATGCTGACATTGCGGTATCTGTTTTGCCGGTAGCGGATACTCCGGTTTGGGACGGTGCTTCACAAACCATCTACAACATGGTGGAAGATGATGGTTCTGTGCAAACTTTAGACATTACCGCAAACTTGGTTGATCAAGTAGATGGCTCTGAATCATTAAGCTATCAATTTGCCGATTTACCTAACGGTTTACACTTAAGTCTAAACGGCAATGCCATTAAAGAAGGTAAAAGCTACACACAAGCGCAATTAGACCAAGTGACTGTTAAAGCAGACAACAACCTGGCGGGACAATTTGTATTTACACTCATTGCCGTCGCAACTGAGTCTGGCAACGTATTCGCGAGTCCAAGTGACCAAACGGCACAAACTAGCCAATCCATCACTGTAAATGTACAACCTGAAGCAGACCTACCCAGCTTGTCGGTAAGAGATATTAAAGGCTTAGAAGATCATGCCATTGATGTGAGTGAGGTTATCGCCGCGCAACTTACCGATACTGATGGGTCTGAAACACTCAGCTATAAAATAGTGGTGGACCCTGGCTGGCAGGTTGTAGGTGGTTCAAGTGCGCTCGATGGCCCAAATACCTACCTAGTTGATGCTAATGAGGTTGATGCAGGTTTAATAACTCTCATTCCTAAACAAGACATCAGTTCGGTTAGCGAAACATTGACCATCAGTGTTTCGGCAATTGCGACTGAATCAACCATTGATGGTTTAATACCAAGCCCTGTCTCAATAGAAACACCTGCTCAAACAGTCACCATTGAGCTTAAGGGTGTTGTAGATGAGCCTCTAGTTGCCGACTCTGGTGCTGGCAATTGGGCAGTAGACCAAGCCAACAACATCATTAGCAATCAAGTGAGTGTAAACGAAGATCAATTAATCCCCTTGGATTTTGAATTTAGTACCAGTGATAACGACGCCTCTGAGAGCATTAACCTGCTGATTACTAATCTACCCAGTGGAATTACTTTAGTTGATAACATGGGCGCTCCCTATCCCCTAGCGCCGGTCACGAAAGACCCAGTAACTGGAGGGGTCTATCAAATAAGCAACGACATTTTGTCTCAGCTTTATATAAAAACTACCGATGATTTTAGTGGCGAGTTGTCTTTCGACATCATCGCTATCTCTACAGAACCCGATGGAGACAGTGGCGATTTCAACTATACCGTTAATATTGAAGTGTCACCGATAGTCGATGAAAACGACGGGAATAACCTAACATCCCAAGCAGTAGAAGACCGCGAAGCCTCTCTAAATTTATTACCCGCATTAGGCGCTGATAGTGATGGCAGTGAGTCTGTAACTGGCTACACCATTGTAAGCTTGCCTACTGGCATAAATTTGTTTTACGAGGGCGTGTCGATAGACGTAAGCGCGGGTGGCTTAGATTTGTCTACTTTGTTTGACCTTAATACCACTAGCTGGGAAGAGTTTTTAGCCAGTGGAAAATTGGTTATTCAAGCAGATACCGATCTTAGTGGAAATTTTACCATACCCATCACCTACCAAGTCACCGATACCGCACCAAACGGCAGCACTGATATAAAAACTATTAATGCCGATTTGCAAGTGAACGTTGCCGCCAGAGTTGAGCTAAATACACGTTTAAGTGCCACAACAGAGCCACTTACTAGCATAGACGGCAGCGCCATCTCGCTTGATGGCAGCGTATTGTTCATTGAAGAGGATATCGATGGTTCAGAGTATCTAGACTACATAGAGATTGTGATCCCAGACGGGGCGTTCTTTGAAGTACACCACCCCAATGGTGCCACTATGGGGGCCAACAACAACTGGATCATTCCCGCCAATGGTTTAACCAGTGACGCTATAGTAGAAACAGCTGCAGATATACTCGCAGGTGCAACGCTGTTTAGTGCTTTAGATACCGATGAAACCACCATTATTGTAAAAGCAAGAGTAATAGACGG
Organism: Agarivorans sp. 1_MG-2023; assembly: GCF_030548385.1. Lineage (NCBI taxonomy): Bacteria > Pseudomonadati > Pseudomonadota > Gammaproteobacteria > Alteromonadales > Alteromonadaceae > Agarivorans > Agarivorans sp. 1_MG-2023. Next base: position 405,555 of record NZ_JAUOSJ010000001.1, on the reverse strand, counting down.
CGAAGATGCTCGGTTCATCTCGGCGCCTTTGCTGGTCCAAGTTACTGGGCATTCCGGCGGCGGAGGCATCCCTTGCACGCCTTCAGAGCCCGGTGAACTGTCTACATCCACTGTTGACGCGATAGAGGGAGAAGATATTAGTGTGGCTGGCCACCTTGATGGGGATATAGCCAATGATCCAAGTGATGTTATCTCGTTCTATATTTCGGTGGATGATCTACCTGAAAATGTAGAGTTAGAAGGCGGAGAAATTTACCCAGAGTACAACGCGCTGGGCCAAATAACTGGATATACGATTTCAGCTACTGCAATAGAAACCATGACCATTGTGGGGTTAAACGAAGATTATGCTGGCCAGTTACAGATCCCAGTTAAGGTAATTGTTACCGATACCTGCACAGGTGACAGTATTAGCGAACAGCAGTTCATAAATATTGAAGTGCAGCCTGTAGTTGACGATATTGGGCTAACGGTTTCTAGCAGCACCATTCAAGAAGACACCACAACAAACTTAAACATGGCGTTTGTTCTTGGCGATTCCAATATCGCTGGTGAAGGTATCGAGACGATAAACAGTTTACTCTTAACTGTACCGGCAAACAGCCAGTTCATAGGTGACTCTTCGATTATAGTAGACAATGGCAATGATACCTGGACAGTCTTAGACCCAAGCAAATTAAACGAGATTGAGTTTAGGCCACCAAATAATTTTAGTGGTCAACTCACTATCGACGTCTCAGCTAACATTACTGACCAAGCTGATGGCTTAGTAGATAATCAAACTAAAACAACCAGCGTAGTATTAGATGTACAGCCCGTTACTGACTTCGTGCTACTCGACGCTCTAAACAGCAGCGGCAATGAAGATAGCTATATAAAAATTGAGGGCTTATTAGCAAATGCTGTAGACCAAGACGGATCGGAAACCTTTTCGCTCAGTATCAGAGGAGTACCTGAGGGCGCAGTATTAAGTTATTTCGATGGCAGTAACTATCAACTACTTGAGAATGATGGTGCCGACGGCGGTAGTTTTAATGGTAATCCCACCCAAGCTTGGGGCGTGGATATCAGCCAGCTATCTGAGGTTTATTTAAGTCCTCCGCTCGATTTTAGCGGCGACATTCCCTTAGTGTTTGAAGCTATAAGCGTAGAAACAGGCACCAATGACTTTAAAGCCAGTACTCAAGACTTTGTTGTTGGGGTGATGCCAATTGGCGATGATAGCCAGTTTTTCGATGTCCCCGATAACATCACAGGATTAGAAAACGACGCCATTACCATCCCCGTTAATATCAGTAGTTTTGAAAGCAATAGCAATGAGCAAATTTTAGTGGGTGTTCAAATAAACAATAGCTCTGACCCTAGTGCACTGATTGGTTTAGATCGTATTTCTATTAATGGTCAAGAAGCTCGGTTTGTTAATAATGGTTCAGGATACATTGCCTCACTGCTGATTAGTGCCTCCAGCGTTTCCAGCATCGAGCTCTATGCTGGTGATGCCTTCGGACTACTCGATGTTAGCTTGTACTCCGAAACTAAAGACAGTGCCTTTGTATTAGGTACACAACAAAGTGATTTTGGGGATCTGGCCACAGAAAACCTCACGATTAACATTTCGCCCCTACCCGATCCGCCAGTAGTTAACCTGAAATTTAGCCACATTATTGCTGAACAAAGCGGCGATATCCCATTAGGCCTCAGTATGGAACTAACCAACCCTGCTGCTAACGAAGTGGGTAAATTAACCCTTTCAGGGATTCCTGATGGGCTCGAAATTTCGGGGCAAACAGCAGTGAATGGTGAGTTGGTTTTTAACTCTAATGAGGTGGCTGATTTAGCCATTACTGGTGGACACAATCTCGCCACCGATTTTACCTTAACGATAGATAGCTTTGCCAAGATAGATAGCGATAAAGCAGAAGGCATTAGTCAAGAGTTAGATATTTCATTAGTTGCTGTGGGCGACAGTACCCTTGAAGGTGGAATACAGCAAGATTTGATTGTCGGCGGCTCTGGAAATGATCTCCTTACTGGTGGCTTAAACAACGATGTATTTGCATTTAGGAGCGAAGACCAAGGCACGATTGTAGATCCAAGCGTTGATACGATAACTGACTTTAACGCGGCCGAAAACGCTGACGCGATTGACTTAAGCAGTATCTTAAACGGATTAGGTATAACCAATGGAACAAGTGCAGAAGCCTACATTGAATTAAGCGAGCTTTCCGGTTCGGCACTTATGACAATAAAACCAGACGCCAGTAACGTTACGCAAAGTATTCATTTATCGGGCGTAAGTTTAGATGACTTATACAAGGACGATGCTAGCGTGGCCGACCAATCTGACTTATTACAAAAAATGATAGACGACCAAAATCTCATTATAAGCTAAGGAAAATATGGAACAGCAGGACGCCTGGTTAGACAGCATTGAATGGATGTGTCGCCATTTCGGTCAAAGCTTTAATCGCTTAACCCTATTACGTGGTCTTCCTTTGGAAAATGGACAGCTAAATGCTGATCTTTTCGCTCGTGCGTGTCAACAAACAGGCCTAAAAGCGGTTCCAGTAAAACTAGAACAAACCCAACAATTTAGTGGCGTATTGGTAGCCCTAGATAAACAACAACAGTTACGGATGGTGACCGAAATCGACCAACATATGGTTAATTATCAGTTTTCCAACAAAAATGCAGCTTGCCAACAAAGCTTAAAGAACTTTAAAGCAGAAGTCTCACAACAGCTTTGGCTCATCAGCCCTACAATCGCCAAAGACACAAGGGTGGAACAGTTACACGATACCAAACAGCAACACTGGGTAACACAAGCACTCAATGAGGTAAAACCTTGGTTTAGAGACTTACTCTTAGCGTCAGTATTTATCAATTTACTGGCGATGGTTGTGCCGCTTTTCACTATGAATGTTTATGATCGAGTGGTGCCTAATCAGGCGTTCAACACTTTGTGGACATTAGCAATAGGGGTAAGCGTAGCGCTGCTTTTTGATTGGTTGTTGCGTAAAGCGCGCAGCAATATTACCGACATGGCCGGCAAGCAAATAGATAACAAGCTTTCCGCAAGCATTATGCAAAAAGTGCTAGGCATGAGCTTAGAGAATAAACCTCAATCAGTAGGGGCGTTTTCTCGACAAATACAAGACTTTGACAGTGTGCGCGAGTTCTTTACTTCAATAACCCTTGTCACCTTAGTCGACCTCCCCTTTACCTTGTTTTTCTTAGTGCTAATTGCCTGGCTAGGTGGGCCAATGGTGTTTGTCCCGTTAGGCGTATTAATTGGATTGCTCAGTTTTAGTTTACTGATGAAAGCAAAGATCGCGGCCAGCATGGAGCAAAGCGCTAAGTTGTCAACTCAACGGCAAGCTGAGTTATTTGAAACCCTATCTAGTTTAACTGAAGTAAAACAATTCAACGCCGAAGGTGCTAGCCAACGAACTTGGGAGCAAACCACCAGCCAAATGAGTGACTGGCAAATACGCTCTAGGCACCTAAGTAACTTAGTGAGCCATTCAATCGTTACCAGCCAACAAGTCGTCACTATTGGCTTGGTAGTCATCGGTGTATACCGCATTTCTGAAGGGCTTTTAAGCATGGGTGGTTTAATTGCCATTGTAATGTTGAGTGGTCGCGCAGCTGGTGCCATTAACCAGCTCTCCATGCTCATTTTACGCTACCAACAATGCCGCTCTGCTATTCAAGGCTTAGAGCAAGTCATGGAATTACCTCAAGAACACAAGCCTGAGCAAATTATTCAGCCCGGCAGTTTCAAAGGAAAATTGGTGTTTGATAAAGTCAGCTTTTGTTACCCAGAGCAAAACTTCAATGCGCTAAGCAATATTGAACTACAAGTGATGCCGGGCGAGCGACTGGGCATAATAGGTAGTGCTGGATCGGGGAAATCAAGCCTGATTTCTTTAATTGCTGGCCAATATTCTCCCACTAGTGGGCAAATACTTTATCAAGATATTGATTCGTCGATGTGGCCTCCAATCGTACTACGCCAACAAATAGGCTGGTTAGGACAAGATGCTCATTTGGTATTCGGTAGTGTTATACAAAACATACTGTTAGGGGAATCTGAATTAGATGAACAAAAACTCGCATCAGCCATTAGCCAATCTGGTCTTCAAACCCACCTTGAACGTTTAAGTAATGGTCTCGAGAGCCAAGTAGGTGAACGCGGAATGTTGTTATCGGGCGGACAGCGCCAAGCGGTAGCACTAGCCCGAGCTTTATATAGACACCCCAAACTGCTGCTGTTAGACGAGCCGGTAAGCTCCTTGGATAACAATAATCAAAGTTTGATAAAGCAAAGCTTAAGCAAGCTACCGCGTGATATGACAATGGTAATAAGTTCCCACCAACAAAGCTTATTGAGTATTTGCGACCGAATCATTGTACTAGAAAGAGGACATTTGGTCGCTAATGACAAGGCTTCGGTAATATTGGGACTTCAATCCAAGAAACGTCATTCCGTGAGTGTGGTGAGAGAGGCGAAACATGACTAGTCAACTAGCCTGGCAACAGCAACGCTTAGCCCAACAATCTCGCCTCATTGTATGGCTCTGCGTTGGACTGATAATTAGCCTAATTGTATGGGCAACTTTAGCCACCTTAGATGAAGTAGTCGTAGGCGATGGCAAAGTCGTTCCCTCTTCCGCCATCAGTAAAATTCAAAGTTTAGAGGGTGGAATTGTTAAACAGCTATATGTAGAAGTGGGTGATCAGGTGAGTCAAGGTCAGACTCTACTATCCCTGGAAGATACTCGATTTAGAGCAGCATTTTTGGAAAGTGAACAACAGCGAAGTACCCTGCTCGCTCAAGAAACCAGACTTATTGCAGAACTTGCTAGCGTAAGCATAAATACCAGCCCGAATGATTGGACACAGCAAGTAACAGTGAGTCCTAAACCACTTGAGTTTATAAACCAAAATCATCGTGCACAAACCAATTCGAGCGCGAACTTTGCACAACGGATCCGCCAGCTAAATGCGCAACTCGAAGAAGCAACTTTAAGTGTCGAGCAGCATCAACAAGCGCTAAACGATGCCATAGGTAATCAACAAACCCTGCAACATAGCCTAGTGGTGGTAGAGCAAGAAATATCGATGTTGGAAGATGTTGTCGCCAGCGGCGCCGTAGCAAAAGTTGAATTGCTTAAGCTACAGCGCGACAAAATTCAGCTTAATGGGGATATTACTAGCGCTCAACTAATGGCAAGCAAACTTCGAGCGGCCATTAATGAAGCCATTTTAGAGCGAAGAAACATTGCCGTTGAGTTTAGAACTAAAGCACAGGCTCAGCTAAATGAGGTATCGGCCAAGTTAGCGCAGTTAGATGAAAGCCAACGAGCAGTAGCCGACCAACTTAATCGAACCAAACTCACCTCGCCTATTGAGGGCACAGTAAAAGACATACTAGTGCGGTCGATTGGCGGCGTGATTCGCCCCGGCGAAGCGATTATGGAAATTGTCCCGCAAGATAGCCGGCTCATTATAGAAACCAAAATTGCACCTAAAGATATCGGATTTATCCACGAAGGCTTGCCGGCGATGGTGAAGTTTACTGCGTTTGACTTTGTGGTGTATGGCGGACAAAAAGGCACCGTTAGCTACGTAAGCCCCGACGCCTTACAAGATAAAGATGGTAGTACCTATTACAGGGCGCACATTCTACTCAATCAAACAGCTAATCCTAACTTGCAGGTAATCCCAGGCATGCAAGCCATGGTAGACATATTAACCGGGGAAAAATCAGTATTGAGCTATTGGCTTAAACCCTTACTCAGGGCTAAAGCTAGTGCTCTTCGTGAACCTTAACGGATGAGGAGAAGGAATGCGTTCATCTGTAATAATTGCCGCTACTTGGCTACTAAGTGTAAATGCAACTGCATTATCCATCGAAGAATCAGTCGCTTATGCCATTGACTACAGCCCTGATGTGGCCGGCCAATATGCCCGCTTTCAATCAGTATTACGAGATGTAGATGGCGCTCAAGCAGACTACCTTCCGCAACTGAATGTATATGCTTCAGCGGGTTACGAAGACACCTACTATAACAGTGGTGTACAAGTCCCTAGTGACGAGCGCAATTTAAATCGAACTGAAGTTGGTATAAAAGCCTCTCAGTTAATCTTCGACGGTTTAAAAACCAACGCCAATATCTCGCGTTTAAGTTACGAAGCTGAGTCAGAACGCTTGCTGCTTTTGTCTGACGCTGAAAACGTCGCCTTAGATGTGATTAGAGTGTATTTGAACACCCTTAAAGCACAAACGGTATTAGAGCTTAGCCAACGAAACGTGCTAGAGCACCAAGAGATTTATAACGATATTCTAGAACGTACCCAAAATGGTTTAAGCAGTAATTCCGATTTAGCCCAAATATCAGCGCGAGTGGCCACATCTAAAAGCTCTACGATAGCCGCCACTAATAATCTTTACGATCTACAAGCTCAGTATTCGCGGTTGGTGGGTCGACTTCCCGAAGACTTAGTAAAGCCACAATTTGACTATCAATTAATACCTAACAATAAAGAACTAGCCATACAGCAAGGAATTGATACCCATCCAGAGATTCAATCTGCGATGGCAGATATTGAAGCCGCTCATCAAGAAACTCGCCGTGAACGTGGCAACTATTACCCAGAGTTTAACCTTGAAGCTGTAGCCAACAGAAATGACAACGTTGGTGGTATTCGTGGACCCGACCGCGACGCGCGAATAATGCTAACAATGAGCTACGACATTTTTAGTGGTGGGCGTACCACCGCGAATACGGAAGCCGCGGCTTGGCGCAGTGAGCAAGCAAGAACCACTCGAATACGTGCCCAACGCGAAGTAGTTGAAGGCACAACATTGGCTTGGCATGCGTATGAATTACTCGCCCAACAAAAGCAATTACTTCAAGTAAATGTAGATGCAGCCAAAGCCGCTGAGCTGGGTTACGTAGAACAATTTAATGTGGGGAGGCGAAGTTTGCTTGATGTGCTTGATGCCAAGGTGGAAGTATTCTTAGCCCGCAAAAACTATATTGAAACGGACTACGAACACACCCTTGCAGCCTATCGAATATTAAATGCGATGGGTCGCTTAACCTACGCATTGAGAGTTGAATACCCTGAGCAATGGCAAACGGAGGCTAAACAATGAGCATTAAAAATACCATTCTCATGACGGTTTGTTTGCTGGTTATAGCCTGCGCCAAGCAACCAGATACTCAAGTCACTCGCCATCAAATCGACGATCTTAGAGATCATGACAATGATGGGGTTATCAATCAACGCGACAAATGCAGGGAAACCCCTTCCGGTACATTGATAGATAACAATGGCTGCGCTATTTGGCTAAGTGAACAATCCTTTGCCATTCATAGCGTGTTATTTGACTTAGATAAGTCCGAGATTAGAAATGATCAACAAGAGCAGATAAAGCACTTAACGCTAACTTTACAGCAAAACCCGCAACTACAAGTGACACTGATAGGTGATACAAGTAGTGAAGGCAACGAAACCTACAATCATCAGCTTGCTAAACAACGCACCGATGCAATTACCCTAGCCTTAACAAAACAAGGCGTTGATAAGCAGCGAATACTAATACAAGAGTATTACCAAGATACTGATTACACTCATCAGCTGAAACAGCGGAAACGACGAGTCATTGCAGTTCTTAAAGAACAGCAGTTACAGGCTCAAACGCAGTGGACTATTTATAGTTCTGAAGAGGCAACATTGCGAGGAGTTGAACAATGAAGCTAATCCACAGTTTTCTTTGGTTCACCATGCTGTTTACTTACTTAGCGCAAGCAGATACCCAGCAGCGTATTTTAGTTGAACACGAACTTGTAGAACCCGTGATCGAGTTGATAAAAAGCGCTGAACTCGCTGAGCAATTAGGCATTATAAAAACCACCACCGTAAGCCAAAGCTTTATTGACGGAAAAGGTCGCGTAGGTATTAGTTCTCAGCGATGGTTAGACAGTGACATGGCGGAGTTTGTTAAACGTTATGGTTATCAACCAGTTGAGTTGTTTTTTAGCTCCGACGCTGCTGCCATACTGGTGCATCGAGACAATCCAATAAACGCTATCGATATGGCTTCTTTAGAGCAAATATTTGCCTGCCAAACAGAGGCTACCACGCTAAATTGGAACACTATAAATACCAGTTATGCTAATAGCCCTATTCAACGCTATGCGGTTAGTGAAGAGCTAGATCAACATCGAAAGTTTAACGAATTAGTAGCCTGTAGCGATGGCAAACAAAATGCCGCAATTCAAGTCAGCACATCGCAACTCCTGAGCACACTGGATAAACAAATCGATGCGATTGCTTACACGCTTTACCAAAATAATTTTGACCAAGCAAAAGCACTACAGTTAATCGATAAGCAAGGCGACTATTTCGATTTAAATCACGAGACCATATTGTCGGGTCGCTACCCTTTGGCCAATGTTTACTATATGTATCTTAACGTAGCGCCCAACGGCAACTACTCTCATTCGTCATATAGACAGTTTGTTCAGTACGTACAAACAGATGATGCCCAACAGCGAATGCTTAAGTACGGCTTTATCCCGTTACCAGAAGAGGCTTTACACCGAAATCTGGTGACATTACAGCAAACCAGTCCAGAAATAGCTGGAGGCTATAAATAGCCAATAGTAAAGGCGGCATTGCCGCCTTTACTATTAGAATCCTATTCATATCTTGGATGTTGGTTTAAGGAGACCAAATGGTCGTTGATAAAGTCACTAATCAGGGTAGATAACTTTGTTCCACTCAGGAATTGGCGTGTTGTAAGGGTTAATTCTCCACGGTCTTGGCTTAGTTTTTTGCTTAATAACTTTGCAATATAAACTTAAATCATGGGTTCTATAACCCTCTGCCAGCTTGAAGTTTTCTTGTTTATCTTCAATCTCCATCCACACAATATCTGGACCTGCAGAAAGTTGACAGCGTATAGGTTGATCAGAATTGGAGGTTACCGTGGCTTTTAACTCGTTCCCTTCTAAGTTGGTAGTCAGGTTTCCAGGGTAAGCAAACACAATAGTCGGGCTCAAACAAAGAGCCGCAGAAATTATTATGGTTTTCTTACTGACTGAAAAGCCCATCTACTTTTTCCGCTTTTTTAGCCACTGCACTAGCTTATTATTAGCCATTCTAATTTCACCTAAGGTTTTTTCATGAGCGGCAAAATTAGTCGATTTAGGTACCGCCACACGTTGTGATGAGTATATTCCGGTGTGTCCACTAAAATAGTAAGCAACAAAACAAGCCACAGCAAAATACAACAAGTGGTCTGAGCCGAAAAGTTCAACCCCCATAATGGTACAAGCCAAAGGTGTGTTGGTAGCCGCCGCAAATACTGCGATGAAGCCAATTGCCGCAAATAAATCAACAGGAGCGCCCATTATCCAGGCCAAAGTATTACCCAGAGTGGCACCGATAAAGAACAACGGTGTTACTTCTCCCCCTTTAAAACCTGCGGCTAACGTAATAGCAGTGAGTAATAATTTGAGCATCCAGCTATACCACTCTGCACCGCCCTCATTAAAGGCGCTAATAATACTTACGCCGCCCTCACGATAACTATTAACCCCCAAACCTATATAGTCCTGGTTACCAATTAGCTTAACAATACAGACTACAATTACTCCACCAACGATTGCGATCAAGTAAGGGTTTTTGATGGTGTGTTTGAAGATGTCTTTAAACATAAACACCGACTCGCCAAATAGGTATCCAACAATACCAAAAGCGATGGAGGCAACGAGTACTTTACCTAACATAAGTAAATCAACATGAACCACATGTTCAAACAGCATTACATGCTCTAGGAAATCTATTTTGTATTGAGTATGCGGCGTGCCCCAGGCAGTACACACTACATCGGCTAAAATAGCCGCAAATAAGGCGGGTATGACGGAATCAAATCTTATTCTTCCTACAGCCAGAACCTCTAACGCAAAAATAGTGGCTGCCAAGGGAGTGCTAAACAACGCAGAAAAACCAGCGGCCACCCCGGCACTTAACAAAATTTGGTAGTCGCGACCGGTTAGCTTAAACATCTTTCCGTAGGCAGCACTACAAGCACCGCCAATTTGAACCGCGGTGCCTTCACGCCCAGCTGAGCCACCAAATAAGTGGGTGACTACCGTAGATATAAGCACCAACGGGGCCATACGGGCGGGGATACCCGCTCCAGGCTGATGGATTTCATCAATGATTAAGTTATTACCAGATTCGGAGTTTTTGCCAAAACGGCGATAGATAAACACCACCACCACACCAGCAATAGGCAAAAAGTACAACAAGTAAGGATTGTCTGCGCGAGTATGGCTGGCGTAATCTAACAACCATAAAAACAGCGCGTTTAGTGAACCAACCACCAAAGCCAGTGGTATTAGCAATAGTAGCCAACGTAATAGTACAAACAAGGAGCTAGGGCTATTGGGTAACGGGCTTGGCATTAGAATTCCTTTGCAGCATATGGCCGTGCGGCTTTTCGTCAAAACAAGAAACTACCGTAACGCTGCTTGTTTTATTATTACTTAAAGTAACAACATAGCGAAGCTAAGCTAAGTTGTATAGTTTTGCGGAAACAAAAAAGCGAACCGAAAAGGTTCGCTAAGTACTTGTTTAATAACTTTGACTTAATCAGCTAAGTCAGTAAATACCTGTTTAAATTGCTGCATACCCTCAGCAATAATGTCATCTTCAATCGTTAATGCTGGCAAAAACCTAATCACATTGCCGTAAAAACCACAGGCCAACAAAATCAGTCCATACTCAGGGGCTTTGGCAATGAGTTGCTGAGTAAGCGCAGTATTTGGCAGATTCGCATTCCCTTCTGTCACTAATTCAATGGCGATCATCGCACCCGAAATTCTCACTTCAGCGATCAAATCAGGAAACTGCTTTTGTAACTGATTCAAGTACTCGCCAAACTGCACTCCTATTTGCTGTGCCCTCTCCACTAGTTTGTCTTTTTCAATTAAATCAAGCACAGCTAAGGCCGCTGCACACGCGACAGGCGACCCACCATAGGTTCCGCCTAGCCCACCGGGTAACGGTGCATCCATTAATGCACTTTTACCTACCACTGCCGATAAGGGGAACCCTCCAGCAATACCTTTAGCCATCGTGATTAAATCAGGCTCGATCCCAGCCTCTTCACAGGCAAACATTTTACCGGTACGGCCAAACCCCGTTTGAATCTCATCAACTATCAGTACAATCCCTTGCTCATCGCATAATTTACGTAGCGCTTGCAACAAAGACTTAGGCGCAGGGTAAAAACCGCCCTCTCCTTGAATCGGCTCGATGATAATGGCGGCCACATCTTGTACCGCGATATCTACTTTAAACAAGCTATTCAAGGCGACTAAGCTTTGTTCAGTGCTTTGACCATGTAGCTTTGTGGGAAAAGGCACATGGTAAATATCTCCTGTAAAGGGGCCAAATAGGTGTTTGTAGGGCGTAATTTTACCGGTTAATGCCATGGTGAGATTAGTACGACCATGAAAGCCACCATTAAAGGCCACTACACCTCTGCGCCCAGTGGCTGCACGGGCAATTTTTACCGCATTCTCTACAGCCTCTGCGCCAGTGGTCACAAACATAGCCTTTTTGTCACTTGAGCCAGGCGCAAGTTCCACCAACTTTTCAGCTAATGCCACGGCACTTTCGTATGGGTTCACCATCACACAGGTATGGCTGAACTTATCGAGCTGATCCTTTACTGCTTCAACCACTTTAGGGTGACTATGGCCAGTATTACAAACTGCAATCCCGGTACCAAAATCTATATAACGGCGACCTTCCACATCCCATACTTCAGCGTTTAAGGCACGTTCAACATAAACAGGGTAAATATTGCCTTGCCCTCTCGCGAATACTTTTTGTTTTCTTTGTTGTAGTTGTTGATTGTTCATTAGCAATATCCCTATTTTCTAAGCGTTTAAGCCGCCCATACACAAATACTTAATTTCGGTGTAATCATCTAAACCGTATTGCGAGCCTTCACGACCACTTCCCGATTGCTTTACCCCGCCAAAGGGTGCTGCTGCGTTGGAAATAATCCCTTCATTCACGCCTACCATGCCAAACTCGAGGGCCTCGCCTACTCGCCACACCCGCCCGATATCTCTGGTATAGAAATAGGCCGCTAAGCCATACTCAGTATCGTTAGCTAACTGGATAACCTCAGCTTCATCGTCAAACACTATCAGCGGCGCTACCGGGCCAAATATTTCATTTCTGGCGATAGGCATATCGTTAGTCACATCAGTCATGATAGTTGGTTGATAAAAATGGCTACCAGCATGATGAGCTTCACCACCACTAAGGATTTTGGCACCAGCAGACACCGAATCAGTCACCAATTCATGAACATTATTTTTGGCTTGCTCACTAATCATTGGGCCAATCACTACATCATTAGCTAAGCCATTACCTACGGGTAATTGGGCTAATGCAGCAGCCAGTTTTTCGGCAAATACTTTATAAACACCTCTTTGTACAAAGAATCGATTTGCGCAAACACAGGTTTGCCCGGCGTTTCGATATTTCGATGCCAAAGCCCCCTGTACAGCAGCGTCTATGTCTGCATCATCAAACACTATGAACGGGGCGTTACCACCGAGTTCCATAGATACTTTTTTAACACTACCAGCGCACTGAGCAATAAGCTGTTTGCCAACAGCAGTAGAGCCCGTAAAGGTAAATTTTGCCACGTCGGTGCTTTCGGTCAGTATTTTTCCCATACCTCGAGCGTCTTCACCCACTACAACATTAAACACACCAGCCGGAATACCGGCTTGGTGGGCTAATTCAGCCATCGCTAAGGCAGACAAAGGCGTTAGTTGCGCAGGCCTAACCACAAAAGTACATCCTGCAGCTAATGCAGCCGCGGCTTTACGCGCGATCATTGCGTTAGGAAAGTTCCAAGGAGTTACCGCAGCCACAACCCCTACCGCTTGCTTAATCACTAAGATACGTTTATCTGACGCGGGGCCTGGAATTATATCGCCATAACAGCGTTTTCCTTCTTCGGCAAACCAATCAAGGAATGCCGCGCCGTAAGCTATCTCTCCTTTTGCTTCGGCTAAAGGCTTACCTTGCTCTTGTGTCAAAATTAGCGCTAGATCATCTTGGTGCTCTAACATTAACTGGTACCAACGCCTAAGCAATGTGCCTCGCTCGTTAGCAGATTTGCTGCTCCAAGCCTTAAAGGCCGACTTAGCCGCTTCAATAGCGAGTACAGTTCCATCTATACCGGCATCATCAACCAAAGCAATAGTCTGTTGGTTAGCGGGGTTATGCACAGCAAACTGCTTGGTAGAAGCGTGCCACTGTCCATTGATGTAAGACTGCATTTTTAACAAAGCACGATGTTTGATAGCTTCCATTGCGTGATTCTCTATAGCGACTCAGACCGTTAACACTTATTGAATACCAATTAAAAACAATGTTAAATATCAAACAATAAAACTTTAGTTTGAACTAGGTAAAACTATGTTAGACCCAATCAACGGTAAGCAATTAAGTGAATACGACCTACGTTTATTAAGAGTGTTTAAAGCAGTTGTCGAACATGGTGGTTTTGCAGCCGCCGAAGGGTTTTTAGGCATTACACGCTCAACAATCAGCGTACATATGTCGAGTTTAGAAAGTAGGATGAACTTAAAGCTATGTGTACGTGGGCGCAGTGGGTTTGCGTTAACTGAGCGCGGCCAAGTGGTCTACCAGGCGTGTTTAAAACTATTTGCATCGATACAAGAGTTTGGCTCGTTAGTTGACAACTTAGGCAAAACCTTAAGCGGTGAACTGATTATCTTGTATTCAGATTTGTTAGATAGAAGCAGCATTATTAACCTTGGAAAAGCTATTGCGGCTATCAAACTAAAGGCGCCACGGTTGTGTGTTTCGCTAAACATGGATACCGTCGCTAATATCGAATCAGCGTTAATCAACAATACAGCCCATATTGGTTTTTACCCAGCCTACCGAAGTATTGATGGCCTACAAAGTGAAGTGGTATTTAGTGAAACTATCTATTTATGTGCCAGCCAGCACTCTCCTTTATATCACCTGAGTGATACCGACATTGACCCGAGCATATTGAGTCAATACTCCGCCATTCACCCTGGCATTGAGTTAAACCCTAAAGGCCGCAAGCAACTGCAACAGTTAAACTTTGGCGCCAAAGGCTACCAATTTGATAGCCGCTTGGCCTTAATATTATCTGGTGCTTATATCGGGTATTTACCTAAAAGTGAAGTTAAACCCTACCTAGACAATCAAGACATTAGATTGATTAATGCCACGGAGTATTGCTACCCCTTTGAGTTGAGCTTGGTACACAAGGTTAACCCTAACGATAAAGAAAAGGTGCAATTGGCTATGTCTGAGCTTTCTCTAGTGTTTAACCATCAGCAGAGTAAGCATTAAACTCTTTGTTAACCAACTTGCTTGTGCTGCATGGTAGCAATAATAGCTTCATCGGTAGACAACATAGCAGTTTTAGACATAAGGCCCAGCTGAGTAATACTGTCGTCAGCCGACTCAAAAACAATGCCTTGCTGAGAAGACACACAGCGGCCCGCAACAGCGAGTATCGCCGATTTAACTGCGCTACTTGCACCGGTTGATACCTTCATGGCACAACCTGCTTTTGCTCCATCACAAAACACACCTGACACATCACCAATCATAGAATTGATAGCCCGATGGATAGCCGCTAAGTCACCTTTTAGTAACCAAGTAAGTGCTGCGGTAGAACCCATTGCGGCCGTGGTAGCAGCACATAGTGCAGATAGTTTATTTTGCTTAGACTTAACATAAATGGCGACTAAATGGCTAAGCATTAGCGCGCGTACGTATTGATCATCGTTTAGATCGCGTAACTCAGCAAAGGCAACAATTGGCATAGTTGCAGATATACCCTGATTCCCACTTCCAGAATTGCTCATCGCAGCTTGATGAGCGCCGCCCATGCGCGCATCTGACGCCGCGGCGCCCAAACGCATTGCTCGTCCGAGTAAGTCATCGCTTAGTAGGCCCAGATCCATTTGGCTTTGTAAACTAGCACCTAGCCCTAGGCCAAAGTTGCCGCTTAAACCCGTATCGGCGAGGGCTTTATTTAACTCTGCCGCGCGTTTAATGAAGCTTATGTCAGCTAAGGGAACCGAGGTTATAAATGCCAAAATATCGGCAATCGTTAAGCTTAAGCTCTGCTCGCTAGTTGAGCTCGTGCATTGTACATTCTCTGCTTGGTAAACAAGGTCACCATTCACTACCATATATTCGAAACGGGTATGCGCTTTAGCAATGCACACTTCTACATGCTTATCAGCCAAACTCGCGTCTACCACGGTGTAAAGTACATCGTCATTGCTAACCATCGTCACCGACACACGCTTTTCGTCTAAAAGCTGATTTGCCCTAATCAAGCCTTGGTCACTGATAGTTGCAAGAACCTCTAAACCTTTATCTGCATCGCCTGCAGTAGCACCAACTGCTGCGGCAATAGGCAAACCGGCTTTACCAGTACCAGGTACAAATACCCCCATGCCATTTTTATATAAGTTGGGAGTAACCTTAATGGTGAGATGATCGGGAACCCCACCCAGTAATTCGCTCGCCTTAGCGCTCGCTAAAGCAACAGTAACGGGCTCGGTGCAACCTAATGCCGGTACCACTTCCTTTTGTACTAGGTCTATATACTGTTGCCACTGATTTACCATCATGAATTCTCGGTGATTTAAGATACTTATATGATATTTTTAGTGGCTTAGAAAATGTTGGCGTTTTTGGCTATGACTAGGCAAATAAAGGAATTGTTTTTCAAAAATAATCTAAAACTGGCGATATATTTCTAACTTTACTTTGAAATAAGAAATCAAGCCCCAGGAAAAGGGCTTGAGGAGGAAGACCAATAACTACCAATCCACGCCTTTTCTAGCTTTAATACCAGACTCAAAAGCATGTTTAACGTTTTTAACTTCCGACACAGTATCCGCCAGTTCTATCACTTTACGATGGCAAGCGCGTCCAGTAACCACTACAGACTGTTCTTTAGGGCGTTGCTCAATGGCTGCAACCACTTCATCTACGTCTAAATAATCGTAACTCAACATGTATGTTATCTCGTCTAATAACACCAAATAAATAGACGGATCGGCTAACCACTGCTTACAACGTTGCCACACTTCTTGCGCAGCTTGAGTATCCAATTCTCGATTTTGAGTTTCCCAAGTAAAACCTGTAGCCATAACAGCGAATTCAACACCATTCTTTTCTAGCAAGTTTCGCTCACCACACTCCCAGCCGCCTTTAATAAACTGCGCGGCAACAGCCTTATAACCATGGCCAGTTGCACGCGCAACGTTGCCGAAGCCAGCGGTTGATTTACCTTTACCGTTTCCGGTTATGACTAGCAGCAAGCCTTTTTCGATTTGCGCATCCTCTACCTTTGCATCGACGCTAGCTTTTAGCTTTTCCTGGCGTTGCTGGTGTTTCTCTTGATCTTTACTCATCCCTGCTCTTCACTTATTACCCATTTGTTGGCAAGTGTAGCCTGAGCTAAAGCCAATAAACCAGTACTGTTTCTCTAGAATAGCTATAAACCTTTGGGTATAGTGCTTTCACGATAAATGATGGAAGCCTTTATGTTTAAAGATAACCCTCTATTAGCCCAATTGAAGCAGCAAATTAGAGAGACGATTCCAACTGTTGAAGGTGTGGTTAAAGCCACCGAAAAAAACTTTGGATTCCTTCAAACAGATAATAAAAAAAGCTACTTCATCTCTCCCCCTATGATGAAGAGGCTAATTCATGGCGACCGTATTAGCGCGGTCATTCGTGAAAACAGTGGTAAAGAATCAGCTGAACCAGAAGAGCTAGTCGACGCAGCGCTTGATACCTTTGTAGCGCGCGTAACTTTTGTAGACAAGCGAACCAAACTACAGGTAGATCACCCTCTAATAAACCAAGCCTTGAATGCCAAAGTTAAAAAAGACAGTGGTTTCTCAATCAAACAAGGCGATTGGGTGATGGCTAAGCTGCTGAAACATGCACTTAAAGACGACTATTTCCAAGCTGAAATCGTAGAGTTTATTGCAGAAAGTGACGATAATTTTGCCCGCTGGAAAGCGACCACGCTTAAACACCAGCTCGCATGGGATCAGCCAGAATTTGCTGGTGACTTAAACATCATTGATCCAAACATTGAGCGTAAAGATTTACTTAATGAATTGTTTTTTACTATTGATGGTGAAAGCACTCTAGACATGGATGACGCTGTATCAATCAAACGCGATGCAGACCATTGGACGCTAAAAGTAGCTATCGCCGACCCTAGCGCATATTTAGAAGAGCAAGGTGAGATTGAAAAAGCCGCTGTAAAACGTGCTTTTACTCTCTATCTCCCAGCCCGCACTGTGCCGATGATGCCAAGTAAACTGGCCAATGAGCGCTGCTCATTACTTGCTGAACAGCAGCGGCCGGCATTAGTTTGCGAAATGAAGATTGGTTTTAATGGCGAGCTACTTAACAATGCCAACTTCTATTTAGCTAATGTACAGTCTAAGCACAGACTTAACTACAATCAGGTTTCAGATTTTATAGAGCAGACGAATCTAGAGCTTGCCCAGTATAAAGAACTCGCTACCGCTCTTCAGCAACTGGATTTAATGAGCCAGCAACGTTACCAATGGCGTGAACAGAATACTTCGGTTTTTGGAGACCAAGCAGATTACGAGTTTGTTTTGGATAACAAAGGCCAAGTGATGGACATTTTGCGCCAGAATCGTCGTAGCGCCAATCGCATGATTGAAGAATCAATGGTTGCTGCGAACATATGCGGTGGGCGTTTCTTGGATGAAAATTTAGGTCGCGGTGTATTTGCTAGCCATTCAGGCTTTAAAGAAGAAAAACTAGACAGCTTAGTTGAACTACTTGGCAAATTTGAAATATCGGTAGAGCGAGATAAGCTCAATGATCTAGAGTACTTCTGTCAGTTGCGTCGTAACATTATTGCTAGCGGCAACAAAACCTTAGACCAATTAGTTAAACGACATTTCAATTTTAGTATTTACAGTGAAACTTGCTTGCCTCACTTTGGTTTAGGTGAAGCAAAGTACGCCACTTGGACCTCTCCAATCCGCAAATACAGCGATCTACTTAATCATCGCTTAATTAAGTCGGTACTTAACGGAGAAACGCCAAACTCACCGTTGTCTGAATCATTAGCTGAACATTTAAGCGACTGCAGAAAGCGCCAACGTTTTGCCGAACGTGAAATGGCCACTTATTTATACTGTGAGTATTTTGCTGAACAAGATCCAAACATTGGCTTAGAGGCGGAAGTGACCAATATTAATCGCGGTGGTTTAAACATTCGATTGTTAGCCAGCGGCGCGTCGGCATTTGTTCCTAAAACAAAGCTTGCAGACAAAACTGAAGACTTAAGCATTGAAAGCGAGTTAGGCACTATCACTACCAAAGATAAGCAGTTTAGTCTTGGTGATATCATTGAAGTAAAAATCACTGAAGTGAAAAAGCTACAGCAATCAATAGTAGCTAGCCCGGTTTAATCCAAGCAATATCTAAAACTAAAAAAGCCAGCTATAAGCTGGCTTTTCTAATTATGACAAACATTAACTTGGGTTACGTAGCTCTAAGTAATCTAGAGCAATTTCAGCAGCTTCAGTTAAAAATGCATCATCTAGTTCTAAATCTTTCGGCGCATCTTCTAAATCTTTAACGGGTTCTTTACCTAAGCGAACTAAGCGCTCATTTAATCGAGCTAATTGTTTCTGCTCTTTTTCATCCCGCTGCGCGATACGCGATTTTTCACTTAAGCTAACCGACACCATATCTTTATCTTTACGGTAGTCAGCTATGTCACTAACGATATATTGAAACTCTGTATCATTGGCAATTCGTGCTGAATGCTTTTTATCTAAGGCTTCAATATAAGGACTAACGTCACCCAATAGCTTGTACTGAGCGGGCTTTATCTTGTCCCAAGGTAGTGCGTTATCTTCTACACTTTCACCAGTTTCTTCTGGCAACAAAGCTGAAGGATAAGAGATATCAGGTACTACACCACGGTGCTGAGTACTACCGCCATCGATACGATAAAACTTAGCAATTGTGTATTGAACATGACCTAATTCATTTTCGTACAAATCGTAAATTCGACCTAAACCGCGATGCTGCTGAACAGTACCTTTACCGTAACTTTGTTCGCCTATAACCAGAGCGCGCCCGTAATCTTGTAACGCAGCAGCAAAAATCTCTGATGCTGAAGCACTATAACGGTCAATTAACACCACCATTGGGCCGCTGTAAGTTACCGAATTACTCGTATCATTGTTAACGGTAATGCGGCCCAGCTGATCACGTACTTGAACTACAGGCCCTTGCGGAATAAACAACCCGGTTAACGCTGTTGCCTCGGTTAACGCACCACCGCCATTTCCACGTAAGTCGACGATCAGTGAGCTGATGTTTTCTTCGTCAAGTTTATTGAGCTCTTTGCTAGCATCTTCGCTTAAGTTTACGTAAAAGCTCGGTACGTTAAGTACCCCTACTTTCTTACCATGTAGCTCAATAACTTCGCTTTTGGCTGCGCGGTCTTCCAGACGAACCTTGTCGCGAATAATATCAACAACTTTAGTTTTACCATCGACTTTGCCACCCGATGCCAAGATTTCTAAACGAACAGTGGTTCCCTTAGGGCCTTTGATAAGATCGACAACGTCATCTAAACGCCAGCCGATAATATCCACAATCTCATCTTCGCCTTGGGCAACACCCACAATCTTGTCTTCTGGACCTAGTTGGTTACTCATTGCAGCAGGGCCGCCGGGTACCAAACTACGAATAACCGTATATTCATCTTGACCTTGCAACACCGCTCCAATGCCTTCAAGAGATAAATTCATCTCCATTTTGAAGCGCTCTGCAGTGCGAGGAGACAAATAGCTGGTATGCGGTTCAATGCTACGAGAATATGCATTCATAGCCGTTTGGAAAACATCTTCACTGCTAGTTTGCACCAAACGTTTAATCGCACTGTTATAGCGTTTAGCTAACACCTCTACAATTTTGTCGTGATCTCGACCCGCAAGCTTTAAGTTAAGCGCATCGTACTTAACCTTTAAACGCCACAGCTCTTTTATCTCTGCTTGGGTTTTAGGCCAGTCTGCTTCACTGCGGTCAAATTGGAAATCTTCGTCTTTAGTGAAATCCATCGGCTCATCGAGAACCTGTAATGAATAGACTAATTGCTGGTAACGACGTTTAAGGGACAAATCAAACATTGAGTAAAGCGGTTCTAAACGCCCAGCTGGAATGTCTTGATCTAAACTAAATCGGTAGCGTTCGAAGCGAAGAAAGTCTTCCTCAAGAAACAAGCTGCGATTGTAATCGAGCTGTTGTACGAACTTATCAAACATTTCGCTGGAAAGTTCATCATCGAACGGAACACTGCGGTAGTGTGAACGAGAGTATAAAGCGCTGATCCTTTTAGCCGCGGTTGCATGTTGGCTTTGCTGGCTTAATGTGGGTAGCGCGTCTTGTCCTAATGTAGGCGTTTGAGCCAACAACAGAGTTGAGTAACTAAGCGTTAAAAAAAATAGCCACAGACGGCTCAAATATTTCATAGGCACCTATTCTCACTACTAAAAACGATTATGCGACGATATGTTCTGCTTTAACTTTAACTAACATACCGCTTTTAAGTGTAACAGCAATGCCATCTTTTGTTACTTCTGAGATCTGGCCCGGCATTGGTGTTTTTCCAACCAATACACGCACTTGCTTCCCAGCAACTAAATCTTTACTGTCGATTTTTTCAATCGGCTTTTTCTCTACCGCTGGTTTATTAGTACTTTGTTTCGGTTTACTAGTACGTTTAAATTCAGCTTTAGCCTTACGTTCGCCAGATTTATTTTTGTCGGCTTTTTCGGCCTGCGCTTTCTTGTTAGCAAAAGCTTTATCTTTGCTTTCTTTCAAGGTTTTTTGCGCGTGTTCTACATGCTCTTGCTCAATTTCAGCACCTTCAACACCGTCTAAGTCAACTCGCTTAGAACCCACTTTAACGCCATGTAGGTAGCGCCAGCTTGAAGTGTATTGGCGCAGTGCCGAGCGAAGTACAGTATTACTAACTTTCTCGTCTTCTTTTAGACGTTCAGCTAAATCCTGAAAAATACCAATTTTAAGTGGCTTAGCTTCACCTTCTGTAGAGAAACAGTTAGGAAATTGCATTGCCAAATATTGAATGACTTCTTTACTATTTTTCAGTTTATTAGTTTGTTCCATGATGACCTTTCTTAAACATCTCTTCTGGTACAGCGACAGGGCTGATTTCGGCTATTATAGTGAGCGTATATTGAAAAGCCATTAAAAATGCACATCCGCCAAGTTATTTTCCAGCACGTTAACTAAATGCTCGATACCAATTTGGTCATCGGCACCAAAACGGGAAAGCTTAGGACTATCAATATCGATTACCCCAAAGAGTTGCCCATTTAAACGGAATGGCACCACAATTTCAGACTCACTCGCGCTATCACAAGCAATGTGGCCAGGAAAACTATGCACATCAGCCACTCTTAGAGTTTCTTGCTGAGCAAAGGCCTCGCCACACACACCTTTACCTACAGTAATAGAGGTACAAGCAGGTTTACCCTGGAACGGGCCCAAAAATAATGTGTCTTTGTTTTGGTTTGTTAAATAACAACCAACCCAATTTATATCGCTTAGCTCTAGCCACAATAAAGCAGAAAAATTTGCTAAGTTTGATATGTAAGGTAGGTCTTTGTCTAAAATAGCGTCTAACTGTTTGCCAAGCGTGATATAACGTGTTGATACCTGTTCCAAGCTTTAAGCCTCTTCTTCTATCATTGATGGCTCAAACTCTTGGCCCTTTAGCACCTGTTGTAAAGCGTTGCGCTGCGATGAAAGGTAAAAACCTAAGTTTTCTGCTTGTTGCTCGTTAAGTTTTGGCTCTGCGTGCTTAATCAACAATGTAAGTTGATCGGCAACATCTAACATTTTGTCGTAGTTATCGGCTTCTTTCTTTGAGCTAAAAGTCATTTTCTCTACACCGTTCCGTTCGACGACATATTTAATAATTACAGCCACCGCTGCCTCCATTTACTGTTTTTATATACAGGATAGTATGCATCATTCATTTTTAAACTACTAGTGACAAATTTTTACAGCATAGTTGGCTCGACTTGGCTAATATGTAGATTATGAAATCTTCTGAGTTATCAAAGCTATCCATTTGCCCAAGTTGTGATCTTTTAGTGGATACGCACGCCCATTGCAGAGCCGGTAAAGTTCTTATTTGCCCACGCTGTAAGCATACCTTAGCGCGAGGTAACAGAGCCCGATTTTCTAGCCAATTTGCACTCGCCGTTACCTGCTTAATTATGGTGTCTCTTGCTAATACTTACCCTTTATTAAGCTTTACATTCTTGGGAATACCCAGCTCAGCTAACATTCTTCGTGGCACAGTATTGCTGTTGGAGCACGGCTATTACCTAGTAGGTTTTGCTGTTGTTATCGCCAGTTTCATTGCACCAATAATGCTTTTTAGCCTTATTTGTTACACATCGTTGTCGTTAAGCAAGGGCTGGAAAGCGCCAGGTCTTGCCACTGCGTTGCATTTTCAAGATGATTTGATTCACTGGAGCATGATTGAGGTTTATATCGTCAGCTTTTTAGTCGCCCTAGTAAAACTGGTTGAATATGCAGATATTGATTTAGGTTATGGCCTCTGGTGTATATGTATTACGCTATTGTTATCTACTCGTTTAATTCAACGAATAGAACCAGCAGAGTACTGGGAGCGCTATGTACACATCCGCTAAGCAAATGGGTTTAAAGCTCTGTAGACACTGCAAACTTTCTATGTCCGAAGAGCAAACTCATTGCCAACGCTGTCATATGCGAGTGCATACCAGAACCCCAAACAGCCTGCAAAAGTGTTGGGCATTTGTTATCGCTGCTACAGTAGGCCTTTTCCCCGCCAATCTAATGCCTATTACCGTGCTAAGTACCCGCGGAGCGCCTCAATACGAAACAATAATGTCTGGTGTAATTAGTTTAATAAAAGACGACATGGTAGGCATTGCCATCGTCGTTTTTGTAGCCAGTATTGTTGTTCCAGTTATGAAACTTGTTGGCTTAATCGTGATTATGCTCAGCTTGCAATTCAAGATGAATTTAGATAATCGACAACGTATTGTTATTTATAGGATAATTGACATTATCGGCAAATGGTCGATGCTTGATCTGTTTGTACTGTCAATTATGATTGCGGTTTTCGAACGTAACAATTTAGTTGGAGTAGAAGCCGGGCCCGGCGCTACTGCGTTTGGTGCAGTTGTGTTGTTAACACTATTTGCTGCTAAGTCATTCGACACAAGAATTATATGGGATAAACAACTTGAACAACGCTAGCGCTCCAGAGATTAAAAAAGAACGCGTAATCTCCCCTATTTGGTTGCTGCCTATTTTAGCGATAGTGCTAGGAGCATGGCTACTATTTAAAGCATGGTCGGAAGCCGGTGTAAAAATTGACATTGTGTTCGAAAGTGCCAAAGGTATTACTGCAGGGCAAACACAGTTGTTCTATCAGGGTTTAGATATCGGCGTAGTTAAGTCAGTCGCATTAGCCCCTAAATTGGAAGGGGTAATAGTAAAAGCAGAAGTTAAAAGAGAAGCCGAACAACTTTTAAAAGCTGACAGCCAATTTTGGTTAGTGACACCGAAGGCCTCAATTACAGAAATTAGTGGTTTAGATGCCTTAGTATCTGGCAACTACATAGAACTAAACCCTGGCACAGGGAAATATGACGACAGTTTTGTTGCCCTCTCGGAACCGCCAAACATCATTAGAGGTAAAGGTCTGAACGTGCGACTAAGCGCTGACGATTTAGGCTCTCTAAATATCGGCTCCGCGATTTACTTTAAAAAGATTAAAGTTGGTGAGGTTCAACGTTACCAACTTACAGACGAACACAAAGTAGAATTTGATATTCAAATAAGGCCTCAGTTCGCTCATTTAGTGAAAATAAATACGCGCTTTTGGAATGTGAGTGGCTTTGAGGCAGATATTTCCCTAGACGGAATGCAGATAAGCAGCGAGAGCTTAGCCAGTGTTATTTCTGGTGGTGTAAGTTTTGACAGTCCTCTTCAATCTGCCATTGCCACAAAAGGGCAAAGCTTTACCCTCTACGATAACTTAAAGGATTCTCACCGCGGCAAACCGATTCAAATTAGTATGCAACAGCAAAATGGATTGGTGGCAGGTAGGAGTAAACTAATTTATCGAGGCGCTAACATTGGTTTTATTAGCGAAATTATAAACAACGGCAGTCATGACCAGTTTACTGCTAAAGCCTTGGTTGAGCCCAAATACGAAGATTTGTTTAATAGCTCTACTCAACTTGTTCTTATCAAACCCGAAATTGGCTTAAATGGCGTTAAAAATATAGGGGCCTTAGTCGGCGCTAAGCAGATAGAAGTTATTGCCGACCAAGGAGAGCTTGCTACACAATTTGAGCTATCTTTAGCCCCTAAGCCACCACAGGGCAGTAAAGCCTTCACGCTGACTACTGATAACGTTAAAGGTGTGAGCTCAGGTAGCCCTATTGTCTACAATGGACTAACCATAGGTAAAGTTCTTGCGCTAACCCTAAAAAACCGAAGTTTTGAGTTATCGACATATATCGCACCAGAATTCGCAAGCCTACTCACCATTAATTCTCGTTTCTATAACCAAAGTCCATTAGCAGTAGAAGCAGACTTGAATGGCATCACTGTAGAAAGCAGTGGTTTAAGCGGATTTATACAGTCTCCTATTATTTTGTTACCTGGGCAGTCCAAAAAGTCTAGCACCAGTAAAACGTTCCGATTGCATCACAACAAACAAGCCGCTTTGCTTTCTAAAGAAAAAGCGCTGGCTCCGCTTAAGCTTACGGTAAACACTGACTATTTAGGTTCTTTAGCTGAAGGGGCACCAGTACTATATCGACGTGTACCGGTGGGTAAAGTAGATTCTTATCAGCTACTTAAAGATGGGAAAATAGAAGTTGAGCTAGAAATCTACGGTAATTACCGTTACCTAGTCACTGATAACACGCGTTTTTGGCATGCCTCTGGCCTAGAAATTAAAGCCAGTTTAGAAGGATTAACGGTAAATAGTGAGTCATTAAAATCACTCGTGTTAGGCGGTATAAGCTTTGACCAATTCGACGAATTGGCTAAAGAAACCCAGCGCACTATTTATAAATCAAAACAATTGGCGACTAAACGGCACTTAAATATCGCCCTATCTACTCAAGATAGCCACGGCATATACAACAACATGCCAATTAAATACCAAGGCCAGCAGATTGGTAAAATCACCCAACTGAGATTTAGTGAAGACTTAAGCACATTAACGGCAAGTGCTGAGCTAGATTTCCCTTATTATCGCAACTTCGCACGCAGTGGCAGCTTGTATTGGCAAGAAAGTGCATCGATTAGCTTATCTGAAGTGAAAAATTTGGATACTTTGGTCAAAGGCGATTTTATTAACGCATTGCCTGGTAAAGGGAAACCGCTTCAAACATTTAAGCTGTTAAAAGAGGTGCCTAATACCGACAAGGGTTCACTACATGTGTGGTTAAGCTCAAGCCATTTTGGCTCTCTCAAAATAGGCAGCCCGGTATTATATAAACAGTATAAAGTGGGCACTGTTGATAAAGCGAAATTAGAACTGGATGGCTCAAAAATTCTAGCGCGACTCAATATTGACTCAAATTATCGCCATTTAGTTAGGGCTAATAGTGTATTTTGGAATGCCTCAGGAGTGGATGTAAAACTTGGATTAGGCGGGGCAGATATTCGTCTTGATTCAATGGAAACCCTGTTAACTGGGGGTATTGCCTTCGCGACTCCAGAAACAACGCCGTTGGCCGAATCAGCAAATGATAACGATAAATATCAATTACAGTCCACATACGACGAAAAATGGCTACAATGGAGCCCTTCTATTCAACCTTAGACCTATTCGTTTTGACTAAACCAATTAACTTCCCAGCCAAATTCATAGAGCGCATTGAAAAAGACCTTCCCAGCGACCTGAGTTTGGCTAGCTTTAAAGCGATTTGCCAGCAACCAATGCGCAAAAGTATTAGGGTTAATACCTTAAAAACCGATGTGCAGCAGTTTACTCAGTTAGCTAAGAATAATGGCTGGCAACTAGAACCCATCCCCTGGTGCGAAGAAGGCTTTTGGATTGAACGTGAAAACGAGAACGTCTCTTTAGGTAACACAGCTGAACATATGGCTGGACTGTTTTACATCCAAGAAGCTAGCTCCATGTTACCGGTAAGCGCCCTATTTCATTGCTTTGATGCTAACAACGATAGTCTGTTGTTAGACGCAGCCGCAGCGCCCGGGTCCAAAACCACTCAAATGGCCGCCAAGCTTAAGGGGCAAGGCGCTATTGTCGCCAATGAGTTCTCCGCGAGTAGAGTAAAAGTGTTAAGCGCCAATTTACTTCGCTGTGGAGTAACAAATGCAGCTATCACCCACTTTAGTGCTGAGGTATTTGGCACTTGGATGCCAGAGAAATTTGATGCCATTTTACTTGATGCGCCATGCTCTGGTGAAGGCACTTTAAGAAAAGACCCACAAGCTTTGGATAACTGGAGTGAACAGCATGTCGAGAGTATTGCTGCATTACAAGGTGAGCTATTGGGCAGTGCACTACATGCACTAAAACCAGGTGGAACCGTCATCTATTCAACCTGTACTCTTAACCAACAAGAAAACCAACAAGTGATTGATAAGGTTAATCTTCAATACCCGAATAGCTTTGAACCAATCAGTCTGAGCCAGCTTTTTCCTGATTGCCAAAAAGCGATAACCCCTGAAGGGTATTTGCACGTTTGGCCACAACGCTTTAACAGCGAAGGATTCTTTGTTGCTGCTTTACGTAAGTCAGACCAATCAATGCCTACTGAAGTGATTAAAAAGCGGATTAAGCCCTTTGCTTATAAAGCGGCAAGCGCAAAGCAAACGAGCGCCATACAACTGCACTTTTCACAATCGTTTGGCCTTACACTGCCAACTGATTATTCGGTATTTATTAAAGGCAGCGACTTCTGGTTATTACCTAACAGCTTTTTGTTAGTTAAAGATGAGATGCGTTTTGAGCGAGTAGGAGTAAAATTAGCCGAAGAGTTTAAACACGGCTTTAGAACAAGCCACGATGCAATAACAGCTCTAGGTGCAAACATCAGCAACAACCTCATTGAGTTAAATGGTCAACAAGCCCATGAGTTTTATCAAGGGAAAGATATTGCCTATCCAAACTCGAATAAAGGTGAAGTAGCACTAAGCTATCAAGGCCAGGTAATAGGATTAGGTAAGTGGATTAGAAACAAAATTAAAAACTCTTACCCACGTGAATTGGTTAAAGACAAGGGGCTAGCGTGAACTTGCAAATACAGTATTTGCAACTACACTTAGCAAACTATTAGCGCAAGGCTCTACACAGAGCCATTCCCCTACGCTCCGCTCAAGGACTAGAGTGGAGCCGTTTTTTTAAGGCTTAGCCAAGCTGAACAAATCGAAGAAGTTTTTCGTGGTTTGCTCTGCTACTTCTTCTAAGCTTACCCCTTTAATCTTCGCCAAACATTTCGCCACATCTAATGTATAAGCGGGTTGGTTTTCATCACCACGATGCGGAACCGGTGCTAGATAGGGACTGTCTGTTTCAACCAAAATTCGATCTAACGGCAACTGTTTGAAGGTATTTTGTAGCTCTTTCGCCGAATTAAAACTAATAATACCGGAAGCCGATATGTAAAAGCCCATCTCTATCGCTGCTTCCGCCATCTCTAAGCTTTCGGTAAAACAATGCAATACCCCTTTACAGCGCTCTGCATTATGTTGTTTCAATAAGTTAAGCGTATCTTCTCGCGCGTCACGAGTATGGATAATTAGGGGTTTTTGGTGTTTAACCGCCAGCTTAATGTGTTGAGTAAACACCTCATGCTGTAGATCTTTGTGTTCTTTAGCGTAGAAATAATCTAAACCAGTTTCACCCACTGCAACAACCTTAGGGTGGCTCAAGTATGATTCCATCAGCTCCAAGTCAAAAGCTTGGTCTTGAACATAAAGAGGGTGCATGCCGCAAGATGCAAATACATTATCAAACTCCCCTACTTTGTCCATCATACTGGGAAACTTGTCTGGTGAAATAGCAACGGCAAGGCAATAATCTACCCCTACATTTTTTGCTTTTGCTAGGGCCTCAGCCACGTTTTGATGTTTGTCTTTATAATCAAGTCGGTCTAAATGACAATGTGAATCTACTAACACGTATTGTTAATCCTTAAATTCGGCAAACAACGGGTAGAGCTGTTGGCCCACGTTAAGTCCGGGAAATTGTTCTAATTGTTTGTTTAGCGATAACCAGTCTCGGTAAGCCCGCCCTAGCGTGCTTGTTAAACTAGAATTTAGTGCAAGTTGTGGAAAAACTGCTGGCGAATCTAAACCTTTGGCAATGCTAAAACTTAAGGCCAAACTTTGACCTAGCCAAAGTAACTTATTGCTATCTTTCTGAATCAGCTCGGCCAATTTGTTAGGTTTTGCTTCAACCATTTGTTTGAACTGCAATAAAAACTGTTCTAGTTCGGTGTAGGTTTGGTCTCGATAAAACTCGGCAATGGTTAGCGGGGAACCGTTACAAAATCGGTATATTAACGCGAAGTTATCATCTAACCTTACTTTCTGTTTACTTAACCAGTGCTTCACCAAGTCTTGTTCAGGCGTTGTGATGGTTAACAACTGACAGCGACTAAGAATGGTTGGCATCGCTTTGAACGGTAGATGATTAACTAGAATAAAACGAGTGTCTGCAACCGGTTCTTCTAAGGTTTTTAGCAAGGCGTTATTGGATGCCATATTCAGCAAAGCAATATCTTGTATGATCGCGACTTTATTTTTACCAATACTACTGGTTTTATTAGCCCACAGGCTTAGCGCACGAATATCATCAACTTTAGGTTTGTCTTGATTAAGTAAAAACAAACTTCCATGAGCGCCAGCATCAACCAATTTACAACTGTGGCATTGATTGCAGGCTTGGTGTTGTTGTTCGGAGCAGAGAATTGTTTTGGCCACAAACTGAGCTAACTGCAGCTTACCTAAACCCTTTTCTCCCCGTAGTAGTAAACTTTGCGGGAAAGTATCTGCACTTAATTGGGCTGATAATTGCTTCCAGGCTTTTCCTAACCACGGCAAACTCATCGTAATTCTCGCTTATAAACCGGCTAGATAATCTTTAAGATGCTGAGAGATGTCGCTAGCGACTTGCTCAATATTTTGGCTAGCATCTATTTTAACGATATTGGATTTGCTCTCCGTCTGCTCTAGATATACAGCTCGACTACGCTCAAAAAAGCTCAAGGCTTGTTGTTCAATTCTATCTAGTTCACCACGGTGGCGAGCTCGACTTAAACCAAGGCTTGGTTCTATGTCTAAATAAAGAGTGAGATCGGGTTCAAAATCGCCAATGGCGATCTGCTTGATGGCAGCAAGTTTTTCAACACCCAATTGGCGGCCACCGCCTTGGTAGGCTTGTGAGCTAAGATCGTGTCGATCTCCAATAACCCACTTACCACTTGCTAAAGCAGGTTTAATGCGAGTTTCAACTAATTGTGCTCGAGCAGCATACATTAATAATAACTCGGTGCTATCACAAACTTGTTCTTCGCCGACGCCCTGCTTCACGATATCTCGTAATGCTTCAGCTATTGGCGTGCCGCCAGGCTCCCGAGTATTAATAAATGGAATTTTTCGTTTGCTTAATAATGCCTGAATAGCGGCAACCGCAGTACTTTTACCTGCGCCTTCTAGCCCTTCTATTACAATAAATTTACCAATAGTCATGTTGTTACTTCTTTAATATGTATTTTCTAACCGCTCGGTTGTGTTCTGCAAGATTCTTAGAGAAGTAATGCTCACCGCCACCTTTGGCTACAAAATAGTAATAGTTCGATTTTTCAGGATTAAGGGCGGCAATAATAGCATCTTCGCTAGCCATCGCGATTGGCGTTGGAGGTAAAGCGCGAATCACGTAAGTATTGTAGGCCGTGGCTTCTCGCAAGTCTTTACGCCGTATATTGCCATCATAACGCTCGCCCATTCCGTAAATAACCGTAGGATCAGTTTGCAAACGCATACCTTTGTTTAAGCGATTAACAAACACCGACGCAATGCGCGGCCGCTCAAACTTGGCTCCCGTTTCTTTTTCAATAATTGAGGCCAAAATCAAGGCTTCGTATGGTGATTTAAGCGGCACTTTTTTATTACGTTTGTCCCACTGCTCTGCAATTACTTTTTCTTGCGCTACAAAAGAACGTTTAATAATGTTTTCTGCAGGAGTGCCATGAACAAAAAAATAGGTTTCTGGCAGCAATAAACCTTCTAGCTTGGTAAATTCACTACCAAGCCAAGTTAACAGCTCTTGTTCCGTTTTGCTGCTCGCTTTAATACCTTTGGTTTGGTTAAGCTTTTGCCAAAACTGAGTATACGTTTCACCTTCAATCAAGCTTACTTTTAACTGCACAACCTTACCGCTTGCTAATATGTCCGTAAGCTGTGCATAGCTAAGTTCAGGCGGTAGTTGGTAATGACCAGTTTTAATTTGGCTATGCTGAGGGTGAAGTTTAAACCACACTCTTAGCCACCAATTATCTTGCTCTGCATCTAGAAATACGTTTTGAGCAACGCGATAAAAATTATCGCCAGAGCTCACTTCAATTTGTTCTAATTGAGTGTCTCGTGCTTCCTGCCACTGAGTATTCAGATAGTCATCAAACCATGTGTAAGCCGCAAAGCCTGCTAGAGAAAAAAGTAGAACAATAACAACTAATTTACGAAACATGATTCACCAAATCTTGAAACCATCGACAAACGGGAAACTGATTAAACTTACGTTCATCAAACTGTTTAACTGGAGCAAACTGGATAATTGAGTTACTCATAAAAATTTCATCTGCACCTAACAAATCGGATAATGAAAAAGTACCGAGCTTAAGTTGATAAGGCGAATGCTGAATGCTATTCAGAAGAAACTGACGCTGCACACCTGCAACACCGGCCCCGCCAAGATCACTCGTATAAATGTGATTTCCCTTTACCCAAAACAAGTTAGAAGCCACCCCCTCAACAACGTGATCATTTATATCTAAGCAAACCAAATCATCAAGGCCACGTTCGTCAGCTTCAATCTTTAGCATAACTTGCTCTAAACGATTTAGAGTTTTAACCGAGGAATAAAGGCAACCATAAGATAAGCGCTGAGTAGCAGAGCCTACTCTGAGTCCGTTTTTTTGCAGATCAATATAAGCCTTGGGATAATCAGCAGTGTTAATTAAAATGGTTGGCGTAGCCACTTTAGGAGGAGCGTACCCTCGCCCACCTTGGCCACGACTAACAACTATTTTAGCCACGCAGATTTGACGGCCAGAGACCTTTAGCTTTACCTGGTCAAGTAGGCTCTCTAAGTCTATTTCTGGAAACTTTAAGACTCGCTGAGCATTTAACAAACGCTGCTGGTGATAGTCCCATAGTTCTACTTCACCCTTCCTCACCAGCATTGTCGTGAAGAATCCATCGCCATAATTAAATCCGCGATCAAGCACAGATAACTCAGAGCCCTGCAAAAGCGATATCCCTAAACATAAAAAAGCCCGATGATAACATCAGGCTTTGAATAGCTGTAGCGTAGAAAAAAGATTATGCGTCAATTTTCTTAAATACTAACGAGCCATTTGTTCCGCCAAAACCAAACGAGTTAGATAAGGCGTAATCAATTTTTGCGTTTCGAGCGCTGCCAACAACATAATCTAAGTCACAACCTTCACTTGGGTTTTCCAAGTTAATGGTAGGCGGCGCGATTTGATCACGAATAGCGAGTACTGAAATAATTGCCTCAACAGCGCCCGCAGCACCTAATAGATGTCCGGTCATCGATTTAGTTGAGCTAACCAATACATCTTTAGCATGATCACCAAAAACATTTTTCACCGCTTGAGTTTCAGCAACGTCACCAGCAGGTGTCGACGTACCGTGCGCATTGATATAATCAATCACAGAAGCATCAATGCCGGCGTCTTTAATGGCTGCAGCCATAGAACGCGCTGCACCATCACCGTCGGCTGGAGGTGAAGTCATATGATATGCATCGCCACTCATGCCAAAGCCAACAAGCTCTGCGTAGATTTTAGCACCACGTGCTTTAGCGGCTTCGTATTCTTCAAGCACGACTACACCAGCACCGTCGCCTAGTACAAAACCATCACGGTCTTTATCCCAAGGACGACTTGCTTTTGTTGGGTCGTCGTTGCGAGTAGATAAGGCTTTAGCAGCACCAAAGCCGCCCATGCCTAAATGGGTAGACGCTTTTTCTGCACCACCGGCTAACATCACTTCAGCGTCGCCATAAGCGATCATGCGCGCCGCTAAGCCAATAGCGTGGGCACCTGTAGTACATGCGGTAGTAACAGCGATATTAGGGCCCTTTAGGCCTTTCATTATCGATAAATGTCCTGACACCATGTTGATAATGGTTGAAGGAACAAAAAACGGACTAATTTTACGTGGTCCATTCTTTAAATAATTTTCATGATTTTGTTCAATTAAACCTAGGCCACCAATGCCAGAGCCAATTGAAACCCCAATGCCGTGAGCATTTGAATCAGTTACTTCAATACCTGCGTCGTCAAAGGCCATAAGCCCTGCTGCAATACCGTATTGAATAAACGCGTCCATTTTACGGGCGTCTTTTTTAGTCATGAACTCTTCAACATTGAAGTCTTTCACTAAACCGGCAAAGCGGGTTGGGAATGCTTCTACATCAAAGTGTTCGATTGGGCCAATACCACTTTGACCAGCCTTAATAGCTTGCCAAGTTAATTCAGCGGTATTACCTACTGGTGATAAAGCACCAATACCAGTAACAACGACTCTACGCTTAGTCACTGAAATGCCTCCAGGGGGGATTTACTTATCTTAGGGGGATTCAAAACGGGCGACTGACGTCGCCCACTTTTTTACTAATCTTGATTATTTAGAACGTAATCAATTGCAGCTTGTACAGTAGTGATTTTTTCAGCTTCTTCATCAGGAATTTCAGTATCGAATTCTTCCTCTAAAGCCATAACCAATTCTACTGTATCTAAAGAATCAGCGCCTAGGTCATCTACGAAAGAAGCTTCGTTTTTAACTTCGTCTTCGCTTACACCAAGTTGCTCGATGATGATTTTTTTAACACGTTCTTCAATTGCACTCATGACAATATTTTTCCTTAGTAAATACGCTTCTGCGTTGTTGCGATAGTGTATTCAAACCGAATTACTTTGCAAGCCTAACCGTAGTGGTCTAACCACGTTTTTCGTAGTTATTTTTGTAAAAAACTTGCGATCTATCAATTTTTTGCACATTTTTTAAGCCACTGCTTAAACCATGTACATTCCACCATTAACGTGAATAGTTTCACCTGTTATATAAGCAGCATCTTCGCTGGCTAAAAAGGCAACCGTTTTGGCGATTTCTTGAGCATCACCTAAACGTGCCATAGGCACTTGCGACAAGATAGCACCACGTTGATTATCGTCAAGTGCTCGAGTCATATCTGTTTCAATAAATCCTGGGGCAATCGCATTTACTGTGATTCCGCGAGAAGCCACTTCACGTGCTAAAGAACGCGTAAAACCAAGTACTCCAGCTTTAGCTGCAGCGTAATTCGCTTGGCCTGCATTGCCCATGGTGCCCACCACTGAGCCAATACTGATAATTCGGCCGTTTCGCTTTTTCATCATTGAGCG
This sequence comes from Agarivorans sp. 1_MG-2023, assembly GCF_030548385.1. Lineage (NCBI taxonomy): Bacteria > Pseudomonadati > Pseudomonadota > Gammaproteobacteria > Alteromonadales > Alteromonadaceae > Agarivorans > Agarivorans sp. 1_MG-2023. The sequence goes on along the minus strand of NZ_JAUOSJ010000001.1, from coordinate 371,626 downwards.
AAGTACCGCTTTACTCAAACGGAAAATAGACGTTAGGTTAGTATTAATAATATCTTCCCACTCGTCATCTTTCATGCGCATCAACAAGTTATCGCGAGTAATACCGGCATTGTTTACTAGGATATCGATATCCCCGTATTGAGCTTTGATAGCCGCAAACAATTGTTGAATCGAATCGCTAGAGGTTACGTCCAACGCTAAACCAGTACCGTTTTCACCTAGGTAATCAGCAATTGCTTGAGCACCCTTCTCAGATGTAGCTGTACCAATAACTGTAGCGCCTTTTGCTACTAACGTTTCTGCAGTCGCACGACCAATGCCTCGACTTGCGCCAGTGACTAGTGCAACTTTACCTTGTAAGGTCATTAATAAATCCTCGTTACTTGTTATCTAAAGCTGATTTAATTGACGTTAAATCGTTAATTGCCGCAGCTGCCATAGGTTTATGAATACGTTTTACTAAGCCACTGAGTACTTTTCCAGGACCACACTCATAAACCGAGTCAATGCCTTTGGCTGCCATTGCTTCTACCGTTTCTGTCCAGCGCACTGGGCTATATAGTTGCTTAATTAGCGCAAGTTTAATTGCTTTAGCGTCTTTCTCAATCGCAACGTCTACGTTGTTAATCACATCAAACTGAGGTGTAGAGAACGTAACGCCTTCAATATAACCAGCTAACTCATCTGCTGCCGGTTGCATTAATGCACAGTGAGATGGAACACTAACAGGCAAAGGAAGTGCACGTTTTGCGCCAGCTTCTTTACACAACACGTTCGCGCGCTCTACGGCTTCTTTGTGGCCAGCAATAACAACCTGACCAGGTGAGTTAAAGTTAACTGCTGTTACAACTTGGTCTTCAGCCGCTTTTTCACAAGCGTCAATAATCTCTTGGTTACCTAAACCGATAATTGCAGACATAGCGCCGATACCTGCTGGTACAGCTTGTTGCATCAGTTGTCCGCGATATTCAACCAGTTTTAGCGCGTCAGCAAAATCAAGCACGCCTGCACACGTTAAGGCAGAGTACTCACCTAGGCTATGCCCTGCTAATATAGCGGGTTGTTGGCCACCCTTTTCATTCCACAAACGCCATAGCGCTACAGAGGCAGCTAATAATGCAGGTTGAGTGCGGCTCGTATCGTTTAAATCTTCTGCGGGGCCATTGGCAATAAGTCCTGCCAAGTCGTAACCTAATACGTCTGAAGCCTGTTTAAAGGTGTCGGCAACTACTGCATATTCTCCGGCTAATTCAGCCAGCATACCTACGCTTTGTGAACCTTGACCGGGAAAAACAAATGCTAATTTACTCATCATCTATCCTAATAATTAAAATCTGACTAGGGCACTGCCCCACGCAAAACCACCACCAAAAGCTTCTAGTAATACTAACTGGCCACGTTGAATGCGTCCGTCACTCACTGCTTCGTCTAAAGCAATAGGAACAGATGCGGCTGAAGTATTACCATGTCGATCTAAAGTCAGTACCACTTTTTCAAGCGGCATGGCTAGCTTTTTGGCTGTAGCTTTAATAATTCTGAAGTTTGCTTGGTGAGGAACCAACCAATCTAATTCTGTTTTCTCAATATTGTTAGCGGCTAAGGTTTCGGTCACAATTTCGCTTAAACGAGTAACCGCCACTTTGAATACTTCATTGCCGCTCATGCTCATGTAAGACTCCATCTCAGTGCCAGACATACCACGCTGAGGATGAGGGAGTTTTAATAGATCACCATATCGACCATCGGCGTGGATATGGGTAGATAAAATACCAGGCTCTTCACTCGCACCTAACAATACACAACCGGCACCGTCTCCAAACAAAATAATGGTAGAGCGATCTTCAGGATCACACATCTGCGATAACCTATCGGCACCAATCACTAGCGCAGTTTTAACTAAACCACTTTTAATGTATTGGTCGGCAACACTTAAGGCATAGGTGAAACCTGCACACGCGGCGGCTATATCAAAGGCTGGCACGCCAGGTAGCTCTAACTTAGCTTGTACTTCACACGCGGCTGCGGGAAAAGCATTTTCGCTAGAAGTAGTCGCAAGAATAATTAAGCCTATGTCGTTTTTATCTATACCCGCTCGTTCTATTGCTAACTCTGCAGCGTATGCGCCCATATCAGCGACCGTTTCATCACTAGCAGCGATACGACGTTCTTTAATGCCGGTTCGATCAGTGATCCACTGGTCACTGGTTTCTACCATTTGCTCAAGATCTGAGTTAGTTCTTACATTACTTGGCAGATAACTACCTGTAGATAATATTTTTGAGTACATAAATGACTTAATGCTTATCCATTAATAAAGATTCTAGTTTGTCGGTAATACGGCTTGGCACTTGTTGCTGTATTTCGGCAACCGCTTGGTGAATAGCTTGCAAAAATGCCGTTTCATCGGCATGACCATGGCTCTTGATGACAATTCCGCGCAATCCTAACAGACTCGCGCCATTATACTGGTCGGGGTTCAATTGTTTTAGCTGTGTTTTTAAGCTTGGTAAAAACAAAGTCAATATAAAACGAGCAAACCAGTTTACGTCAAACTGCTTCTTTAATTTAGCCAATATTAGCTGAGAAACACCTTCGGCGGTTTTTAGTGCGATATTGCCTACAAATCCATCACAAACTATTACGTCAGCTTTGCCGCTAAATATTTGATTACCCTCAACAAAGCCAATGTAATTAATTGCGTTAGAGTTTTCAAGAAGTTGCGCAGTCTGTTTTACGACATCATTACCTTTGATTTGTTCCTCACCAATGTTGAGTAAGGCTACACGAGGGTACTTTAAGCCCCACACGCTTTCGGCTAATGATGCCCCCATTACTGCGAACTGCATCAACACTTCAGAGTCACAGCTAGAATTAGCACCGAGATCAAGCAGTAAACTACCCCGTCCATTTTGTTCTGGCAAATGGCTAATTAAAGCTGGTCGCTCGATACCTGGCAGCAGTTTTAATACAACTTTTGCCATGGCCATAAGCGCGCCTGTATTACCCGCGCTTACGCAAGCGTCGGCTTGATTCTGGTGCACCAAATCTAAGGCTAAACGCATTGAAGACTGACGGCGAGAACGTAAAGCAGTTAGTGGTTTATCGTTAGCAGTAACAACTTGAGTAGTGTGAATAAATTCTAAGCGGGGATGCTGAGCGAGCTTATGCTCAATCAATAGGGAATTAATAAAATGCTTGTCACCGATTAAGGTAACATTTAGATGAGGGTAATAGTTAAGTGCCTGCGCAACGGCAGGCACTGTAACATGGGGGCCAACATCGCCCCCCATTGCATCAACTGCAATTGTAAGTTTTTGCAAAATGCAAAAATTTACTTGTTAATTACCTTGTTACCGCGGTAGTAACCGTCAGCAGTAACATGGTGACGGCGGTGAAGCTCGCCTGAAGTTGCGTCAGTTGTTAATGCAACATTGTTTTCAATTGCGTCATGTGAACGACGCATGCCACGTCTTGAACGTGTAACTTTACTTTTCTGAACAGCCATTGACCCAGTCTCCTAGTCTTTCTTTTTTAAACTTTGTAACACTGCAAACGGATTCGGTTTAGATTCTTCCTCTACAATGTCGATTTTTCCAAATACTTGTTCGTCTTGCTTTACTAAACAGTCTTCTAAAGAATGCTTAGGTATAATTGGTAACGCCAGTAACAGCTCGTCCTCAATTAAATCAGCGACTAAAAAGTAGTTGTCTTCATCTAATTGCAGTGGTTCGTAATCTTCAGGTAACTCTTCCACTTGCGATTCATCGCAGACTGGCGAGTAGGTAAACTCAACATCAATAGCATAGCTAAAAGCTTCACCACAACGTTGGCATTCCAACTCCACCTCAGTTAACGCTTTGCCTTGAACGACAACCAACCCTTGCGGGTCAGTTCCAAAGCGTAACCAGACGTCTACATCACTATTCACTTTCAAGGTTGCATCGCTAAGACGAGGCAATCGTTTGATTTCAAGTGAACCTTGATAATCTAACTTTCGCTTGGCCGTCTTAAACGGGTCAATCTCTACTGGTAATTTCACTTTTTGCATAAGGCGCGCATATTATAGTTACACTCAGTGATAGTCAAAACAATTTCTGCTTTTTTCATGCCTTTAAGCGTCGCTATCACTATAGTTTGCGTTTAAAATCACCAGACCGCTCATTTTGGTTAAAAAACGATGAAAAATCGCCTAGTTTTGGCTTCAAGCTCACCTTTTAGAAAACAACTGTTACAAAAAATTATTTCTGAGTTTAACACTTTCAATCCAGATATAGACGAAACACCTCAATCAAATGAAACTGCTAGGCAATTAGTATTGCGTTTAGCAGAGCATAAAGCACTCGCAGGAAAACAAACTTTCCCAGAGCACCTTATTATAGGCTCCGATCAAGTATGTTGTATTAACGGTAACATTGTAGGTAAGCCTGGCGACCACAAAAGTGCGGTAAATCAACTAAGCCAAGCCAGCGGCCAAGTTATTACCTTTTACACGGGCTTAGCGCTATATAACAGTACTACCCAGCAGATGAGTAGTTTAGTAGATACTTTTGACGTAGGTTTTCGAGACCTTAGTCCAGAACTCATAGAGCGCTACCTAAAAGCTGAGCAACCTTATAATTGCGCAGGAAGCTTTAAAAGCGAAGGTTCTGGCATTGTACTGTTTAAACATTTAAGAGGTGATGACCCAAATAGTTTAGTCGGACTGCCGCTAATAAAGTTATGTGCATTATTAGAGCAACAAGGCGTAAAGCTGCTTGATTAACAGATTAAGGAGGTACTTTCTCCTTAATCTGTTAACTACTATAAAGGCGTTAGCTTATCTAAATAGCTTTTTAAGCTTGACTCTAAAGGTGCGGTTAAGTGCATTTCTTTTTCTGTAGCAGGATGAGTAAAGCGTATTTGCCATGCATGTAAGAACAAACGATTTAAACCTTGAGATGCTGCCTCACTGAGCAACTCTCTACTCGTGTATTTATCATCACCAGCTATGCTATGCCCTTCATATTGGCTGTGAACCCGGATTTGATGGGTTCGGCCGGTTACGGGGCTAGCTTTCATTAGAGTCATATCAGCAAAGCGACGCTCTATTCGGTAACGTGTTAGCGAAGCTTTACCTTCTTGGTGATCAACGATCACTATTCGTTCACCAGACGCCACTGCGTTTTTGCGTAAAGGCGCATCTACCGTTTTTGTAGATTTAGGCCACTGCCCGTGAACTAAGGTGAGGTAATCTTTCTGCACCACCTTTTCTCTAAGTTGCCTATGCATTTCACGTAACGCGCTGCGTTTTTTAGCCACCACCAACAAACCCGAGGTATCTCGGTCAATCCGATGCACTAATTCTAAGTAACGGCAATCTTGGCGTAGTGAGCGTAATGCTTCGATAACCCCAAAGCTGAGGCCACTTCCGCCATGAACGGCCATGCCCGAGGGTTTGTTAATAACCAACAAACAATCATCTTCATATACAATGTGCTGCTCTAACTGCACCACCTGATTCAGTTTATTAGAAGGTAAACCCGTTTCTTCGGCAACACGAATCGGTGGGATGCGCACAATGTCACTACCCACTACTTTGTATTCGGGTTTAACCCTCTTTTTGTTAACCCTAACCTCCCCTTTGCGTAAAATGCGATAAATACGACTTTTAGGTACCCCTTTCAGCCGTTTTAATAGGAAGTTATCTATTCTTTGTCCAGCCTCGTCGTCACTAACAGTGACCATCTGAACTGCTTTATTTTCGGTATTCATAGCAAAAATTGTAACATGCTCATAAATAATTTGATGGAAAAATATAGCTTTGCTATATTTGTAAGGCTTAAAGTGCCCGTTTTTAAAGGTTTTCCTTATTTGGCACCGACTTTAGAGCGTACTATTTTGTATATTTTGACGCTCTTGATAGTAAGAATTTTCATAGCAACCTGATAGGCAATCACAATTATTTGCCTTAAATCAAAGCTATATAGAATATATTGTTAAGTTCGGCAAGCTCAGCTTGCGGGACTCATTATTTATAGAAGCGCCAAAATGCGCCCTAAGGACTAGAGTAGCTAACCGAGAGGTTACCTGAACACTCTGACATCAAACACAGGGTCTGGCCATTTAAGGCAGGTTAATTGCTGTCCATGAGGTTGTTTTAATCAAACAAACCCCAAGGCAACATAAATGAAAAGAATGTTAATAAATGCGATGCAGCTTGAAGAGATGCGCGTTGCATTGGTCGATGGCCAAAGGCTATACGATCTAGACATAGAAAGTCCTGGTCACGAACAGAAAAAAGCTAACATTTACAAAGGTAAAATCACCCGCGTAGAACCAAGTTTAGAAGCTGCATTCGTAGACTACGGCGCAGAGCGTCACGGTTTCCTTCCGATGAAAGAAATCGCACGTGAATACTTCCCAGAAGGCTACGTCTATCAAGGACGCCCAAGCATTAAAGAAGTAGTAAAAGAAGGCCAAGAAGTTATCGTTCAGATCGACAAAGAAGAACGAGGCAACAAAGGCGCGGCTTTAACTACCTTTATCAGTTTAGCTGGAAGCTACTTAGTATTGATGCCAAACAACCCTCGTGCAGGCGGAATTTCTCGTCGTATCGAAGGTGACGAGCGCACCCAACTAAAAGAAGCAATGAACGGCCTAGAATTACCAAATGGTATGGGTCTTATTGTTCGTACAGCAGGCGTTGGTAAATCAGCTGAAGAATTACAGTGGGATCTAAAAGTATTGCTTAATCACTGGGGTGCTATTACTGACGCTTCTGATTCTAAGCAAGCTCCTTTTCTAATACACCAAGAGAGCAACGTTATTGTACGTGCTATTCGCGATTACTTACGTCGTGATGTTGGTGAGATCTTGATAGATAATAAAACTATCTTCGACCAAGCTAAAAAACACATCGAGTTGGTACGCCCTGACTTTGTAAGCCGCGTGAAGCGTTACGAAGGTGAAGTGCCAATGTTCAATCATTACCAGATTGAATCGCAAATTGAATCAGCTTTCCAACGTGAAGTACGTTTACCATCTGGCGGGTCAATTGTTATTGATCCAACAGAAGCGCTAACGTCTATCGATATCAACTCCGCCCGAGCAACCAAAGGCGGCGATATTGAAGAAACAGCGCTACAAACTAACTTAGAAGCTTCAGATGAAATTGCTCGCCAGTTGCGTTTACGTGACTTGGGCGGTTTGGTTGTTATCGATTTCATCGATATGACACCAGTTAAGAACCAACGAGAAGTAGAAAATCGTTTCCGTGAAGCCGTTCGTCAAGACAGAGCGCGTGTTCAAGTGGGTCGTATTTCTCGTTTCGGTTTATTAGAGATGTCCCGCCAACGTTTACGCCCTTCTTTAGGTGAGTCAAGCACTCATATTTGTCCACGTTGTGATGGTCAAGGGACAATTCGCGATAACGAATCTTTAGCACTTTCTATCTTACGTTTGTTCGAAGAAGAAGCACTTAAAGAAAACACCTCGGAAGTTCATGCTCAAGTACCGGTTCCTGTTGCTGCATACTTGCTTAACGAAAAACGAGTAGCAATTAACAAACTAGAAAAACGTCATAACGTACGTTTGGTGATTATTCCTAATCAACATATGGAAACACCTCACTACGATGTTACACGTGTTCGTAGCGGCGAAGAAACACAAGAGACAAGTTATCAGCTAACCACTGAAAACCCATCTCCTGTTTATCAGCCGAATCAAGTAGCAAAAGAGAAAATCGAAGCTGAGCAACCAGTATTGCAAGGTTTTAGTGCCCCGGCGGCTCCTGCAGCTCCTGCGAAATCTAATAAACCAGTTAAAACTGCCGCAGCAGCCTCTCCGTCTTTGTTAGCACGCATTGTTGCTTTCTTTAGTGCCATGTTTGCTACCGAGGAAAAGCCTGCTCCTAAGCAGAACACTCGAAGCAAAAACAATAATAACCGTGACAAGCGCAACAATCGTCGTAACAACCAACGCAACGACAAGCGTAATAGCAAAAATTCGGAGCGACAAGAGCGCCCTGAACGTAAAGATCGCAACGAACGTAACGAGCGCGGTGAGCGAAGCGAAGGCGCTAAAACCCGTCGTCGTAAGGACCAGCGCAATAAGCCTGCGCGCGATAAGGTTGAAAAGACCGAGACGGTAAAAGAAAATAAGCCAGCTCAAAAAGAGCAAGCACCTAAAGAACAGCAAATTAAAGAACGCAGAGAACGTCGAAACTTACGTAAGAAAGTTCGTGTTAATGCGGAGAAGACTGCTGAGCAACCTAAAGTGCAAGAGCCAGTATTAGTAGAACAATCAGTACCTGAAAAAGTCGAGCCAAAAACAGTTGCACCTGAGGCACCTGTAGCCTCAACTGAGAACAACGATGCACCGAAACCAAAACGTCGTCGTCGTTCTTCAAGCAGCGCCGGACGCAAACGTTTTAATGATTTGCCTAAAGCTGAAACTGGCACCCAGACGAATGAAGATGCGGTAGATTCTCGTTACCCAGCTACAGATTCGACGCAAGCACCTGTAGAAGCGGTTAAAGCAGAAGTGGCTGTTGAAACAGTGAAAGCTGAAGCCCCTGTTGAAGCAGTTAAAACCGAAGCACCGGTAGAAGCAGTTAAAACCGAAGCACCTGTTGAAACAGTAAAAGCTGAAGCTCCGGTTGAAGCAGTTAAAACCGAAGCTCCGGTTGAAGCAGTTAAAACCGAAGTGCCTGTTGAAACAGTGAAAGCTGAAGCTCCGGTAGAAGTAGTTAAAACCGAAGCTCCGGTAGAAGCAGTTAAAACCGAAGCGCCTGTTGAAGCAGTGAAAGCTGAAGCACCTGTTGAAACAGTGAAAGCTGAAGTACCTGTTGAAACAGTGAAAGCTGAAGCACTTGTTGAAACAGTGAAAGCTGAAGTACCGGTTGAAGCAGTTAAAGCTGAAGTAAAACCTAAGCGTAGTAATCGCGGTAAGCTTAAACCAAGCAAGGTTGAAGGCAAAGGTAATGCGTCTGCGGTAATGGCTAAGCCAGCTCCAGTAAGTGCTCCAGCAATAAGCACTGATGAAGTTAAAAAACCATACGTGCGTAAGCCTGTTACAGTGGGCACACGCAGAGCACAAAATAGTAGCTCTAGCACTTCGGCACAAAGCCCTATGAGCCCTATGAGCCCTTCAGGCGAATAGGTAAATAAGACACTAAAAAGGCCAGCTTAATGCTGGCCTTTTTTATATTCATATTTTGTGTTGCTAAACTTTTAAGCGCTCAATTATAGTGTCACTGGCCTGCTCTATCATTTCAAGAACCTGTTTGAATCCTTGTACACTGCCATAGTAAGGATCGGGTATTTCTTCTCTTTCTACACCACCAACAGGGAGAAAAAGCGCCAGTTTATGAGCATGCTCTGCAGGGCAATGCTTTTCTAAGTAGGCTAGGTTTTTTTTATCTGACGCCAATATTAAATCACACTTAACAAAATCTTTATCAGCAACCTTACGTGAACGAATACCTTTAAACTTATAGCCTTTCTCTTCGGCTATTCTAATCGCTCTGGGGTCTGGTTTATCCCCCTTGTGATATCCAGTAGTACCTGCTGAGTCAACTTTAATCTTTAGCTTACTTTGCTTTAGTTTTTCCCGTAATACCGCTTCTGCTGTGGTTGAACGACAGATGTTTCCCATGCAAACAACCAATATAGATTTTACACCCGCAATTTTTTCCACAATCAATCCTATAAAAAAGGGCACGTTAAGTGCCCTTTGTTGCTTAGTTGAAAAAGCCACCTAGACTGTCGAGCAATTGCTTGCTGTCTTCATTATCGCCCAGTGCTTTTTTAAGTTCTTTGTTCACGGCTTCTTTTGCCTGCCCTTCAAACAACTTTTTCATATCAAGGTTAATTTTAGGCTCTGACCAAGAACCCTTAACATTAATCGGTATATCTAGGCCAGCCAAATCATTTTTAGAACCTTGCCCTTCTAAGCTCGCGACAACTTTAGTAACGAAGCTAAAATCTAGGCTTTCTTTGATTAAGTGAGTATTACCTTTGCCATCTATTCTCAACAGCGGCGAAGACATTTGCATTTTCTTAACCGTAGCTACTGATTTACCTAATTGGGCATTTATTAACAGTTCACTAAAATCTGTTTTCTGCTCTTCCTTAGCTTGTTGTTTATCTCCGCCCTTTATTGAAGCTTTAGCACTGCGGATCATTTGCGGAATATTCACACCATAAACAGCGCCATCGGTGAATGTAGCATTGACTGGACCAGATATTTTTTGTTTAACCGCTGTAGGAGTTAAACCGACACCTTTAAGATCCAAATCGACATTTAGTCCGCCAGCGATGTATTCAAAACCTGCGGCATCGGTTAATAAGGGTCTTGCTTGTACGCCACTTAGCGTAGCTGTCATTGAATAACTTGCTATCGATTTTTGAGCATTTACAACCGCGTTACTCAACAATTTACCACCGTACAAATCAGCACTTAACTCTTTAAGACGCAAAATACCTTTATTAATGCTCACATGCTGTTTGATATTCTCAATGTGTAATTTTTCGTGCTGTAACTTAGTGATTCTTAATACACCATCTAGATTAACCGTTTTAAGCGCGCTGAGATCTGGCTCTTGCTCAGGCTCACTGTTACTTGGTGTAGGTGATTCGCTCTCTTCTTTGGCTGTATCAGTGTTGCTTGAGCCAACAAAGTGGGCGGTATCTAAAAGCGGGATAGTGAAGTCAAACTTAACTAAGGGTATCTCGTTTAATACAACGCTACTGCTACCATTAATTTTTGTTTTACCATCTATATCCACCACCAAATTGCTTAATGCAGCTGTTTTTGCGTTAACTACATAAGCTAAATCAAAGCCGGTTTGTATATTCATCGCACCATTGGGTATAGCGGCACCTTGCAAAGATAAGCCGTTATTTACCCCCTTTAGCGCAACTTCACTAAAGTCATTGGCAATAAACAGTAAGCCTTCTGCTTGTTGCTCAACACTCATCTCTCCATCAGTAAACATTAAAGAAAGTGCGAATTTGTTGTCTGCACCTAACTCTAGACCTTCTAAAGAAAAGTTAACCGGTCCAAGTTTCAGCGTTTTGTTTTGTTTTAAATCTATAAGCTCAACGTTGGCATCAACCACGTTTATACCAGACAAGCTTATGTTCCAATCGCTTGGCGCAGAAGCCCCCGAATCAGACTCATTACTTGGCTCTGGATCAGATTTGTCAGCGTTAGTGTCAGACTGGGTTAAATCATCTAAATTGGTACTGCCATCGGCATTAGTTTGGTGACGTAAACGTAATCCCTGCAGAGAAATGTCACCTACCTCAACGCTTTTACTGAATAACGGCATTAAGGCAACAGACATCTCTGCACCTTCGATACTGAATGTATCACCTTCACCAAAGTCTGGGTGGTCCAATAAACGCACCTTACCCAGTTCAAAACCAATACTGGGGAAAAAGCGCCAGCCCAAATCACCCTCGATCACTAACTCTCGGCCAGTCGCCTGTTTCGTTTTATCAACTAATAGTTGTTTTATATCGTCGGTATTTACCAATGAAACTGCAATAACTACGGCTACAACCAGTGCTGCAACTACAATGACCACACCATATAGCAACTTTTTCATAATTTTCCCTATTAACAAAGCTGTTGAATAATATGCAATTTATCTATAAATGATAATCGAGATCTGCTAGCTTTGCTTCGCTTTTAGCCAGCTTTCATTTTAATTGGTTTAATTCTAGTGAGTTGGTGTTAGCTAAGACGCCAATAAATGGCGAATTTTTGCGTTAATAATATCAATAGCAATCCGATTTTTTCCACCTCTTGGCACAATCACATCGGCGTACTGCTTAGACGGCTCGACAAACTGCAAAAACATTGGACGAACAGTGGTGTTGTATTGAGACAACACTGAATCTAGAGTTCGACCGCGCTCTTTAACATCGCGCTGAATACGTCGAGCTAAACAAATATCTAAAGGTGTATCTACAAAAATACTAATGTCTAGCTGCTCTCTAATAGCAGGATCTGTGAACAATAGAATCCCTTCTAAAACCACGATTTTTGTAGGTTCAACCGATTTGGTTTCGTCCATTCGGTTATTCACTTTATAACTGTATTGTGGCTGCTGAATCGCCTGCCCTTGTTTGAGCTGTTTTAAGTGATTAACCAGTAATGCGTGGTCCATTGATTTGGGATGATCATAGTTGGTTAGCTTACGCTCTTCAGGCGTAATCTGGCTCTGATCGTTGTAATAGCTGTCTTCGTTAATCACAGCAATACAATCATCGCCCAACTCATTACGAATGTCGTTTACGATAGTTTGAGAGAAAAGGCTTTTGCCAGAGGCCGATGCCCCAGAAATGCCAATAACGACAATATTATGATCTTGATTTTTCATAGAATTAACCTGGTACTTTTGCCGCAATTATAGGTGCTAACAAAGTATTAGTCATTACGGGAATAGCTTGAAGCTAGATAATTAATCGCAAATTCGTAATAGTTGTTTCATAAGCGCTACGCTACTAGGCATCAACTGCCGCTTAGGGTAATATTGGCAGCCTTGAATCACCTGTTAATTGACTGAGCTTACAGTAGATCACATGACAAACGAACAACGCAAAATCCTGGTAACCAGTGCCTTACCTTATGCTAATGGTCCTATTCACTTAGGCCATTTACTGGAATATATTCAAACCGATATTTGGGTTCGTTTCCAAAAACTTCGCGGCAATACTTGTACCTATGTTTGTGCCGACGATGCACACGGTACGCCTATCATGCTAAAAGCTCAGCAAATGGGGATCACCCCGGAAGAAATGATCAATCAAGTTCAGCTTGAGCACACTGCTGACTTTAAAGAATTCCATATAGAATTTGATAACTACCACTCAACTCATAGCCCAGAAAACCAAACGCTATCGGAAGATATTTACAACAAGTTGAACCAAGCTGGCCATATTAAAACACGTACCATTTCTCAGTTATTCGACCCTGAGAAAAACATGTTTTTGCCTGACCGTTTTGTAAAAGGCACTTGCCCTAAATGTGGTAGTGAAGATCAAAACGGCGACAACTGTGATAATTGTGGTGCTACTTATAGCCCAACAGACTTAGTATCGCCTAAATCAGTTATTTCTGGTGCCGAGCCTATTCTTAAAGATTCAGAGCATTACTTCTTTGACTTACCAGAATTTCAAAACATGCTAAAAGATTGGACCGTCTCTGGCTCACTCCAAGAGGAGATGTCTAACAAACTTAATGAGTGGTTTGAACAAGGTTTACAGCAGTGGGATATTAGCCGTGATGCGCCCTACTTTGGGTTCAAGATCCCGGGTACTGAAGACAAATACTTTTACGTTTGGTTAGATGCACCTATCGGTTACATGGGCAGCTTTAAAAACCTATGTGATAAACGTGACGATTTGGATTTTGATAGCTATTGGAACAAAGATTCAGACGCCGAGGTTTACCACTTCATCGGCAAAGATATTATTTACTTCCACAGCTTATTTTGGCCCGCCATGTTAGAAGGTGCTGGTTACCGCAAACCTACTAGCGTTTATGCCCACGGTTATGTCACCGTTAATGGTGCAAAAATGTCTAAATCTCGCGGTACCTTTATTAAAGCGCGAACCTATTTAGATCATTTAAACCCAGAATACCTGCGTTACTACTACGCCGCTAAGCTTAATAATCGTATCGATGACTTAGATTTAAATCTAGAAGACTTCGCACAACGAGTTAACTCAGATTTAGTAGGCAAGGTTATTAACATTGCCAGCCGCACCGCCGGTTTTATAAGCAAGCGCTTTAACGCCACCTTATCTACGCATGTAAGCAACCAAGCTTTACTTAATGAGTTTGTAGCCGCTGAACAAAACATCGCAGCCTTATACGAAGGACGTGAGTTTGGTAAAGCTATGCGCGAAATTATGGCCTTAGCCGACAAAGCCAACCAATATATTGCAGAAGAAGCACCTTGGCAGCTTGCAAAAAATGAAGACACACTAGAACGTGCTCACCAAGTATGTTCAATGGGGATTCATTTATTCCGGGTACTGATCACTTACTTAAAACCAGTACTACCAGAATTAACCGCAAAGGTTGAACAGTTCTTAAATGTAGAACTGAAATGGGCTGATATTGGTAATACTCTTGTAGGCCACGAAATTCAAAGCTTCAAAGCCTTAATGCAACGCATTGATATGGCTAAAGTAGAAGCCATGGTTGATGCCTCTAAAGATAATTTGGTTGCTGCTGTACCAGCCAAAAACCAGGAACAGAAAAAAGCTAAAGACACTACAGGTGAAACAGCGATTGAACCTATTGCCGACACAATCAGCTTCGATGAGTTTGCAAAAATTGATTTGCGAATAGCTCGTATCGTTAAAGCCGAGCACGTAGAAAAAGCAGAAAAGCTACTGCGTTTAGAGCTAGATATTGGCACTGAAACTCGCCAAGTATTTGCAGGTATTAAGTCTGCTTATGCGCCAGAAGACTTGGAAGGCAAGTTAACCGTTATGGTGGCAAACCTAGCGCCAAGAAAAATGCGTTTTGGTGAATCTCAAGGTATGGTGTTAGCCGCTGGACCTGGTGGAAAAGATATTTGGGTGTTAAGCCCCGATGATGGCGCCCAGCCAGGTATGCGAGTAATGTAAATTTAAAGGCGCCAATTGGCGCCTTTTTTAATAGCTAGAAAAATCATTATAACTGGGCTTGTCTATTACTGTTATCTCTTGGCTAATAACACGTTCAACCTTTGAATAAGGCGACGCGATTAGCAAATGCTCCAATAGCAGAAATAAGGCTACCTCACTGCCTTCCGCTACCACTTCAACATCACCATTAGACATATTTTTTGCATAGCCACATACTTTTAATTCATTCGCCTTAAGCATTACATGGTATCGATATCCAACACCTTGCACTTTACCCTTGGCCAGTGCTGTTACGCGTTTAAGCTCCATATCACCCCATTAATGGTTTTGCTTCACTCATAATGGCAAAATCAAACCCTAGCGCGTCAACAGGAACACTCTCTAGTGGTACATTACAGTGATCTAAATCTAAACAAAAATAACGTTGTAACTGATATTGAGCATTCAGCAGCTCGACTTCTTCAAAGCCAAACTGGCTTAAGGTCCACCGCAGACGCTCATCGCGACAATTACAAATTAAACTGAGTAAGGTAAAACCTTGCTTAAGCGCGTAGCAGCGCGCCCAGTCCACCATCAATTTTGCTAAACCTTTCCCAGCATAGTCCCTATTCACGGTAAGTTTATGCATGAACAAACTTTCTCGTCTCACCTCAGGTGCTACATCTATAGCGCCACTGCGATTGTTTAGAATCATCGCTGCAACCGGTTTGCCGGCTATGTAGCCCATATACATTTCGTCTAAGCGGTGATTAGCTAGCAAAGAATGAGGGGTAATTTGATGAAACTTCCAAAGTGGTTCGCCGCGAGATTCAAACCAGCTTGCTGCTTCCATAAGCAGCTCACAGAACTGATATAACTCTATACTAGAAATTGCACGCACGACCATATTGGTTGCCGTTTCCGATGACATATCAACTCCCTTGATAAACGTCTAAACTGTGACAGGTGACCAGTTGTGAACAACATGTTACACATGATAAGCCAAAGTTAAAAGCGCCTTTAGTTAAAATAAGTCTCTTATTCGCTAAGCTATTCGTCCTCTTGCCAGTATAAAAACCAGCAAGAACCATACTTTTCCAAATCAAGTCCTAGAAACTGAGATTGTGCTGACAAAACTCATCGGTGAATGTTCCAATCTATGGTTAATGGCTCTGTGATAATTATTTACGTTAATCACTGAATAAACACCTTAGAAATGCGATAATTTGAGAAAATTTACACAGTGCTTCGCTCGATTATTTGGCGAGCCGAAACCAATTAGGAAACTCGATGGATTGCTGCAGTCAACCGGGGCTTATGCCGATAGAACAAGCTAAAAGAAAGCTTGTAGACGCTGTTTCACTAAAAACGACAGTCGAGGATGTAACACTAGAAAATGCTCTAGGACGAGTGTTAGCTGTTGATATCACATCACCTTTAAACATCCCTCCGTTCGACAATAGTGCTATGGATGGTTACGCCATCGCAGCAGATCAACTGCCAAGCAATAAAACGCTTCCTTTAAGTCATAAAGTGTTTGCGGGTGATACTCGAAATCTCGCTTTAGAAGCAGATCATTGCGTGCGGATTATGACTGGCGCTCCTCTCCCGCCGGGTTGTGATGCAGTTGAAATGCAAGAGAATACACGGGTAGAAGGCAATTCAATCATATTCGAACAAGCCATTAACAAAGGCAAAAATGTTCGACTGATGGGTGAAGATGTAAAGCAGGGTCAAGTGGTTATCACCGCCCAAACTCGCCTCAACAGCAGCCATATTGGGCTGTTAGCCACACTCGGCATTGATCAAGTTAAAGTACAAAGCAAACTGAAGGTAGCTTTGCTATCGAGTGGTGACGAGCTCGTTCAACCAGGTAATCCACTTCAACACGGTCAAATATACGATAGCAACCGATTCGCTATTCGTGCCCTTCTCGAAAAGTTACCCGTTGATATCATCGATTTTGGAGTAATTGCAGATGACAAACAATTAGTCGCGGAAGCGTTTATTAGTGCAGACCAGCAAGCAGACATTGTTATCTGTAGTGGCGGCGTGTCGGTTGGTGAAGCAGATTACACCAAGTTAGTGCTGGATGAGATCGGCGACATTGGCTTTTGGAAGCTAGCGATAAAGCCCGGTAAACCATTTGCTTTTGGTAACTTGTCAGATTCTTACTTTATTGGCTTACCCGGCAACCCGGTGTCGGCTTACGTAACTTTTTATAAGCTGGCGATGTTAGTTATTGCCAAAGCGACTGATTGGCAGTACCGAGAGCCTTTAAGCCTACAGGCTATTTCATTACAAGACTTTAGAAAGTCACCAGGGCGCACTGATTACCAGCGAGGCTTTGCTAGCATAAATGATAACGGCGAGCTGCAAGTAACGTCAACTGGCGCTCAAGGCAGTGCCATCTTTACCAGCCTCACCCAAGCCAACTGTTTTGTGGTACTAGAGCAAGATAGAGGTAGAGTAAACGCAGGCGAAATAGTCAATATAGAATTGTTTGCCGAGCCTATTCTATAAGCCTCGTCGCAACTAGAATTGATTATGTAACTTAACAGCCTTATGTAACAAGTAAACTGATTGATTCACTTGTAAACATAAGGCTTGTTGAGCGCTTGGCGATATGGGTACTGAGAAGGTTAAGCCTTCCAATTCAACTTCAATTAAGCAACTCAGTTCGGTGACTGTTATTGCCAATACCTTTGCTAACCATTGGTTTTGCGCACTGCAGTTTTCTACAAAAGACTTAGCGATAACAATATTGCTCGGCTTAAAACCCACCAGGTGAGTATCTTCTGATAAATCATTAGCGCTTTCTGCTAATAGATATTGCTCGCCAAATTTGAACCAACGCCAGCCAAGATCGGCCTTTCGTTCAGCAAGAGCAACTTTTAGTACCAAGGTTTGCTTATGTTGATCATTGAAGCGGTTGATAAGTTGTAAGCTGTCTCCCAATTCACAGGGTTTATTGGGTTCGACAAGCAAGACTTTATCACTAAAAAAGATTAAATCCTCAGGATTGTGAGACACCATCAAGCTAGCTATGTTGTGTTTTATCAGCCAAGCTTTTAAGCCTTTTAGTAATTTCGTCGCGCTACCTCTATCAATCGCCGACAGTGGTTCGTCTAGCAGCAATAGTTTAGGCTTTGTTGCTAGAGCTCTAACTAGCGCCACTCTTTGAGCTTGCCCTCCAGAAAGCTGATCGGCCTTTTTATCTAATACAGGCTCCAATTCAAACAACTTAAGCAAATAATCTAAGTCAGCACCGTTGATGCGGCTTGATAACTGGATGTTTTGTTTAACACTGAGGTGAGGGAAAAGATGGCTGCCCTGAGTGACAAATGCTAAGGGACGTTGATGTGAACTGAGATTAGTGTTTCGATTAAACCAAGGTTGTGACGCGAAAAAGACATCTCCACAGCGAGGAGGTTCAAGACCGGCCAACACTCGAAGCAAGGTTGTTTTCCCCACCCCTGATGGACCAAACACTCCACATAATAAAGGTAGCTGAGTTGGTTCTATTTTTAGTGAAAAGTTATCACGTAGGTACTCAAGATTAAAACTTAACACCTATGCTCCCTACTCGCTTCTTTGAAGCAGAGAACGTATAAGTTAATAATAAAGCCACAAATGAAAAACCTAACAATACTAAAGCTAAGCGATGCGCAGCGGCAAAATTGAGGCTTTCTACGTGGTCAAACAAGGCAATCGCGATTACTTGTGTTTCACCAGGAATATTGCCACCAATCATAAGTACCACACCAAACTCACCCAAGGTATGTGCAAAACCCAAGACCATCGCAACGATAAAGCCATTTTTGGCTAAAGGTAGCTCAACGGCTAATAGTTGTTTCCACCTAGGCATTCGTAAAACCTTGGCCGCGTCGAGCACACCTGGTTCAATTTGTTTAAAAGCACTTTGAATGGGTTGAACGACAAAAGGCAAAGAATATAAGCAAGAGGCAAATACCAACCCAGAGAAACTAAAAGCTAACTGACTACCAGTAAGCGTTAGCCACCACTGGCCCATAATACTGTTCGGCGCAAAGCTAATCAGCAAATAAAAACCCAAGACGGTAGGCGGTAAAACAATAGGTAACGCCACAATGGCTTCTATTACATGTTTAATCTTGCGTTCGCTTCGAGCCAACCACCAAGCTAGAGGAGTGCCAACTAGCAACAAGATAAAGCAGCTCAGAGAAGCGAGCTTTATCGATAAAACAATGGCTTGTATTTCAGCGTCGGTCATTGATTAAGGTGACAAATATCCATTTTCTTTGATGATAGAGTGTGCGGCGGAACTAGACAAGTAATGGTAAAAATCAACAGCTTGCGATGTGTTTGTTAGTAGGGCTATATTTTGGGTTACCGCTGGATGCCTATTTTTAGGTACTATCCAGAAAGATCCGTCTAAATCGGTCTTAATTGAACGAGCAACAAAACCGGCTTTAACATTACCAGTAACAATAAATTGATACACTTGAGATACATTGTTAGCCAGTATAATTTTTTGTGAAGCGTTTTTCTCACTAACCAATTGCTGAGCCGCGGCACCGTAAGGTGCTAATTCAGGGTTGGCGTAAGCAAACGGTTCCGACCATTTGTTCCAAAGGGCTTCACCTTTAACAAACTCACCATTTTGGTCAGTGAACTGTGGCGCCCAAAAAACCAACTGTCCCACAGCATAGGGTTTCTGTTTTATTGCGTGCTGCTCATTAACCAACTGTTGTGGTCGAAGATCGTCGGCAGAAAAGAATAAATCAAAAGGAGCACCGTGTTTAATTTGATTGTATAAAATACCTGTTGATGCACTAGAAATACGATACGTAAACTGAGTATTAGTGAGCTGATAATCTTTCGCTAACGCTTCTGCAGTGTTCTTAAAATTAGCAGCAACCGCTATCGTTACCGGTTCAGCTTTCACAGCGCAGCTCAATAATAGAAAAAAAGAAACTAGCAGTTTTACCATTTACTTTTTGCTTCTAAATCAGATTCTCGAGCATCTAACCATGTGTCGTTACTATTCGTGCGCTCTTTTTTCCAAAAGGTGGCTTGAGTTTTAAGGTAATCCATAATGAAATGGCAAGCTTCAAATGATGCTTCTCGGTGAGCACTGTTAACCCCAACAAACACAATTTGGTCACTCACATCTAAATCACCAACGCGATGAACCACACTAGCATCTTGAATAGGCCAACGTTGCTTGGCTTGCTCAACAATGGCTTCTAATTGAGACTCCGTCATTCCGGGATAATGCTCTAAATGTAAACCTTTAACTTGTTCGCCTAAATTCATGTCTCGAACTAAGCCAACAAAAAATACAATTGCCCCAGCACTAGCGCGATTACGTAGTGCTTGGTACTCATCACCCACATTAAAGTCGTCAGTTTGAACCCGTATCATTTAACCGCCCGTAACCGGTGGGAAAAATGCCACTTCATCACCATTGGCTAAGCTTTTAACATCGCTAACATGCTGTTGATTAATCGCCATCAATACCGAGGGTTCCTCTAAAATCGTCCATTGTTCGCCTTTGCTTACTACCTCGGCTTTCAATTGAGTTGTATTACTGCCCTCTGCTAGCTCAAGACTAAGGCTAGAGCAGCCTAACTGCTCTTTTAATCGAGCAAAAAATAACACTTTTACCTGCATATTTTCACCTTATGCCTCAGTACTAAAAGAGCCAGACTTACCACCGTGTTTTTCTAGTAGCTTAAGATCGGTAATAACAATGTCTTTTTGAATCGCTTTACACATGTCGTAAATCGTTAAGGCTGCAACGCTGGCCGCTGTTAACGCTTCCATCTCAACACCTGTTTGCCCTTTCAACTTGGCGGTACTTATCACCGTAATCACACCTGCGCTTTCATCCAGATCCAACTCTATAGTCACTTTGCTTAGCATTAAAGGGTGGCATAAAGGTATCAGCTCTGAGGTTTTTTTAGCGGCTTGTATCCCAGCAATACGTGCACAAGCAAATACGTCACCTTTGTGTTGCTCACCATTAACTAAGCTAGCGACTGTTTGCTGATTAATGTTAACTCGTGCCTGAGCTTTAGCAATTCGGCTAGTTTCAGTTTTATCGGAAACATCTACCATAATGGCTTCACCAGAAGCATTAATATGGGTAAATTCGCTCATTACTTTTGACCTATGTGTGGAACAAAGTTACACGGCTTATGAGTACTATTTAGTTGCTCTAGCAGTATTTTTTGCCAAGCAGTTTTACAAGCATTGGTAGAGCCAGGTACGCAGAAAATAACGGTTTTATTTGCGAAACCACCTAGTGCGCGACTCTGCACCGTTGAGGTACCGATCTCGGTGTAAGAGATATGACGAAACAACTCTCCAAAACCTTCAATGTCTTTATCAAATAGTACATGAACGGCTTCAGGTGTATTGTCACGAGCAGTAAAACCAGTGCCGCCAGTAGAAATAACGCAGTCAATGTTTGGATCAGCAATCCAGTTACTTAACACTGCACGTATTTGGTAAATATCATCGATGACTATTTTTTTATCAGCTAGCTTATGTCCAGCATCTGTTAATGCTTCAGCTAAATAACGGCCCGAGGTATCGGTTTCTTCATTGCGAGTATCGGATACCGTTAGCACTGCAATATTTAAAAAGGTTTGAGTATCATTAGCCAAATGGCTCATGGTTGTTCTCCGCTAATATGTTTAATCATTTGCCATTGCTCAGGCGTGTTAGTGTTAACCAAAGTGTTAGTAAACGCCTCAGAAAATTGAACGGCTTGGGCATTAATAAGTGTTAAAAGGGCTTTAATCGAGCGTTGCTTTGCCTCAGGCCTAGCAAGTACCTCATCAATGCATTGAATCGTAGCTTGATTTACTTCAAGAACTAAAGGAAATATGCTTGAGTGGCAATAGTAGCTTTGTTTATTTGTCTCATACAAAGAAAGCAAATGTTCAATAACGCCATCGCTTAACAAAGGCATATCCACAGGAATGAACACACATGCCTCACACTCCAACGTTTTTACGGTGCTTTTTATGCCCGCTAACGGCCCGAGCGATTTCGCTTCATCTGCAATGCATTCAAATCCGCTATAACTGCCACTCACAAATACACTGCTTTGCAATACTGCACTTAACTGAGCAACTTTAGCTGCTAGCAATGTTTTACCTTGCCAATCAAGTAGCGCCTTATCAGTACCCATTCTGCGAGACTGGCCGCCGGCCAATATTACGCCTTGGATAGCTTCTGGTGATTTACTTTGCATTATCTTCGTATAGAAACGACTTAGTAGGCCTAATAATGCCTACTAAGTGTTGTGATGAAAAGTCTTAATACAGACTAAGTTATTGGTCTTTATCCCATTTGGATAGAATCGCTAGCGAAACAACCGCAACTCCAACAAAGCCCATAACAAAAATGGTAGGCATGGCAGCATAACCTAACACATGCCAAAAAACTGATTCTAAAGTACTCATGTGTCTTCCTTAATTATTACCAGCCTTCAACGCCGCTCATATCCGGTAAGCGGTGAGCGATTCCCTTGTGACAATCAACACAAGTTTTTTCGCCACTTGCCAATGCATCAGAGTGTTGAGCGACACTGCGTGGACGCTGTTCTGAGAAATCCATGAAATCAAATTCATGACAATTTCTACACTCTTGAGAGTCATTTTGGCTCATACGATGCCACTCTCGCTCAGCTAAGTGTTTACGACGCGCTTCAAATTTTTCTTGAGTACTAATGGTACCCATCGCAAAAGCAATAAGCTCTTTACTGGCTTGAACTTTACGTACTATTTTGTCAGTCCAATTATGCGGTACGTGACAATCTGAACAAATTGCTCGCACCCCGGAACGGTTTGAATAGTGAATCGTCTCCTGGATTTCAGCCACAATTGGCGCATGACATCCGGAACAAAATGCCTCGGTATTGGTGGCTTCCATTCCGGTGTTAAACGCACCCCAGAATAAAATACCACCGGTAAAGCCTAGCGCTAACACTACACCCACAGCGGCCTTGCTGGGAGTGCTTAGTTTCCGCCAAAATGCTTTTAGTAACTTCATAATTTAGCCTCTGGTTAAACCTAGTGTTTAGCGTAACGATTCAACACGTTCATAATCATTTTCAATCAACGGAGCCGCTTCGTTTTGAGGCACGTGGCATTGTAAACAGAAGTAACGACGTGGAGACACATCTGCCAGTACTTGGCCGTCTCGCGCTTCATAGTGTGTCACGCTGATTTTAGTTGCTCCACTTTCGCGAGCGTTTTTCCAGCTATGACATGACAAACATTTATTCGCATTTAAACTCATCTCATAATGGCGAATTTGGTGTGGGATCAACGGTGGTTGAAACACATAATCGCTATCATAGGGTTTGTCTTGCTCTACTACAGATTTTAAACCTGCAGCTTGAGTTTGAGTGTTTAGCTCAGTATCGCCGCGCAATGAATCTACACCACCATTACTAATATAATCGTTAGCGACAACCGCTCCGCATAGTAAAAGGCTGGTTATAAAGCCTGATAATAAAACTCGCATTTTCATAATACTCTCTCCGCCACCTTGGCAAATATTGTTAGCGAAGCACTGAAAGCGAGGGGCTTACAGTGCTTTTTCATTAACTTAAACCTTAACTAACTTAACCGCACACTTCTTAAAGTCGGTCTCTTTTGATAAAGGATCCGTTGCATCAAGGGTGAGCTTGTTGGTTAGCTGCTTGGCGTCGAACCAAGGCATAAATACTAAGCCTTTTGGTGGACGGTTACGGCCACGAGTTTCAATTCGCGATTTAACTTCACCACGGCGAGACTGAATCAGCACTTCATCACCACGTTTGAAGCCGCGCTGTTTGGCATCTTCTGGGTGAATAAATAATACGGCATCGGGGAATGCGCGATACAATTCTGGTACGCGACGCGTCATAGAGCCTGAGTGCCAGTGCTCTAGTACTCGACCGGTACTTAACCACATGTCGTATTCTTCGTCTGGAGACTCTGCCGCTGGCTCAAAAGGCGTAGCAATAATGAAGGCCTTACCATCTGGTTTACCATAGAAGTTAACGCCCTCACCTGCTTTAACATAAGGATCTGACCCTTCACGAAAACGCCAGCGGGTTTCTTCACCATTAACAACCGGCCAACGTAAACCTCGCACTTCATGGTAAGTATCAAATGGGGCTAAATCGTGGCCATGGTCGCGGCCAAACTTGGCGTATTCTTCAAATAAGCCTTTTTGCAGATAAAATCCAAAATCTTTAGCTTCATCATTTAGTTTTGCATCAACCTGCTCAACCGGAAATTTGTCAACCTCACCGTTTGCATAAAGAATGTCGTATAAAGTTTTACCTTTATATTCTGGTTTCTTAGCAATCAACTCAGCTGGCCAAACTTCTTCAACAGCGAAGCGCTTAGAAAACTCAACCATTTGCCATAAATCTGACTTTGCTTCACCCGGTGGTGAAACCTGTTGATGCCAAAACTGTGTACGACGCTCAGCGTTACCATAGGCGCCTTCTTTTTCTACCCACATTGCTGTTGGTAAAATTAAGTCGGCAGCTTGCGCGGTAACGGTTGGATATGGGTCTGACACCACAATAAAGTTTTCTGGATTACGGTATCCCGGTAAGCCTTCTTCATTAATGTTAGGCGCAGCCTGCATGTTGTTGTTACACATTACCCAGTAGGCATTTAGCTTACCGTCTTTCAACATACGGTTTTGAAGTACTGCGTGGTAACCCGGTTTTGGCGGAATTGCGCCTTCAGGTAGCTGCCAAATATCTTCAGAAATTTTACGGTGTTTAGGATTAGCAACCACCATATCTGCTGGTAAGCGATGTGAGAACGTCCCCACTTCACGCGCAGTACCACACGCCGACGGTTGACCAGTTAACGAGAACGGGCTGTTGCCTGGCTCTGAGATTTTACCGGTTAATAAATGAATATTGTAACAAGAGTTATTCGCCCATACTCCGCGAGTATGTTGGTTAAAGCCCATGGTCCAGAACGAAGTTACTTTAACATTAGGATCAGCGTAATCTTTGGCTAAAGCTTCAAGTTTTTCTGCAGGAACGCCAGACAATTTCGCCACGGCTTCTAGGTTATAATCTTTTAAGAACTCGCGATATTCATCGAAGCTCATATCAGTCATTTTGCCGGAGTCTGGATGTGCAGCAGCTTTTTGAAGAGGATGCTCTGGACGTAAGCCATAACCAATATCGGTTTCACCACGTTTAAAGTGGGTATGCTTATTCACAAAGTCCCAGTTCACTTTATCATTTTCAATAATATAGTGAGCAATGTAGTTAAGAATGGCCAAATCGGTTTGTGGTGTAAATACCATTCCGTTGTCGGCTAATTCAAAGCTACGGTGTTCAAAGGTAGATAACACATGCACTTTAACGTGCGGTGCAGACAAACGACGGTCGGTTAAGCGCGACCACAAAATTGGATGCATCTCCGCCATGTTTGAGCCCCAAAGCACAAACGAATCAGCGGCTTCTAAATCGTCATAACAGCCCATTGGCTCATCTATGCCAAAGGTACGCATAAAGCCACCTACCGCAGAAGCCATACAGTGGCGCGCATTTGGATCGAGGTTATTGGTTAAAAAGCCGGCTTTATGTAACTTAGCAGCCGCGTAACCTTCCCAAACGGTCCATTGGCCTGAACCAAACATACCTACTGAAGTAGGGCCTTTGTCGGCCAAGGCCTTTTTCCACTTTTCAGCCATAATGTCGAAGGCCTGATCCCAAGTGATAGGAGCAAACTCGCCATTTTTATCAAATTTTCCGTCGGTCATACGCAGCAATGGCGTGGTTAACCGGTCTTTACCGTACATGATCTTAGAAAGGAAGTAGCCCTTAATACAGTTTAAACCCTTATTTACCGGTGACTCAGGGTCACCTTGGGTTGCCACTACTTTACCATTTTGAGAGCCTACTAATACGCTACAACCCGTACCACAAAAACGACAAGGGGCTTTATCCCAGGTAACCTTTGTATCTTCTGAAGAAGTAATTAGGTTGGTGGCACTTGCAGGTAAACTAATACCGGCAACGGTGGCTGCGGCACTTACTGCATTCGCTTTAACAAACTGTCGGCGAGTCCATTTCATGATACTTCCTCATTAGCATTAGCTGGTTCAAATTGGTGGAATACTAAGTTGCTGCTTAGCACTGCTTCCAACTTTCCTATGTCTTCTAGGGTATTTACGATGTTGTTTCGCATTTCACTTTCAATAGAGATCACAATTTTCCCTTCTGGGTTAAAACCGTGAACTTCTAAACCAGAAAGTCCGCTGATTTGGTCAATAACTTCAGTGATACGGTCAGGATTACACATCACCACTGCGCTACTAATATGGTACTCTTCGTTCATCCAACTTCCTTTATTTCAATAGCTTGGCTTGGACATACTGAGATACAAGCACCGCAACTATTACAATGCTCCGAGTCTACGTTGACCTCTGCTTTACCTGCCAATAAAGGTTTAATTGTTATTGCTCGTTGTTCACAAGTATCACTGCAACTACGGCAATAAACGCCGTTTTGAGCCAAACACTTAGAATCGTTAACGTTAACTGAATTAGACCAAGCAGATTGCTGCTGAGGGTGAAACAAAGATTCTGGGCAAGCTGCAGCACATTGGTAACAAAATGTGCATTCACCTTTAGTGAAATCAACCACCGGAAAACCACCGCTGCCTTTAACAATAATCTGCTCGGGGCACGCTTTGATGCATTCACCACACTGGCTACAACCATCTTCGATTGATTGTTTTAGCCAAGGTAATGAGTGATGTTGCTTACTGCGAATCGTATCGCTGGGACTAAACATACGACGTTTAGACAGGTCTACAGACATCAATTTTCCTTACGAAATCAGGCTTTAGCCAAACTGGTAAAACCACCCTAGGTTTCTTAGGGTTAAGCGTAATTTCTATTAACATTCAAAAACATACCTCGAAAGAGGTGTTTGTCCAAATGATTGATTTAGATCAAGTATAGTGCGTGATTTGCATCACGCACTAAAACTTATCCGCCTATAGAAGCGAGGTGAGGAGTAGCGCCGGTATTACCGTCGTGAAGGAAATGGCTGACTTTTTTAGTCTGAAGAGCGGTTTCAATTCGTTGGCT
This sequence comes from Agarivorans sp. 1_MG-2023, assembly GCF_030548385.1. Taxonomy (NCBI): domain Bacteria; kingdom Pseudomonadati; phylum Pseudomonadota; class Gammaproteobacteria; order Alteromonadales; family Alteromonadaceae; genus Agarivorans; species Agarivorans sp. 1_MG-2023. The sequence goes on along the minus strand of NZ_JAUOSJ010000001.1, from coordinate 344,903 downwards.
AAGTTGAGCTTGCTGAATAGGGTCTTGCAACAAATCTCGCAAGTCTACGCCCTCTTCTCCAAACAGGCATAAATGTAATTTACCTTGTGAAGAAACACGTAAACGATTGCAGCTTGCACAAAAGTCTTTTGAATAAGGCATGATTAAGCCTATTTTGCCGGCGTAATCTGAGTGATGAAAAACCTGAGCGGGGCCTGCATTGTGTGCACTTATTTGTTGCTCCCAGCCTTCATTTAACAGGAGCTGTTTAAAACCATCACCTGCAATATGATGTTTATCGAAGTACTCAGGGTGATCACCCATTTGCATCAGCTCGATAAAACGAACTTCAACTGGACGGTCTTTAATCCAATCAAGATACTTACGAAAATTTTGCTTAGCCATATGCTTGATCAGAACCGCATTTAGCTTCACTGCAGTAAAGTCTTGCGCCAAAGCTTCATCAACTCCGGCCATCACTTTTTCAAATGTTTTGGTGCCGGTTATTAACTCAAACTGGCGTGGGTCTAGGCTATCTACACTCACATTAACGTGAGTTAAACCTGCCTCTTTCCAACGTTTTGCATGTGTTGCTAACTTAAAGCCGTTGGTGGTCATGGCTAGCTGCTTTATGCCCGTGGTGTTCGAGCAAATGTTCATTACGTCTACAAGATCTTTACGCAGACTGGGTTCGCCACCAGTAAGACGGATTTTGTTAGTACCTAACCGAGAGAAACACGTGGCTAACTGCTCTATTTCAGACAAACTAAGGTTGGTATGAGGAGTGTCGCAGTGGTAACCATCGGGCAAGCAATAGTTACACTTAAAATTACAGACGTCGGTCAGTGACAGACGCAAATAGAAAAATTTTCGGGAAAATGAATCCGATAACATAAATCAACCTTTCCAAATGCGGGAGGCAAAGCCATTTCTGAACTCTACCCTGCTTAGTCTAATGCTAAGGGTCTAAACGCCATATCATTGTGACGTAGGTCGTTTTAGACTTCGGTGATGCTTTTAATGTTATGCAACAAAACAACATTTGTTAAGTGCTTTCTTAAAGAGTTACAATTTGATGGCAATTTGATTGTATTAAAACTTTCGTAAATACAAGGATTTCCGCTTGAAACGTTTTTTTAGCAAACGCTCCATTGGCACCGCTGTTATTCGCCTTTTAAGTTTAATGATGTTTTTATTCGCCTTGGTCGCTATTAGCTCCTTAACTACTTTAGTGAATAGCTTAAATGATGCAGAAGCAATAAATGTTGCTGGTTCTTTACGCATGCAAAGCTACCGAATGGCGCACGCGCTAAATGTTTATGACACTGCACTTCCTAGGAAAATCGACCAATTTGAGAAATCCCTTTCTAGCCCTGCCTTGATGAAAGTAGCCCAGCAAGACGACACCATTAATCAGCGCTATCAGAAAGTAAAACACCGTTGGGAGCAATTAAAGCCATTTGTTCAAAACAAAGACATCGCTAGTTTTGACCAACAGATTGTGGGTTTTGTCGACCTAATCGACGATTTTGTTGCACATACTCAATATGGGTCTGAAGCAAAAGTATTCCAATTAACCCTGCTTCAACTTATCGCTTTTGCCATCATTACCATGATTGCAGTTTATACATTGTGGTACATGCAACGTAATATCTCTCGGCCAATTTACCGCTTGGTTGAGGCCGCAAAACAAGTTCAAAACGGCGATTTCAAAATATCTATTTCCACCACTTACGCCAGCATTGAAATGGAAACTTTAGCCAAAGCTATTGTATCCATGTCGCAAGATTTAGAGCGCTCATATCAAAACTTAGAGAACCAAGTAAAAGATAAAACCAAGGAATTACGTCGTGCCAACCGCGACCTCAATTTTTTATACAATCTTGAACAAACTCTCTTTAATAACAATTTGAATCAACAACACCTCACCCAATCCTTAGAGTTACTGTGCGACACTCTCGGCATAAAAGGCGCAAAACTGTATATCGAGAAGCTGGATATTGCGATAGACATTGAGCCCGAAATAAGTGAATTTGCAACCCCCATTCCGCTAGAACTAAACCAAGAACAATACGGCTCTTTGCTGCTCCCTGCTATTCCTGAAGATAGAGCGGCGATTGTGACCAGCTACTGCCGCACCGTAACCAAAGTACTGCGCTTTGAACAAAGCTTATTGCAAAAGCAAAAACTGTTACTCATGGAAGAACGCGCCACCATTGCACGCGAACTACATGACTCTTTAGCTCAAAGCCTCTCTTACCTTAAAATTCAAAACAGCTTGTTACAAAGGCAACTAAAGCAGTCACCTACAGACGGTGCTAAAAGCTTAGAGATAAGTAACGAGATACAAAGTGTTTTAAGCTCAGCCTATATACAGTTGCGTGAGCTACTATCTACCTTTAGGTTAACCATTAAAAACGCTTTGCTGGTAGATTCTTTACAAGTATTAATAGAAGAGCTTAATGCTCAGCACCAACAAACTATTGAGTTAAATACAGACATTTCCAACGATATGGTGGAAGCCGACAAGCAAATTCACATTATTCAAATTGTGAGAGAAGCGATCATAAACGCTTTAAAACATGCTGACTGTGATAAAATTTCGGTAACATGTATTGGCGACCCAGAGCAAATATCGGTTGAAATTGCCGACAATGGATTGCAAGGCAATAAATTAAAACAGGTTAACGATCATTACGGCTTACAGATTATGCAAGAACGTGCGCAACGTTTAGATGGCGAAATACGTTTCGAGCAGTCTTTAACTGGTGGCGTATCGGTAAAACTAACCTTCCCTACTAAGAGTAATTAAGGATTCTTTAAGCTATGAGCGACCCAATCAACATTATTGTTGTAGACGACCACCCGCTAATGCGAAAAGGTATCGTGCAGTTTTTAAGCATAGAGCCAGATTTTAACGTAGTTGCAGAAGCAGGCAGTGGCGCACAAGCAGTAGAACTCTGCACCGAATTAGAACCCGATGTTGTATTACTAGATCTTAATATGAAGGGTTTATCGGGTTTAGATACCTTAAAACTGTTGCGAGAAAAACAGGTCTCTTCAACCATCATTATTCTTACAGTTTCTGATTCTAAACAAGACGTCATCAAGCTCATTAACGCTGGCGCCGATGGTTACTTGTTAAAAGATATGGAGCCAGAGCAATTACACGAGCAACTCAAACAAGCAGCGGCAGGTAAACAAGTATTAAGCGAAGAGCTCTTGCCTTATCTAAACTGCCTACATGAAAATGATGAGTTTGCAGAGAAGTTAGCCACGGTAACCAAACGTGAATTACAAACGCTGAATGAAATCGCTAAAGGCGCTAGTAATCGCGAAGTTGCCTCTAGTTTAAAAATAACTGAAGGCACTGTGAAGGTTCACGTTAAAAGCCTATTGCGTAAATTAAATGCCAAGTCTCGAGTAGAACTTACGGTCATGTACTTAGAGCATATGGCCTAAACTTAAACAATGAATAATCTGGTGTTGGTTGCAGAAGCGCTATGTATACTTTTAGCGCTAAGCTTTGTTAGCAAAGCGATGTGGGGGCATGCTAGACAACATAACGATTGGTTTAATCCTTTGCGGATTTTCTTTAAACCAGTCAACGATTTAAGCCCTAATGAGTACCAGCTAATACGTAGGTCTGTTTATTTACTGGTATTAACCGTGTTGTTAGATTTGCTAAGGCATTGGTTATAAACAAGCAATAAAAAAGCGGCTAACAAGCCGCTTTTTTTTACGTTATCGTTTTTGCTTAAACTGTTTGTTGGTAAACCGTGTTGCAGCAAAATTACTGTTTTTAGCACCTTTATAACCACGGTTCGCCGCACCGCGGCCACCTCTTCGGCTGTCGGCCGGAACTAAATGGTGCAAACCATTACCAATTAATTTCGTTAAGCCCATATTCGTTAAGCCTTCACGAATTAACGGCCAGTTCTTCTCATCATGGTAACGTAGCAAAGCTTTATGCAAGCGACGTTGACGCCCCTTCTTCGCTACCGACACTTTTTCACTAGTATGGCTCACCTTATGTAACGGATTACGCTCGGTGTGATACATAGTTGTAGCGTTAGCCAATGGCGATGGATAGAAGTTTTGCACTTGGTCTAAGCGGAATTTATTCTTTTTAAGCCACAGCGCCAAGGTCACCATATCTTCATCTTTTGTGCCTGGATGCGCAGAGATGAAATAAGGAATCAAATACTGTTTCTTACCCGCTTCTTTAGAATATTTGTCGAATAGCTCTTTAAACTTGTGGTAAGTACCCATACCCGGCTTCATCATCTTAGACAATGGACCCTCTTCGGTATGTTCTGGGGCAATCTTTAAATACCCGCCCACGTGGTGTAGCGCTAGCTCTTTAATATAACGCGGGTCTTCAATGGCCAAATCGTAGCGAACACCAGAAGCAATCAAGATCTTTTTGATGCCTTCCACTTTTCGGGCTCTGCGATACAAATCAATAGTCGGCGTATGGTCAGTATCCATATGATGACAAATAGTTGGGTAAACACAGGATAAACGGCGGCAGGTTTCTTCAGCTTTCGGGCTTTTACAATTTAAGCGATACATATTCGCCGTCGGCCCGCCTAAATCAGAAATAATACCAGTGAATCCAGGCACTTGATCTCTGATCTGCTCGATCTCATTGATAATAGAATCTTCTGAACGGCTTTGAATAATTCGCCCTTCGTGCTCAGTGATAGAACAGAATGTACAGCCCCCGTAACAACCACGCATGATATTGATTGAGAACTTAATCATGTCGTAAGCCGGGATTTTCGCTTTACCGTAACTAGGATGCGGAATACGCTGATAAGGTAAACCAAACACGCCATCCATATCTTCGGTACTTAATGGTAACGCAGGTGGGTTAAGCCATATGTAACGATCACCGTGGCGCTGAGCTAATGCTCGCGCACACCCTGGGTTTGTCTCAAGGTGGAAAATACGAGAAGCATGCGCGTAAAGCACTTGGTTAACTTTTACCTGTTCGTAAGCAGGCAAATTAATATATACGTTTTCCCAAGGACGCTTTTTTTCCATTTGCACAACAATTGGTTTAGCTTGCTGTGAATCTGACTCTACCGGAGCGTCCTCTTTGCTTGAGCAAGTTTCTTCAATTTCGGCATAAGGGCTAGGAATAGGATCGATTTTTCCTGGTTTATCGAGGTGACTAGAATCTAATCCGCTCCATCCAGGCAGCGCTTCTTTACGAATAATGGCAGTACCACGCACATCATAAAGATCCGCAATGTCCTCACCTTGGCTCAAGCGATAGGCCACTTCCACAAGCGGACGTTCAGCATTTCCATAGATTAGTAATTCTGCTTTTGCATCAAACAATACTGAACGGCGAACTTTGTCTGACCAGTAATCATAGTGGGCAATCCGGCGCAAGCTAGCTTCAATACCACCCAGTACAACGGGTACATCTTTATAGGCTTCTTTACAGCGCTGAGAATACACAATCACAGCGCGATCTGGCCGCTTTCCGCCTTCATCATTTGGCGTATATGCATCATCATGACGCAATTTGCGATCAGCCGTATAACGGTTGATCATTGAGTCCATGTTGCCAGCTGTTACGCCAAAAAATAAATTAGGCTTACCAAGCGTCATAAACGCGTCTTTACTGGTCCACTCCGGTTGAGCAATGATACCCACTCTAAACCCTTTAGCTTCCAGCATACGGCCAATAACCGCCATACCAAAACTAGGGTGATCCACATAGGCATCGCCAGTCACTAAGATGATGTCACAACTGTCCCAACCTAAGGCTTTCATCTCTTTACGAGACATTGGCAAAAACGGCGCAGCGGCTCGCTGTCGGTTTACGCAAGTTTCAGGTTTAAACAGGGTTTCAGCTGTGTGCATATACAAAGTCTCAAAAAAGTAAGCGCGGCATTATATACGTTATCCGACTGAGTAGGAAACGGATTAACACAGAGTTAACAAATTGGCCTGTCTTAGCTACGTTACAGCTAGCTAGGTGATTGGAATTAGTCTAAAATTTCTCATAATATTTAGTTGCTTAGGTAGACAGTTAGTCAAATGGATTTGCTCATTCAAGTTAAACGTATTGTTGTTATTCTATTTGTCTCTCAAGCCTTATTGGCCTGCGCGCAGCGCCCTAGCAACGAATTGATTGAGCAGCACAAGCAAGCGAGTTACACCTTAACGCTCCCACAAGATTCTATTAACCAGTTAAAAATTGATCATATTACTCAGTATCAGCCGGGTAAAACCGGGATAGCGATACTCGCAGACGGTATTAGCGCCTTTGCTGCTCGTATCGCTCTAATCGAGCAAGCAGAGCAAAGTATTGATGCTCAGTACTACATGATTAAAGAAGACATGACCGGTGCTATTTTCTTAGGGAACTTACTAAAGGCGGCTGATCGCGGAGTACGTGTAAGACTGCTTATCGACGACATTAATACCTCTAACTACGATGACGTGCTTAAAGCTTTATCACTGCATCATAATATAGAAGTCCGGATCTTTAATCCTTTTTACGACCGTACCTTTCGTGGCACCAATATGGTCGGCGATTTTAATCGCTTAAACAGCCGAATGCACAATAAGTCACTCACCATTGACGGTGTAATTACGGTGGTCGGTGGCAGAAACATCGGTGATGAATATTTTAGTGCTAAAGCGGAATTAGAGTTCGCAGATTTAGATGCCATTGCACTGGGCCCAGTGGTAAAAGAAGTAAGCCAAGCCTTTGATTTATACTGGAACGGTTTCAGAGCTTACCCGATTGAGGCACTAAATCCACACGATATAGATCAGCAAAGTCAATATCGACGCCTAGAACAACAGATCTTTAAAAATAGCGTGAAGTCTTTCATCGTTGCCCATCAGCGTTACCAACAATTGCTGGCTAACCAAGATTTTAGAGATCACCTTTATTGGTGTGATGGACGCTTACTGGTTGACCATCCGGGTAAAGACCCAGCATACCCTTCAGACGTTTCGAGCAACTTGGGAGTAGCCTTAAGCAAGGCAGAACAAAGCATTATGCTCAGCTCTCCGTACTTTGTGCCAGGAGAAGAAGGTACCAAAGGTTTATTAGCCCTCGCTAATAAAGGCATAGATGTGAGTGTAATCACCAACTCTTTAGCCGCTACGGATGTTGCAGCGGTTCACTCGGGTTATAAAAAGTACCGTAAACGTCTGGTAGAAGGAAACGTCTTTCTTTATGAAGTAAAACCCGACGCCAAACAAAAAGAACGCCTCGCATTTTTTGGAAAAGGCGCATCACGGGCTAGCCTGCATAGCAAAATGTTTATTATTGATGAAGAGAAACTGTTTATTGGTTCGTTCAATTGGGATCCGCGCTCTATAAACTTAAATACAGAAATGGGCTTACTACTCACCTGCCCTAACTTAGCCGAATTGATTCATCGTTCGGTATATGAAGAACTGCCCTACAAGAGCTATTTGTTAGCTTTAGATCAACAGCAAGATTTAGAATGGATAGAAAAAAGAAGAGAACAAGAAGAGATACGCTACAACAAGGAACCTAAGGCAAGTGCTTGGAGAAAGTTTCAAGCTTGGATAGTTGGCCTACTACCCTTAGAAGACCAACTATAAGTAAGCGCTATTAGTGCTGGTGACCACAACCGCCAGCCGCATGAACGTGACCGTGAGCTAATTCTTCTTCAGTGGCTTTACGCACTTCGGTTACTTCAATGCTAAAGGCTAAATCAATACCCGCTAGAGGGTGATTACCATCAACAATCACTTCGTCTTCTTCCATACCAATGATGATAACTGATTGCTCACCTTCATCGGTAGTTGCACGAAACTGCATGCCCACTTCTACTTCAACATCGCCAAACATTGATTGTGGAACAGCTTGAACAAGGTTGTCATTGCGCTCGCCATAGCCATCTGCAGCGGCAATATCAGCTTCAAACTTATCGCCAGTTTGTTTACCAATTAATGCTTGCTCTAAGCCAGGCACCAATTGGCCGTGACCAACAATAATTGCTAAAGGTTCTTTACCTTCAGACGTATCTAATTGTTCACCGTTCGCGGTTACTGTGTATTCGAAAATGGCAACATCGTCTTTTGCGATAATCATTAAAGATTCCTTTAGTTAATATTTGCAGCTATGCCGCGAAACGGCTAATTCTAAAGCTTCGTTATGGAAATTGCCAACGCTTCAAAAAATTGTCTCGCAACCTTGATACTCTCTCGATAAAACTAATCAATAATGGAATAAATAAAAGGGTGCTGCTACGGGTAAATGTTTCTCGAATTATCTTTTAATTAAAGATGTTCTAACGAAATAAGCCTCGCTGATTTAAATCATGCGGTAAGCCTATTTAGGGTGTAAAATCGCATTTTTTCTAAGACGGTTATTTATCTTTATGGACTTCTCCATTCTTCTCATTTTCATTCCCACCTTTTTCTTTGTCTCTATTACCCCCGGAATGTGTATGACCTTAGCCATGACATTGGGTATGACCATTGGGCTGCGCCGCACCTTTTGGATGATGCTAGGTGAAATGATAGGAGTAGGCATCGTTGCGGTGCTTGCAGTACTTGGTGTTGCTGCAATTATGCTGCGTTACCCGGATGTGTTTACCTTGCTAAAATGGGTTGGCGGCAGCTACCTTGGTTACTTAGGAATCCAAATGTGGCGCTCTCGCGGAAAGATGGCCATACCCGAAAAAATTGAACAGCAAGCACAAGTTAGCCCTTGGCAATTAGCCACTCAGGGGCTGGTAACAGCAATAGCAAATCCTAAAGGTTGGGCTTTTATGATCTCGTTGTTACCGCCTTTCATTCAAACAGACAAAGCCCTTCCCCTGCAACTAAGCGTATTGGTGGGCATAATTCTAATTTCTGAGTTTATTTGTATGACACTGTATGCAACCGGTGGAAAAACCTTACGGTTATTCTTAAACAAAAGCGGCAACGTACGATTGTTAAACCGCATCTCCGGAACGCTCATGATTGGAGTGGGAATTTGGTTAGTATCCACCTAGTGCTTAAAAACCACTTCCTACTTGGAAATACACAGCACTTTCCTCGCCGCTGTAAGCAAAATCCATCCCTAGGCGCAGGCCATATCTTCGGGCGATTTGATAACGAAAACCTGCGCCCACAGACTGTACGCTTTCATTTGTAGCTAACTTACTTTCCTGTATAGCTTGTCCAGCACCATAAAAAGCCGAGATAGTCCAACGGTGATCAATCGAGTAAGTAAGTTGTGATTGTATAGTATGAATTTCGTCGCCTTGATAACGATAGGCGGATACCCCTCGCAACCCTACATAGGGTCGTGCTGTGGGTGATAAAAACAATTCATCAGAGCTGAAGAGCTGATAATTGCCAGCAAAAGCTAGGTTCCATTTTCTACCTAATGGAAGATACACCTCTCCATCCACATTCAAATTTTGGTAGTCCCAATCGCTACCCAATTTTTTATCGTAAATCATGTAATCAGCGTTTAGTTTATACCCTCTAGTTGGGTAAAAAATATTGTCTCTGGTGTCGTATTCGGCAATAAAGCCTAGACCAGAAGTGATCGACTCATCCCCCCACACCAGACCTAACAAACCATTTAGCAGCTTATCCGCGTTAGAATTACCAGTATCAATCGTTACCTTGCTTACACCTACAACTTGCTTAGCCCCCAACATCAGAGGAGTATCAGCGATACGAAACTGAAGCTTTTGCAGAGCTAAAGCGCCTTCGGTTTTAGTACCCATCTGCATGCTTTTAGTAAAATCGCCTAAAGACAAATCTTTATAAATATTCAGATTAGCTTTCCCTAAGCCCACTCCGCCGGTATAGCGGATTGAATCCTTCATCCATGAATGACGATGCCCGGCAAAAGCAAACCAAGTACCATTCTCGGTGCCTGCTGCTCCCACTAAGGTAATTGCCGAGGGTATCAACTGCGCACCACCATCTAGTGATGACATCGCCAGCTTCTTACGGGCTATTTTTTCTTCTTCAGTCTCATGAAGAAATAGTCCCATAGCACCACCACCGCCGCCAACAGCAGGTTCAGTTATTAGAATAGGAATAGGCAAAAAGCCATAGGCATTCTCTGCAAGGTGATGCCCCAAATCAAACTGTCCATCAACTTCGTCAAAATATGACGCAGTGCTAACGGTTGAATAAATGCTAATAGACAAAGCCGACAGCGCCATCGCCGCCCATGTAGTCTTCATTGATAACCTTTGTTTAATTACTTAGTTGTTTGTTTAACACTAAAACTGATAAATTCAGCTGTAGAAGGAATTACGCTACTTTAAGCTTACTTTGGCGTAGTACTAACTCCTGTTTGTAGGACTAAATCCGTCAAAGTAGTATCGATATAACTTATTGGATAGACGTATTTATTTGCTTAGTTGGAGAATGTTGGCTAACTCTGCAATATTGTTGAAACGCAATATATGCGAACCAAACAAGAGCTAGCTGCACCCTGCGCTACAATATATAAATGTAAGCTCTTTTATGTCGATATTGCTTGTTTACTCATTATGGTGAAGCGAATGTTCGAGGAAACAAAGATTAACTGGCCAGACTACTATCATCCGCGAAACGCGCAAATTCATGTTAAAAATGCTGTGCCCAGCAAAGTCCCTGCAGAGCGAGTTTGGGCATGTTTAATAAAGGCGCCGTGTTGGCCAACCTGGAAGAATAAAGCGACCTCTGTGCAACTGTTAAACGGTAACGGCTTAGAGTTAGAAAAAGGCACGGTCTTTCTTTGGAAAACTAAAAAGCTTCAATTCGAATGTACAGTAGTCGAGTTTGTTCCCAATAAAAAAATCGCTTGGAAAGGCAAATCTGGCGGTATAGATATGTACCATGCTTGGAAGTTAGACTACCAAGCAGACGGCTGTTCAATTATTACTGAGACAACCCAACGTAATGGAATAAGCTGGCTCGCCAAGTTTTTTCTTCCCAAGCAAATTAATAGCTATCATCAACATTGGCTTGAAGAACTGCAACAACAAGCCCGTTAAAACTTAGAGATCGTAAACTAAGCCCAGTGAGCGATATATCGCATCGCTTATTTTGCTCCCTGAAGCCTTAATGCGCTGTTGTTTTCCTTGCTGCCAAATAGTCTCCCCTTTCTCATTCAATCCAAGTTGCCACAAATGGGTATCGCGATCTTGGAACAAATAGTCTTCTAACTGTTCAGCAAAGCCTTCTCCGCATAGGTACAAACCAAACTCGAGATTAAGATGATCAGAACGCGGATCAAAATTAGAGGACCCAACATAACTGCACTGCTTATTCACGACCAACGCTTTCACGTGGTAATAATCCTTAGCGCGCCCTTTCTCTTTGTCTGGAGCAAACTCATAGAGCTTAACGTCTTGTTGTAATAACTGTTTTCGATAGGGTGAATAATACGCTCCAACAAACGCTGAATCACTGCCCGTTTTACCAGCAGTAATAGCCGTTACCTCTGCACCAGCTTGCTTGAATCTTTGTATATCACTTTCTCCAACGGCCTTAGGCAATAAATACGGTGTAGATATAACTAACTGTTCAATCTGCTTGTGCTTCTGCTGCATAGTTTTAGACAAGCGCTCTCGATGATAAGGTTGTTTGTCTTCAAGTTTATTAAGTGAGTCAAACAAAGCGGTCGCTTCAACAGAAGTGTATTCTGGTTCAGCGATAGCCAATACACTGTCGGCGATCGCAGCTAGCTGTAATGGATATTTGTTGGCAAGCTTGGTAAAACCCACTAAAAAATAGTCGCGCTCTTCTGCCCTTGGTGTCCCCACTAAGGTTTGAACATCAACCGCACTCTCACTCTGAAACAACTGATTAAAGTTTTTCTCAAAGGCTGCTAACACAGCGCCTTTTACCAACAAGTCCAAATCGAAAAAGTTTGCTTTTTTACTGTATTCAAAATAACTATCACCGATATTGCGTCCACCAGTAATCATTAAATCACCATCTACTAGCAGTAGCTTTTCATGTAAGCGATGATTACGTTTGTTTTTATGGATCTGAAAATCAAACATGCGGCTAAACCAGCCCAGTTGACGTGCTTCAAAAGGATTAAAAATGCGTATTTCAATGTTTTGGTGAGCGGCCAATGTTCTTAACCACATGTCATTAAATTCAAGTAGGTCATCAAGAACTAACTTTACTTTTACACCTCTGTCGGCGGCCATTCTTAGCTCTCTGTATAAGTAGGCACCACTTAGGTCATGGTCCCAAGTAAAATACTCCAGCAATACATAAGACTTAGCGTTTCGAACCGCAGCTATACGATGAGCCAACGCCTCTTTCCCATTAGGTATTAAATAGACTTGAGCAGGCACAGTCTCGAGCTGCCAGTCGCTGGTTAAGTCTTCAGTTATAGGCGGAGGAGCACTAGAACAGCCCATTAAAAAACTAAACAAGCCTAAAACCGTTAAGTATTGAATACGCAAAACATAGCGCTGTAGAAGGGCTACAGGTTTAGTAAAAAAGTACATAACAAGACCTAGAATAAATAGATAAAAGAATGTGGTTCTTAAGGGCATCCATGCCCGAGGGGTAGCTTAGAAACGGTAGCCGAGGTTTAGTGTAGCTGCAGTGCGATCTTTACCTATGTTAACAATGCCAGTGATATTGAAGTTTTTGTCTAGCTCTTTATTAAAGCCAATGAGGCCAGCCCAACGTTGACTGCGAATACCTACGTTATAATCCATCTCAATATCTTTGAAACGCACAGTGCCGGTCATGTAGTCATCGTATCCCTGATATTCAGCACCAATAAACACTTGAGCTCGCTGCTGCTGGAACTGATAACCAAGCATTGGTTGCGCGGTAAAAATGCTGCCACCCCAATCATCTGCACCTTTCATTTTTGTTTTCGTTACAGTGCCAGTTAGCGAAGCAAACAAGTTCTTATAGCCGATAGACAAAGTAGTACCCGCGCCAAGTAAGTCGTATTCAAGGTGAAGTGGAACGTTAAAGTCACCAGATGGAACATAAATGTGTTCACCTAAACATTTTTCTCCAACCACCAAACCAATACACTGGTCGATACCTTTAAAATGGGCCTCAACATCGGCATCCACATTTAGCTTTCCTACCAAGCCAAATACATTCCAAAATGGCAAAATGTAGGCATCTCCACGAAGGGTAAAGCTCTCGGTATTTACTACCGCATGGGTTTTTTCTGGGTCAAAGAAAGCTTCTAAAAGTGCTGGGCTTAAACCAAAAACACTAAAGCTGGTAAAATCGAAGTTAGTCTCTTGACTACGGTAAGCCATAGAAAACCCATAGGGTTTTGGCAAGTCGATGCCCTTTCTACGTAAGGTATCGCCAAAAAATGGAAGAACATTCTCTAATTTTACGTTTTCTTCGCGAACACGAGGGTCTGACATCTCTGACAGCAACTGCTGATCCTTAATAATCGCACCCGCTGCATCGTCAAAAAAAGCGACCGGCTTGATCTCCATATTCAGTTCGCAGTCATGGCCTTTACAGACACCTTTAGCATTAATCGTTTTATGTTTAATCACGTATTCGCCAGTGTTAAGTACTTCCAACTTCAATGTTTGTCGATATTGATTAACTTTGCCTAAGTCATGCTTGAAGGGCTCACTGTTAGTAATCACCATCTGTTTCACTAAGCCATTTCTCACGGTCATTTTTACCTGCATAAAGCGAAAAAATGCTAAGTCTTGTGGTAAGGCGAATTTAGAAAAGTTAAAACTCACCGCCGCACTGCCATCAGGCATTTGGTCTACTTGTAGCGAGCTTTTATCGTAAGTGCTCGCGTATTGGCGTAATTTGTATTCTGTCATCGCTAACTTTTCGATGTCTTTAAGTAAGTTCTTACGGTGTTTTAGGCTTTTTTCTTTATAGCGAATATTTAAGTTCATTCGGCCTTTTAGGTCGGTACTATGAACTAAAAAATACTCTGTAGTGTCGGTGCCATGTTTTCCTTTAAAGGTTTTAGTTACGTGCTCTATAAAGTGGTCGGTCTGGCCTAAATCACTTAATGCAAGACCAGGAAGGTGTTCCGGAATATTCAAATCTCTTAGCTCTTTAAACTCTGCCGCATTATCTAAATCAGCAGTATCTCCCTGCTCCGCTACAGCAGGAGCAGTAATTAATACACATGATGCAAGTGTCGCTTTAAGCCAGCTTAGAGAAGCTTTTTTGTTAAATATCGTCATTACAGTTCCAAATTGAAAAACTTTAAAGGCTTATCAACGAAACGAATCAGCAAACGTCCATATCTAACTATTGCGTTAGGTCGACCAAGAAAATGAGAAGGTAACTACGCCCTGCTCTTAAGTTGGACGTAGAATAAGAGGAAAGCGTAATAAGAGTTAATCGACTTTGATGGATCAAATCCTCACTTCATTGGATAACTAAAATGCTAAGCAAGCATTAAGGCTTTTATGTTTATCTGCCGATGAGTGTGAACAGCAACTGTAACTTGTAGATTAACCGCGTAGCTCAGTACCTTATATGCAATCGGCTTGAAAGCATTCAAGATGCTATATGCCTTGAATAGAAAAGATAAGAATGGGGAGTGATTAGCGAGTAGCCACACTAACCCTAGAAAGAGATTCGAGACGTAAACAATAATGTCGAATAAATTGAGAGTGAATAGTATTTTGGGTATACGTTCACTCTTCACTAGAGCACTTAACTATGCGTTCGATTAGAGGCTCTAGTAAGCTTTTAGCTAAGTGAAAAAGCTACTATTTGATAACAGTTTATAGAGAAGTCTTTGTAATAGGCTTCTCTAATCACTATTGCATAGGCGGTGTTGTAATAATTCCTCAACCAGTTGCGATACCATTTTTACAGTAATCAATACTAGGCTCAGAAATAGCAGCATCTGTAACGGCGAGTTGATGTCGTATACGGGGGTTAAATATTGAGCGGTCATAGTCATCAATACTAAAAACTGCCCGCCTAACATACGTACCACCAAATGCTCAGGCCGGTAGAATAGCCGCCAAATTACAAAACAATTGATGAAATAGAATGCTGCTAACTGCCAACCAGTTTCTAACATGGGTAAAATAAACACATACTCAAGTAAAATAATCGCCGACCATAAATAGATAAGCCCCAACATCTTGTTCATCAACTTCGAACTAAACTCCACCATACTCACCCCCAAGGTAGCGGCAAGAAGTGGGAACATGAATCCATCAGGAATCGACAGGTAAATCCATAGCGCCCAGCTAACAATGGTGATAAAAATAAACTTAATGGCTCTAAACACACCCTCACGTTTACTGGCTATAGCCTCCTTTGACTGCACAGCAAGTTGCTTACGACTAACGCGAGCAGCATTAGATTCAGGCCACAGCAAACTAAATACCAGCGAAAAGCACACCGCCCCCAATAAAGTCTCTTGTATCCTTATAACTGCTAATTGAAAACTGTAACCCTCGCTTAGCCCACCAGCCAAACTCACAATGATGGCAACAATAAACGCCATTTTGTAAACATAGCCATTGGCACTTCGCGCCGACATATAAGATGAAATAGCGCCTAAACTCAAAACACTTAAAAAGAACAATTCGCGCTGTTGACCAAAACAAGAAATTAGGGTGAAACCCACTACAGCACCAATCACTGTGCCGAATAATCTATGGCTAACTTTTTGAATAGCATGGCCATAACTTTCCGTTGTTGCCATAACAATAACGGTTACAGCTCCCCAGTAAGGCTTATCCCAGCCAAAGCTCAATGCCAAAAATATGGTTAAGGCAAGGCTCGCGGCAACTTTGATTGCCATTTTGCTTGCTTCATTCATTAGCCTGCACTCACTGAACGTTGATTAATCATCACCGATGCTGTGGTGCCTACTCGTAATTGAACATTTTTTGGCAAAGCATTTACAGCGATTTTTACCGGCAAACGCTGGGCTAATCTAATCCATTCAAAATTAGGATTTACGTTGGGTAACAGGTTAGTACTCGTACTTCCATCGCTTTGGGCAATGCCATAGCCAATACTAACTACAGTTCCTGTTAAAGGATTGTTTGGATAACTCATGAGGGTAATGCTAGCGGTATCTCCTTGCTGCATTGCTTGAATGTCTGTTTCCTTAAAAAAGCCTTCTACCCAAAAGCTCGCTTCATCTATTAGTGCAACCACTGGTTGATTAGCAACAACGTGGGCGCCCTCTGCAATGTTAAAATTGGTGATATAACCATCTTTACTTGCGTAGATTTTAGTAAATTTTACATTTAGCTCTGCATTATCTAAAACAGCAACTGCAGCCTGTAAATTAGCGTTAGCCGACTCTACATCGTTGAGTAGGTTATTTAGCGTAATCACTGGTACCGCCCCTGGCGTACGTTTCTCCAATGCGCTCATTCTTTTCAGTTCATTATTGGCCCGCGACAACACAACTTTAGCTTGCGCTAAAGACGCCTTAGCTTGATGACTGGCGGCTAAATAAACACTGTCGTCAATTTCAAACAACAATTCACCAGCCCTTACACGTTGATTGTCGTTAACATAAATCTGAGTTACGGGCCCTGTCACCCTAGGAGTAATCTCAATAATATTCGCCCGTACCTGCGCATCTCTAGTCCACGGTTGTGAAATATAGTGTTGGTATTTAATGCCTGCTAGTACAGCGGCAATAACAATTAAAGCAATGGTAACTAATTTGGTTTTCATAAAGAGGCCTTAGGTATTAACCGGGGAAAACGTAAGTGCTAAGCAATACCGCATAAATAACAATTAACGATAATTCTACTAGAGTGGGGGCGTACAAATATTTAAGCCACCCCAGTTTACCTAGCCCACTAATGGTCAGCGTGGCTGCAAAATAGGCACAAGCGAAAGCAATTAATAATGGCGGGAAATACACCTCTCCAATCACAAGCTCTTTTGGTAAGTAGTGCTCAAACATAGCTAAATCTTTTAGGTTGTTAGACATTGGGCTAGCTTATACATAAGCACTGTAAGCCGTTAATCACCTTTGATGGATCAAATCCTCACTTGTTTTTAGTTAAGGTGAATCAGAGTCTTGACGCTAAACGGAAATACCTCATCATGGCGTTATCTTCGTCCCCATATGCGTTATCTTGAGATGAAAAATATACAGCGACAAAATCACGTTTGGGATCGACATACATCCCCTGCCCAAATGCACCTTGCAGATAACGAGCGCCATCTTCAAATACCTTATTAACCTGAAAAACATCAGTCGACTTAAACTTGGCGGGCTGTAACGGCCGAGAAAATGCTTGGAGCCATTGCAAGGGAAGTCCTGGTTTAACGGCAATACTCTTCCAGCTTGGCGTAAACAACATGGCAAATCGGGCTGCGTCTTCCAGTGTAGAAAGCGTTAAACCATGAGAAATAGCACTACCATCGGGCGCGAGAGAAACCAACATAGGCGCTTTGGCTTTAATATGCCCCCACACTCGCGTTTGAAATAATGTTGTCCAAGGCACGTTATCTATGCGTTCTGCCATGTAGGTTAACACCGCAACCGTGATAGCACTGTGGGAAGTGCACTCTCCTGCTTTTGTCCCCGGAACCCTCTCTATTTGCTTAACCACATCAAGCCAGTGCTCCTTTGGTGCTGCATTGGATACTGCTTGGCCAAACTCTGCGGCCAAGAAACGAGCAATATTAGATTTCGGATCAAACAGTGTTTGTATGTTATGGGTAACATTAAGCCCTGTTTTATGACATAAGGCATCACGCACACTGACCAAGTCCCAATCGGTTCCTAAGAGCTCAGGAAGATACACGCTGATAGATTTGTCTAAGGCGACGATACCTTCACTAATAAATTGAGAGAACACCATGCCAACAGTGTTCCTAGATAACTCCATCCATACATGCTTGTCATCTGGATCCATGCCCGGATAATCGTCAAATACAATCGTTCCCGATTGAACAATCATGACTCCCTGTATTCGGCTAGTTGGCATAGCGATATATTCACTTAAACTTTGTTTCATTCCACCAGTACTTTTGCAGCTCAACATTGCAATTTGTTCATTAATCTCTCGAGGTAATACGTTGTTTACACTTAATGGTTTAACCATCGATGAAGGCAAAAACTCATTTAGTTTTGAGTTATAGATAAGTGCATCGTCGCCGCCCATTTGGTAATGCGCAGGGCTAAAAAGGCGGTGTGCTTGCTGGTATTGAGCTAATGAAAAACCATATCGCGCCGTTGAAACAGGCAACAAAGAGTCAGTACCTGGCTGCATAAAGTGTTTTAGTTGATGGTTACGTTGACGAGCTAGCGCTGAGTTCCCCATACTCATCGATGCCGCGATGGTTGTAGCATTTGCGGAAACGGCTTTACGTGTATGTTTTGATAGTTCTGTCATGACAACTCTTGGCTTAAGGCCGCTAATAGATTTGTAGCGGCTAAGAATAGTGCTATCCTTTTCAAAGACATACTCTCTTTTGATGGATCAAACCCTCATGCAATTTAGCCTTGAGCAACTGGCAGCCTTTGTAGCTGTGTTCGAGAAAGGGTCGTTTAGTGAAGCGGCAGCAAAACTCGGTAAACATCGAACAACGATTGGCCAAGTTGTAACTAACCTTGAAGATCAATTAGCTATTGAGTTGTTTGAGCGCATTGGCAGAAGCGCCAAACCCACAGAAGATGGACAACTACTCTACCGGTATGCCAAACAAACCATTGAACAAGCCAGTTCGTTCGACAAAATCGCTTTAAGCCTCTCTTTTGGTCAGCAAGAAGAAATTACCATTGGCTATTGCAGTTTCATTCCTAATGAAGCTTTGGTCAGAATAAGAATCCGGCTACTCAACGCGTTCCCAAATATGAAAGTTAACTTTGTAATAAAGAGTAAAGACGAGGTTAAGCAAGGACTTATTAACAATGAAATTCAGGTAGGAATCGTCAATGTAGATACCCGCACGGCAATGACCAGCTTTGATACATCGGTAGTTGCCCACGCATCATTTGCACTTTACGCCGCCACTAGCAGTGAACTCCAGTCCTATCCAGCAAACCGTTTGTACAACAAGTTAAAAACCAGTAAACAGTTAATACTAAGCGCCTACTTAGAAGATAACTTAGGAGATAAAATCACCCTATCTCCAGATGTTGAAGTGATAGACGATCTCTCGCTTTTAATGAACTTGGTTCAACAAGATGTGGGTTGGGCGCTGTTACCTCGGGTTAACGTGATTCACTTAACTGAAGTACTGCAAATTACCGAGCTAGAAATAGACGAAATGAAAGACTATTTCCGTTTTCCTGTCTCATTGTGGCTGCCTCATTCAAAACCGATGCTTGAGGTAAAAAAACATATTGCTGCAGTAATAAACGAGTTTGTTGGGGAACTAAAAGCCTAAACAAACAGCACTATTACTAGTTACTGCAACTCGCTTTGCCATAGCTGTTGTTGTGTGGCTTTTTGATAACCATAGTCAAACAAGGCTTGCATATAAGCTTGATCGAACATCAGTTTTTTATTTTTAGGCGCATTAAAATCGCTATCTACAAACGAGAAGCGTAAATTGAAGCCGTTTTTTTCACTAAAGTAAAACATTCGATATAGGTCTCCCCTAGATTGTGCAACCGTTAAACTTTGCACACTGCGACCGATTAACTCTACACCTTTATCTTTTAATGGCTTATAAGGCATCTTTAACGCCCCATTGCGCACCACAAAGACTTGAGGCGATTGCTCAATTCCAAGGGATTGGCTAATTTGGCTATAATCATAGGCAGATGGATCCATAAACATTTGAGCACTTAAGCCTCCGTCTACATGGAGCTCTTCTCTCATTTCACCTGCCATATCTACCTTGATAAATTGCGGCGGAAACACCCCAGGAATAGAAGAGCTAGCGGTTAAAATTTGATGTATCAATGCTTGTTTATTTGGGAGTTCACTGTTAGCTATTGCACCAACATTCCAAATGACCTGCCGCCCAGAATCAAAATGGGTGGTACCAATAAATAAACGTTTCCCACCTTGTTGAGCCAAGGCCATTTTAGCAATCATAGCGTCATCAAAAGTCGCCGCTATAAAACCGTAAAGGCCCTCCCCATTGCTAAACGCATCTTTGAATAAGGTGTTTAAAAAATTTCGGTTACCTAAAATGGCCTTATCATTTAAGTCCAACATAACCGTCTTCATGGTGGTAAGTTCGTCGCCACCAACATAGACGAATGGAGCAATCAGCGCTCCAGCACTCACCCCGGTAATAATACTAAACTCAGGCAATGCGCCGGCATCCCTCAAGCCATTAAGTACGCCTGCCCCATATGCACCATTAGAGCCACCGCCAGATAGCACCAATATATTCAAACCTTGCGGGCTGGGCTGTAATGGCGAGCTATTAGTTTCTTGGTTATATAAAAAGTTGGGGGCTTCGCCTCCCCAAAACCTGAATGGCTCATTAGAGGTATTTACGCCAGCAACGCCAAATACTGCCTGCTCATAATTGCTTTGCTGTACACGTTGGTCTAAACCATGGCTGCTTGAACACGCGCTGATCACAAGGCAGCAAAACAACACTAACGAGAGTTTTTTCATTATTAGTACTCAAATATAGAGGAAGAACGGCTAAGCCACTTTACTCGCAGAATAGTGAGAGCTGGGTAACTCAAATTGGTCTTGCGCCAATATGGTTTGTAGTTCCCATTCACCACTTTGCTGGGTTGCTTGCAATACGCCGTAACTGGCATTATTAGCATATTCAAGCGCCATAATGGGTGGCCACCCCTTTAGTAGCCCACCGGTGAACAAAGCTGAAATAAGATCACCTACGCCCACTGGAGCCTTTGCAAAATCAAGCTTTGGCCGAGTCACTAAATAACACCCACTAGCATCTGCCAACATCATGCTAAATTGCATTTCAGACACACTATGCAGGTGTTTTACTAGAACCACTTTTGGACCAAGGCTTAAGGCTTTCTGGCAAGCTATAACCGCATCGTCTACATTGTGTATTTCTTGTTTAACAAAGTGACTAAGCTCGAACTGATTTGGCACTATAACGTCTGCTTTTGGCATCACTTCAGCAACTAGGTATTCGCTCACGCCCTCAGCTAACATGCAGCCTTTTTCTGGGTCCCCCATTACCGGGTCACAGATGTAAATGGCCTTAGGGTTAACCCGCTTAACTCTATTCACAATGTCAACTAACGATGCCGCTTGTTCCGCACTGCCTAGATAACCCGACAACACTGCTTGGCAGTGTGTTAATTGGCCAATCGCATCAATACCACTGATTAAATCAGTGACTTGATTAGCGTTAAGGCTTTGGCCAGTCCACCCCTGCGAATATTGAGTATGATTTGAAAACTGAACGGTATGCACTGGCCATACTTCAAACCCCATACGCTGTAGCGGAAATACCGCAGAGCTATTACCTGCATGACCAAATACAACATGTGATTGAATAGAAATAATGCCTTTCATAATGCCTACCGTCGGTTAAATAAGTTGGAAAGATTAAACAACAGCAAGCGCTCTTGAGCGCTTGCTTTTTTGGTGGTTACTGAGCGTTGTACTCAGCAAAATGTTCGTCTAACACTTTGCGTGTTTCACGGCCAATCAACTCGTATTCATGGTGAGTTAAGTTAGCTAAAGAAACACGTACTGAGGCATGAACCGTATCAAAGCCTTTACCAGGTAAAAGAATCACGCCGGTAGACTGCGCTAAACGGAACAAGAAATACTGGCCTTTACCGGTTTCTTTAAACCAACGAACAAAGTCTTCTCCGTAAAGTTGGCTGCCAATTTGGTCAAGCTCAAGTAAGGTGTAGTAGTCAACACGGTCTTTATCTTCGGTGACTTCTAAACCCATGGCGCCGTATAACGTTTTGTAGCGCTCACGGATAATACGTTTACAAGCCGCTTTGTAGTTGTCTTCTAAGTCCATAAGGCAAGTTAACGAAAACAACGCCATTTGTACTTGCTGAGGCAAAGCTAAACCAGCGGTATGGTTTAGTGCGACTGCTCGGCTATCAGCAACAATGCGGTCAATAAACTTAATGTCGCGTGGAGTTGGTGTTAGCGTTTTGTAGCGGTTGTCTAAACGTTCTTGGTGGGCTTCTGGCAAGGCGCGCATAGCGTCATCAAACACATTAGTTTCGTGAATACCAATGGTACCTAAACGCCAGCCAGTTGCGCCGAAGTATTTAGAGAATGAGTACACACACAAGGTGTTGTAAGGCAAGGTAGCGAACAACGATACAAAGTCGTCAGCAAAAGTACTGTAAACATCATCGGTAATAATAAATAGATCTTTACGTTGCGTATTAACAAAGTCAGTTAATAGTGCCAATGTTTCGTCTGACATTTTTACCGATGCTGGATTAGCAGGGTTTACAACACAAAGAAGTTTGATGCTAGTATCGGCTAGTTTTTCAATCTCAGATTGTGGTAATTGCCATGTGGTTTCGTCCAAACGCAACTCAACAATTTCTAAGTCGTATTCAGCCAACTCCGGGATTTCTAAATAAGGTGTAAAAATAGGTGTAATTAAGGCCACTTTGTCGCCTTTTTTCAACAAACCATTGTTGAACATAGTGGCAAACGTATAAGTCATAGACGCGGTGCCACCTTCGGTAGCGAACAAGTCAAAATTAGTGGTCATTGGCACAGAACCGTACATCTCTTCGCCAATATATTGCTTCACTACTTTTTCAATGTTGGTAAGCATGCGAGAAGGCACAGGGTAGTTACAACCTAAAAATGCCAACACTAGCTCGTTAAGAAAATCGTGTTTCTCTATACCTAAACGGTCTTTTGCGTAGCTGAGTGCCTTTTGAAGAAACTGTACGCCATCTTTAGCGCCATATTGTTTTGCAAAAGTATCGAAACGTTCAACAATCCCTTCACCGTTAGGAATACCGCCAAAACCACCATCTAAGTAAGCGTAGTTACGCTCTGCTTCTTCAATCGAAAAATCACCTAAACGCAAAAATGCTTTACGAGGTAAGGTTGCTAAGAAGTTTGGGTTACCACGGCCAGCGTCTAGTAAAGAACGATCAGGAACAGTGTTGGCTAAATCAATAAGTTTATCTTTTAGTTCAAATGGGCTTAGGTCTGCGAATTGCGTGAAGTCGATATCTAACATAATAATTTACCTTTTATATTGCTTAAAGTTTGCCCGCTAGGCTGCTGCCTTTGCGATGGAGGTATATTAAATAAGGAAGGAAAATCGAGTTAATCACCTATGTAGGACTGCATCCTCACTTTACTGCTAGCGCCTCAATCGGGAGCTACCAACGCTGACACATAACCAAACCACACAATCTTAACAACCATAACTAATTGTTTTAAAAAGTATAAATCCAACCAAAATATAAATAGAAAGAAAGGCGTTTTATAAAACTAACCATTACTTGAGGGATTGTGGTTCTTTAGGAAAACAAAAAACTTACAGACAAAGAGTAAATAGCGATAGAAGTGGATGACGAACAAAGAGCATGCAAAACCGCTAACTTTCAGACCAGCGTTGCATGCCGCATCAAAGATAGTTAAGACAAAACTCGTACTCTGACTAAACCAAAGGGTCAGCACTCATTGTTTGCTTTTACATACTAAAAAAGCGCCTTTAGGCGCTTTCTGTTTACTTACAAAGAAGAGTTAAACTCAGCCATTTTCAGTTCCTAGAAGATGGCTGAATGTTTAGCCTCGTACTGGCACGAGTCAAATTTACATCGCTACGTTAGTAGTAATAATACCGATGATAATTGGCCCCCATAAGGTAAGCAGTACATTGGCAATAGCGTAAGTAACGGTAAACGCAAACACAGGTGTTGGATTACCGGCTTTTTCTAATAAGGCGGCAAATGCTGGATTAGCGCTTCTACCACCTGCTACCGCAGCCAAGGCTTCAATAGGGTTTCTTACACGTAACACATAGTAAGAAAAGAAGAAGGCAACAATTTGCGGAATAATAGTTACCCCCACACCCAACATAAGCAGTGTTAAGCCGTGTTCACGAATTGCATCTATCGCTTGAGGACCTGCTTGTAAACCTACAATACCTACAAATACTGCTAAACCAAAGTCTCGAATAAAGTTAGACGCGCCCATTGGGAATGCGGCTACTTTAGGGTTTTTACTGCGCAACCACCCCACTGCCAAGCCTGATATTAAGCAACCAGCACCAGAGCCAATAGTGACTGGAATACCGGCAATTTCAAAGTGAATAAGGCCAATCAGTAAACCAACCGCCATACCAAGACCAAGCAATACAAAGTCGGTAACGTAAGCTGAGCCCAAACGCTGGCCAATGGTATTAGCTACGCGATTTAAATCGCCTGCTTTACCCGTGATCTGAACAATATCGTGTTTTTTAACCACTAAGTCAGCAGTGATCTCTAAGCTATTTCCATCACGAACAATGTCGGTAACATAAACTCCACGAGTGAGTGATTTTTGTGCAGTTTGTTTAATTTGACCTAATGTTTTACCAATTAGTGTTGAATTAGTTGCAATGAGTTGTCGGTTCTCTTCTACCAGTTCCAATGAACTTGGCAAATCAATTTCTTCGCCTAGCTGACTAGCTTGCAATTTAACTGCTTTACGTCGACCAGTAACTACCACTACGTCATGTTCTTGGAACCTAAGTGCATCGTTAACTTCTAACTGCTCACCTTCACGTTGCACTAACTCAATCGCTGTATCAATTAACGAATCATTGGCTTGAGCAATGGTAAGGTTCAAGATAGAACTACTATTGTTAACAATATATGCTCGAGAATCTAAAGCAGTGATGGCATTAAATTCACCAGCACCCAATTCAACTTTGCCGTTATTATTCTTTTCAGCTAACTCAATTGCTTCTTTACGAATGTCCCACTTCATGAGTGTAGGAATAATCCAAGTCACCATTAAGATTGGGCCTAAAGAACCAAAAATGTAAGTTACTGCGTACCCTACTGCCACATTGGTTTGCATTAAGCTTTTAGCTTGCTCACTGATTCCGCCCAACTTACCAATGGCATCACCTGCGGTACCAATAATTGCAGACTGAGTTAAACCACCAGCAGCTAGACCCGCGGCAGTACCACGATCAAGATCAAACATCCAAGCAGCACCTAACACCACCAACAGACCTACAGTAGTCATAACTACGGCAGAGAGGATCACATTAACTGTTTTACGATTTAGTGCGCCAAAGAACTGCGGACCACCTTGAAAACCCACCGCATAAATAAACAAGGCAAAGAAGATGCTTTTAACACCTGGGTCTATATCAACTCCAAGTTGACCAACCAATACGCCCATTAAAAGCGTGCCAGCAACACCGCCAAGCACAAAGCGTCCAATGGTAATTTTACCGACTAGATAACCTAAAGCTAAGGTTACGAACAAAGCAATATAAGGGGAGTTTTGAATAAGCTGTTGCGCGATGCTCATAACGCACCTCCGCATGTATGCTGCGATGCGAAAATCGACGTAGATACGCTGACTTGCAAACCGAATTTAATGTATGAATGAAACATATCTACCTCTAAATAAACACGCAGTATTGCGATGGAGGTATATTAAGTAAGCTTACAGATAGCAGTTAATCGCAGTTGGAGGACGGTATCCATCAAACCACTTTTCTTAGCAATGTCGAAGTAGCCAATATAAATGGTGTCGGGCTCGAAAGTGGATTGCTAGCAAACAAGGGTTAATAGCTTAACTATCGAATTAAAAGATAAGCTCAAATAGTCAGTAGCTTAGAAAATAGGTAATCAACTATATGAAAATGCTAATAAATGGTGTGGCAGAATAAATAGAGAAGATATTTCGAGGGAGAGTACGGCTTCTAAATACTTTAGGCGTTCGCGCTTTAGTTTACAAAGGCTCTAATCAGAGTTTATTCATAGACGTTTTGTAATACTGATATGTAGACTAGTGACTTACAGAAACCATGTTTGAGAAGGTTTTGCTTTTGTCAGCTTGCAAGCAAGCTACCCGGGTACATATAGGGAAGTAAGCTGAGTGAATATAATGAAATTAGCTGTTTAACACCGAAAAACCAATGCACATATACACACAGCGCCTAACATCTTCAGGTTGTCCATTGATTGCGTCGAATAACCCCTTTACACCATCTAGTTTTGGAATGATGGGTCCTACCGATAATATGGCAGCTCTAAATTGAGCATTTGTATTAAAGGAATTTACCCAAGAATCATAAAATGCAGCTGTAGAGTTAAAATTGAGAGGCCCTTTGATCAATTGAATGTAAATAGGAGCCAGCTTAGCAGCTATGTCAGATTTTCTCTTAAAATGAGCATTGATACCAGATTTAGAAATACCCGCTGTTTCAGCAATATGCACAAATGTAGCTTTATCAAACCCTTCGCTCATGGTGATTCTTAAGGCTGCATCAATAATCTTAGCCTTGGTTCGTTCCGATTTTTCGTTCATTAAATTGGCCGGCATATTGTTGTAACTCTTCTTAATGATGTTTTTCCAATAGTAGCACTAGCAATATTTACTTTGCTAGCGCGGCTAAATGATTGAATGCGTTAAGGCTTATTGCAACAGCTAAGTTATTGGCGAACTCGGTCATTTTGAATTGACCGGAATAAAATTAAAGTAATCCATATGTAAAAATCAGTCAAAAATTTGGTTGACCCAAGTTCGTCAGCAATCTATTATCCAGCCGCAAAAAGGACAGCGTCCTTTTTCGTTTGCAGCTAAGGAATTTATCGCCCTATTTGCATAACGAAACCCGAAGTCAACATTGGTAAGACCCCTGAACGGTGTCTTACGTTTCTCACTCAATAGTGGCCACAGTGATTGGCCTATATGGAAAAAATAATGAAGAAAATTATTGTTTTATTGGCATTAGCTACACCTATGTTGGCTAACGCCAGTGAACCCAAAGACGCAGGGAAAACCTTTGCGCAAATAACCGCCTGCCATTTAGCTGGTGAGATAGATAAATCCGATAAAGATGCAGCAAACTTTAAAGTAATTGCTAGGTACAAAATCGCAGGTCGTAACCATTGGTGGAAAAAAGACATGAAAAAAGCACAAAAGAAGGAGTTCAGACGCTTAGATAACACCAATAAATTAGAGCTGGCGATTATGTGCGGCATTATCGAAAACAAGTGGCTATAAAACAACTATTTAATTTAAAGGTGATTTACATGTTTGACCGTGCTTATTTTCGGCGAATTACACTGACGGTGTTTGTTTTAGGGTTGTTTGCTTGTAAAAGTGAGAGCTTGTTACACCCTCTCAATGAAAGTGTTCGTCCCGTAAAGATAATGCAAATTTCAGTTGGTGACAACCTGGAAACATCCACCTTTCCAGCAGTTATTAATGATAACCGACTTGTTGATTTAAGCTTCACATCGGGAGGTAAAGTTATTTCACTTCCTGTTAAAAATGCTCAATTCGTTAAAAAGGGAGACGTGATTGCAAGCCTGGATCAACGCGAACTGAAAAACAGCTTAAACCAAGTTAAAGCTCAATATAATAGTGCCCAAATTGAGTATAAAAGAGCGCTTCAATTATCAAAAAATAATGCCATCTCCCAAAGAGCCTTACAAGAACGTCTAACTGAACGTGACGTTAAGAGATCTCAGTTAGACAGCGCTCTGCAAGCCGTTAATGATTCTGTTTTAACCGCGCCGTTTGATGGGGTTATCGCTAAGAAAATGGTCGATGTCGGACAAACCGTATCTGGCGCCCAAGTAATTGTGAAGTTTATTGGCGGCGATACCCAAGAAGCATCTATCGATATGCCAGCAAACTACTTAGCAAGCTTATACAAAAGCACATACAAGCAAAACAACACCAGCACATTTATTGTTTTAGATATTGCCCCCGAGAAGAAAATTGAAGCGTCTTATCAAGAAGCCACACTATTAGCTGATAGCGCCACACAAACTTATAACATTACATTTGAGTTTACTGCCCCCAGCGACGTGCTAGTTCTGCCAGGAATGAATGCAACCATCCAAATAGAAACGTTGGCAGATCATACGAATAAACTGCCCCTAATTCCGTTAAGTGCAATAACAAGTGATGGCAATGGTACTTATGTTTGGATTGTAAATAGCCAAGATATGACGGTAACAAAACGGGCCATACACATTGCAGAAAATGTGGGTGAAATGCTTGCAGCAACATCAGGAATAGCAAAAGGCGAGCTAATAGTCAGTGCAGGTGCAGCCTACTTATACGAAGAGATGAAGGTAAGAGAATGGAAATAATCTTATTCAGTCCTTTTGTAAAAGTTAACAGTAAGCAGGCGAGTACTAATGAATATTGCTGAATTTACAATAAAAAACACTGTGTTTAGCGTGATTGTCATATTGTTAACGATTGTTGGCGGATGGCAAGCCTATCAAAACATGGCCAGATTTGAAGACCCTGAATTTACGATTAGGCAAGCTATTATTGTTACGAGCTATCCTGGCGCAAGCCCCCATCAAGTCGCGCTGGAGATTACCGAACCTTTAGAAAAAGCGATTCAACAATTAGCCGAAATTAAAACGATTGAATCTGTTTCAACCTACGGTAAGTCAGAAATCAACGTAGAGGTAAGATATAACTCATCGAAAAGTCGAGGTGATTTACAGCTAGTTTGGAACAAACTGCGCAATAAAATCAGTGACGTATCGTCAGCTTTACCTACAGGGGCAGGTAAACCCTATGTGGCAGATGACTTTGGTGACGTGTTTGGCTTGCTCTATTTTGTAACAGGCGACGGTTATTCGAACACTGAGTTAAAAGAGTATGCTAAAACCTTACAAAGCTCATTACTTCAAGTAAACGGCGTTGCTCGGGTTAGCCTTGATGGCTTACAAAAAGAAGCTATTTATGTCGAAATATCCAATCAAGATGCAAAAAGGCTTGGATTAGCGATTTCTAACATCGTCAGCTTACTGTCTCAACAGAATGCAGTGGTCTCATCAGGTAACGTTAAAGTGGGTAATAAGCGCTTGGTT
Source organism: Agarivorans sp. 1_MG-2023 (assembly GCF_030548385.1). Lineage (NCBI taxonomy): Bacteria > Pseudomonadati > Pseudomonadota > Gammaproteobacteria > Alteromonadales > Alteromonadaceae > Agarivorans > Agarivorans sp. 1_MG-2023. Next base: position 316,027 of record NZ_JAUOSJ010000001.1, on the reverse strand, counting down.
ATAGACCCAAGCAATGTTGTTGACTCGGTTGAGTCGATTCAAAACCTCCTTATAAGTACCGACGCAAACGGCAAACTTATCTATCTCAAAGACATTGCGCGAGTTTGGCGTGGTTATAGCGAGCCGGAAGAAAAAGAATACCTGTATAACAGTAAACCTGCAGTGGCTATAGGTATTTCAGGCTTTCTAGGCAGTAACATCGTTAAAATTGGTTCAGATATTGACACCAAGATAGCTGAAACCAAAAACTTAAGGCCCCTAGGAATTGAACTCCATGAGTTTTACCACCAAGGTAAAATAGTCGATTCATCGGTTGAAAACTTTGTAATAAATGTGATTGCAGCACTAGTGATAGTGATTGTAACACTGCTTATTTTTATGGGCTTTAAGTCAGCCATTGTTATTGGCGCTATTTTGCTTCTAACAATATTTGCAACTCTTGCAACGATGAATTTTGTTGATATTCCTATGCATCGCATTTCATTAGGCGCGCTCATTATTGCCTTAGGAATGATGGTAGACAACGCGATTGTTGTCACCGAAGGAATATTAGTGGGTGTACTAAATGGTATTAAGAAATTAGACATTGCCAAACAAATTGTTAGACGCTCGGTTTGGCCTTTGTTGGGGGGAACATTAGTAGGAATTATAGCTTTTGCTCCCATTGGCTTCGCCCCAGGATCGACCGCGGAATACACGGGTCACCTCTTCTGGGTAATCCTTATATCTTTAATGTATAGCTGGTTATTTGCCATTACCTTAACCCCACTATTCTGTTTCTGGCTATTCAAAGAGTCTTCAGATGACAAGGTTAGCCAACAAACAGGTAGTCGCTTCTCGGCATTATATAAAAAGCTACTTTACGCCACGCTTCAGCGACGTTTTATTGTTGTAGCGGGAATTGTTACGTTGTTTTGTGCTTCAGTGTGGGGATTTCAGTTTGTTAAGCCTGGCTTTTTCCCCGCCTCCACTACTCCTATGTTTGTTGTCGATTACTGGCTACCACAAGGCACCGACATCACTAAAACCAAAAAAGACATCGCAAGCCTAGCAAATCATATTCAGTCTTTAGATGATGTCACAACGGTACAAGCGTCGATTGGTGGAGGCGTACCGCGTTTCATGCTTGTATATGCCCCAGAGTCACAAAACTCCGCTTACGGGCAACTACTTATACGCACAAAAAATGACAAAGTTATCGATGAATTGCTGATCGATATTCAACGCTATATCGATGACTCATACCCTGATGCTCAAGGTAAAACCTGGAAGTTTGTATTAGGGCCTGGCGGAGGTTCACGCATTGAAGCTAAATTTAGTGGCCCTGATCCTAAAGTATTGCACCGCCTTGCTGACCAAGCCAAAGCAATAATGGCCGAAGATGGTAAAGCCTTATCGATTAAAGATGACTGGCGACAAGCTATTAGCGTAATCGAGCCTGTTTATGCAGCACAAGCGGCCCAAAGAGTTGGCGTATCTAGACAAGACTTAGCCTCTGCACTAGAAACTAACTTCTCAGGAATGAGAATAGGGACTTACCGCCACAACGATGAGCTAATTCCAATTATTGCTAAAGCCCCCAGAGCGGAGAGTAACAACGTTCGCGATATTAATAACCTACAGGTTATCAGCTCTGTCACCGGGGCTAGCGTACCTATTGGTCAAGTCACTAACGGATATAGAACGGTATGGCGTGATGGTTTAGTAAGGCGAGTTGATCGCCAATGGGAAATTAAGGCGCAATCCGATCCCGTTCCAGGTGAACTGACAACCGATCTATTCAATCGCATAAAACCAAAGATTGAAGCGATTGACCTTCCAGAAGGTTATGCCTTGAATTGGGGCGGTGAGCATGGTGATTCTAAAGAATCCAATGACAATTTAGCATCAACCATTCCACTAGGTCTCATTGCGATGGTGATTACTGTGTTTGTGTTGTTTGGCTCGGTGAGGCAACCAGTAGTTATTTGGCTGGTAGTACCTTTGGCAATAATTGGAGTATCTACAGGCTTATTAGCCACAGGTACACCAATGGAGTTTATGGCTATTTTGGGCCTACTGTCGTTGTCTGGCTTGCTGATTAAAAATGCCATTGTGTTAGTTGACCAAATTGATTTGGAAATTATTGAAGGGAAACCAAGACACGATGCCGTTGTTGATGCCGCAGCCAGCCGAGTTAGGCCGGTAATGATGGGAGCATTAACCACAGTGCTGGGGGTTATTCCTTTGTTCTTTGATGCATTCTTTAAATCAATGTCGGTTGTATTGGTATTTGGTCTTACTTTCGCAACCTTACTCACCTTAATTATCGTGCCAGTACTTTATGCAATGTTCTTCAAAATTAAAGCTACTGAAAGCACAAAAAATCTTAAATTAACCCTCTAAAAAGAATCACTAAAACATCCATTCAGGCGTGAGGCCATGCCTGAATGGATCACTGTATATAAGGATTAAGAATGAGCCTATTTAAACTCATAATACACTGTTCTATTTTGCCCCTAATAGTAAGTTGTGGTGGCAGTAGTACCGACAACGATAACCCAGTTAAAACCTTTAAAGGAAAAGCGATTGATGGCTACATCATCGGTGCTACTGTTTTCTTAGATCTAAACTTCAACAGTTTACATGATAGCGGTGAGCCCAGTGTTGTGACGCAAGAAGAGGGGGAATTTGAGCTAGTTATTCCGTCGCGTTACGGCCAATGTGCTCAGTACGTACCTATAGTTGTAGACGTACCAGTGGGTGCAATTGATACTGATTTTGTTGATACGCCTATAGAATATGCTTATTCAATGGTGCTCCCTCCCCCATTTGCACTAACAACTAATCATGACTTGTTGAATCTAACGCCGTTAACTTCAGTTGTTTGGAAACAGGTTGAGCAAGAGCTTCGCGTTTATCAATCAGGAAATCTGTCTTGTCAGTCTATTATTGCAGAACAAGAACTAAGAGAAGATATCGCGCATCGTTTGCGTGAACAAGAATGGCGAATTGCTAATAGATACAACATTACAGTTAGCGAATTGTACGCAGACTATATCCACTCCGGCGATGAATCACTTCATCAGCTTGCTCAAAAATTGGTACCCGGTTTGCAAAAGTCTTATGAAGAGACTAAGCAATTACTAGATGAACACCCAAACGCGGATTTTGCTTGGGTTGAGTATTTTTTAGGGCGGCGAACTAGCAATGATTCGCGATATGACGACTGGTTCCGTTATGAGTTTATTCAATCATCTAATGGTAACTTTACCTCCGAAACTTTTATTATGTCTGATGATCTCAATACCAAAGTGAGCTTATTTGATAAAAACACCATGACAACGGTGCAGCGAGACGGTGTAAATATAGAGAAAACAGTTAATTTGGTCTATGCCGACTTTGGCTATGGCTGCTCGATAAGTGAATGGCTAGAAACAACTTTGCAGCAATCTTCAGGCCTTAGAAACTCAGTTTATTATGACGTAAACGACTGGACAGAATGTGAATCACAAATGATCGTAGGTAGTGAGGTTGAACAGTCTTTAATTACCAAAAACTATAACAGTTCTGAATTAACTAGCTCTACAGAGCACCTTTACCATACAAATAATGATAGTGGGTTTAGCTACCTTATTGGTGTGACGGATACAGTGACACAAGAAGACTTAACCCCTATAAGAGAGAAGGTGAATTCTGATTTTTATAACGAAGACTCTCATGGAGCAAACTATTGGTCTAGAACAAAGAATAACTTCAGTGAAAGCGCCGATAGACCCGCTCAGGTAATGACGATTCATGACAGTTATGGACAGTGGGAGCAATACACATTTTATCATGATGGGACGCATAAATTAGAATGTGGTGATTCAGAGACTTCTATGTCAGATAGCCAATGCACGTCTACAAAATAACCTCTATTTTATTGGGTATAGTGAACTTGGATTTAAATCACTTAGTTTCACTTGGCTATCAGTCAAGCTCCAAGTTCACGTTAAAATCAGTGATTATGGTGTATTCATTTTCTTTAAGTTAACTCAAAATTGGCTGCTCAAAAGTTATCAACAAAACTTATGACTAATCGCACTTTAACTATAAGCCAGTTTTTCCTTTGGCTTTTTTAACGCCTCTTAACGCTAAGTTTTTGTCTCCAAAAATACTCTCAATTCATTATATTCTGAACAAATAGAGGGTATTACTTAAAGCAGTGGATTTCAGTGGACGTTACTGGACAACAATGGACGCTAAGACATTGAATTTATTAAACATAAAGAAAGCAAAAAGACGTCCTTGGACGTCTTTAAACTTGAAGATGGCGGTGACGGAGAGATTCGAACTCTCGAAGGGTTGCCCCTTACACACTTTCCAGGCGTGCTCCTTCAGCCACTCGGACACGTCACCTAATAGAATTACTGCGCTTGGCAATAATGTGGCGCTAGATTACGGATAGGCTTAGTAAGGGTCAACTACTTTTTACCTAAAATTACGTGGTTGACGAGTTCTTAAACAAATTCAACAGCACTAACAAAAAAAGAAGCCGAAGCTTCTTTTTTTTAACGGCTAAATCTTAAGGGGTTATTTAGATTCGGTATCCGTTGCTTTGACGTAAGTAAGCAGCAGCACCTTGTAAACCGGGTTGTTCTTCAGTAATGATATAAACAGGTACTTTAGAAACAAAATCTACAAAACGGCCTTTATCTTCGAAACGAGCGCGGAATTCGCTGTTATTAAAGAAGTCCATAAAACGAGTGATGATGCCACCGGCAATGTAAACGCCGCCGAAGGTAGACATGTTAAGCGCTAAATTACCGCCAAACGATCCCAAGGCACGACAAAATACTTCCATCGCTTCAACACATACTGGGCAGCTTCCGTCTATACCGCGTGAGGTAACATCTGATGGTTGAAAGCTTTCAGCTGTTTTACCATGCATGTCCATTAAGCCTTCGTAAATGTTTACCAAGCCAGGGCCAGATAACAAACGCTCTGCAGATACGTGGCCATAACGTTTTTGTAAGAAGCTCAATACGTGGGCTTCTTTATCATCGTTAGCCGCAAATTCTACGTGCCCGCCTTCGCCAGGAATACATAGGTACTCGCTGTCGTGATGAATAAGGTGAGCCACACCTAAACCAGTGCCTGGGCCATAAACGGCAATTGGGTTGCCACTTTTAGCTGGCTCGCCGCCTATTTGAATTTTTTGCTCGTCAGTCAATGTAGGAATAGACATGGCGATACCGGTGTAATCATTGATTACATGAAAGTTTTCAAAGCCTAGTTGCTCTTGAACTTCTTTCTTGGAGAACGCCCAACTATGGTTAGTCATGGCAATCCAATCTTTATCTGTTGGACAAGCAATTGCCACACAGGCTTGAGTAACAGTTTCTTGCTGCTCTTTTAGGTAGAGAGAAATCACGTCTGCAATGCTTGGGTAATCTGCACACAAATATTTTTGTAGTCGTCCAATTTCGCCTGTTTTTAACTCAACTAGCGCTAAACGAATATTTGTACCACCTACATCGGCAATTAAACCAAAACTGGCCATTTTGTTTTCCTTCATACCAAGTTCAAAAAAAAGAAAAATAACATTACTCATCCTAACAAACAGTCATTAAGATGGCTCTAGTATATTTGTGTTGTGGAATTTTACCGCTTTTGTACTAGAATTTCGTTAGTAAATTACCAATTGTATAAGCCTTTTAAAAGATTTTAGACATAGCTCAAACTATAAAATCCCCCTCTGGTCTATGATTGCTCATAATTCGGCTTGTTTTAGCTAATTGTCTATGTAATTGTATGACATATATTCTGTTGAAAAATTATTACATTTGACAACGCCGACATAACAAATGCGCTAAAAATAACGGATATTATGAATACTCTTGAAAAAATAACTAAAAATTTAGAGAACTTCAGTAAATCAGAACGGAAGGTTGCTGAAGTTATTATCGCTTCCCCTCAAACGGCGATCCATTCAAGTATTGCAGCACTGGCCAAGTTGGCAGATGTAAGCGAACCTACCGTTAACCGCTTTTGTCGTCGTTTAGATACTAAAGGCTTCCCAGACTTTAAACTGCACCTAGCTCAAAGCTTGGCAAACGGTACTCCCTACGTGAACCGTCATGTTGATGAAGAAGATGGTCCAGAGGCTTATACCTCTAAAATCTTTGAATCGTCAATGGCTAGCCTAGAAGCAGCAAAAAACAGTTTAGACCCAAATGCGGTTAACCGAGCAGTAGATTTACTTACCCAAGCTAAGAAGATTTCATTCTTTGGCTTAGGTGCTTCTGCTTCGGTTGCACAAGACGCCTTAAATAAATTCTTCCGCTTTAACGTACCCGTTAGCTACTTTGATGATGTAGTAATGATGCGCATGAGTTGCATTGTGGCTACTGAAGAAGATGTAATCATTTTGATTTCTCACACTGGCCGTACTAAAGCGATGATTGATATTGCTGTACTTGCCCAGCAAAATGATTCAACTGTGATTGGTATTACCAGTAAAGACTCACCATTAGCCAAAGAATGTAACTTAGTGCTGTCGATGGATGTGCCAGAAGATACAGACGTGTATATGCCTATGGCATCTCGTATTGCGCAAATGGCCTTAATTGACGTACTTGCAACAGGCTTTACTTTACGCCGCGGTGAAAAGTTTCGCGAAAACCTACGTAAAGTGAAACAAAGCTTAAAAGATTCTCGAACTGATAAGTCTTTATAAGTTTATAACGCTATTCTAGAAGCCAGCTTACGCTGGCTTTTTTGTAGCTCAAATAACACCTCTTATATACTCTACTGTGCGTAACTAAACACGCTCACCTCTTTTAAAAGCTTAGTTAACTACAAAGATAAGTTTTTATAGTGCAGCTGCGTAATGCTGTTTCAATGAAATAGACCACACAACCTCATTTGATTGGCTTAGCCAGCAATGTACCAAATAAAAAAGGATGCTCATTGAGCATCCTTTTTGCGGAGTTTAAGGATTAACGTTTAGCCTTAGGCAACATTAGCCGACGACTCAATCGGTGCGTTTTTAGCTTCTAATTCACCAGGTTCAAAGTGATCCACTTGAATAGCAGCATAACGTAGCTTATCTGCTTCAAGTAGGTTTGTAGCTTCTTCTTGAGTCAGCACATCTTGTGCTAATGCTTTTTCTACAATTTCATCTAAGGCCACTTTACGCGGTAATTGACCGGCTTTTTGCGCCTTAGCAATCTTACGCTCTAGTGGACGAACTTTGTACATGGCCAAAAAGGCTTGTTCGATAATCGCTACCGCGTCCCCTTCTCCACCATTGGTAACACACAAATGACTTAGGCGTTCACGAGCCGCTCCAGGCGTCATCATCGTTTCGCATATTTGGTGACCCACTTGGTCATCAGCAAGTTTAAAACGGTTACCAAATGGGAACACGACAGTTTTAAGCACTCGAGCGACTACGCGGTTTGAGAAGTTTTGGAAGAAGCCTTCAAAGGCGATACCAATTTCGTGCAAGTTACGCTCTACAGCCCATTTCACAAAAGGTAAATCTTCTGCAGGGCGACCTTGGTCTTCATAGTGTTTCAAGGTTGCAGATGCTAAGTACAAGTTACTAAGTACATCGCCTAAGCGCGCAGAAATACGCTCTTTACGTTTAAGATCTCCACCTAAAATCAGCATAGACATGTCAGCACACAACGCTAAACCACGGCTCATACGAGTTAGCTGGCGGTAATAAACAGCGGTATCACCAGAAACAGGGCTTGAGTTAAATGCAGCGCCGGTTAAGCCTTGGAATAAGCTACCCGCGAAGTTACCCGCACCAAAAGCAATATGCTTCAATAACAAGCTATCAAATTCGGCTAAACCTGCTTCTTCATCTGGGTTAGCGGCTGCCTGTAGCTCTTTAAGCACATAGGGGTGACAGCGAGTGGCACCTTGTCCAAAGATCATTAAGTTGCGAGTAAGAATATTCGCCCCTTCAACAGTAATTGCCACCGGTACGCCGTTGTACGCATGGCCAAGATAGTTCATTGCGCCAAGTTGAATGGCACGGCCAGAATGAATGTCCATTGCGTCATCTAAGACAGTACGCGCCATTTCGGTCATGTGGTATTTAGCAATTGCGGTAACAATTGCTGGGCTTTGGTCTAGATCTAGGGCGCCGGCAGTTAAGCGGCGAGCAGCCTCTAGTTGGTAGGTCATTCCGCCGATACGAGCGAGAGCTTCCTCTACCCCTTCAAAGCGACCAATAGATAAGCCAAACTGTTTACGCACATACGCATAAGCACTGGTAGTACGTGAGCTCATGTGCCCAACCGCGGTGCCAAGTGCAGGAAGTGAAATCCCGCGACCAGCAGACAAACACTCAACCAGCATACGCCAGCCTTTGCCTGCGTAATCTGCACCACCGATAATCCAATCTAGGGGAATAAATACTTCTTCACCAAACGTAGGACCATTCATAAATGCTAGGCCTAACGGGAAGTGACGATCACCCGTGCGAACACCGGGATGATCCGTTGGAATTAGCGCACAAGTAATGCCAAGTTCTTCTTTATCGCCAATTAATCCTTCTGGATCATATAGCTTAAAGGCCAAACCAAGCACGCTGGCTACTGGCGCTAGGGTAATATAGCGTTTATTCCAGTTTAAGCGAATACCCACTACTTCTTCGCCGTTATGTTCACCTTTACAAATAATGCCTTTATCTGGAATGGCACCAGCGTCAGATCCCGCTTCAGGACCTGTAAGAGCAAAACACGGTACATGCGTACCATCGGCTAAACCTGGTAACCAGTGATCTTTTTGTTCTTGAGTACCATAGTGAAGTAATAACTCTCCGGGGCCTAAAGAGTTAGGTACCATAACGGTTACTGCAGCAGAAAGGCTACGTGTAGCAATGGTGCTTACGATGGTTGAGTTTGCAATAGCAGAGAATTCTCTACCGCCGTAGCTTTTAGGAATAATTAGCGCGAAGAAACCTTCGGTTTTAAGGTAGTCCCATACTTGCTTAGGTAAGTCGCGTTGATTTTGCACGATATCAAAATCATCAAGCATATCTAATAAAGTAGCAACCTGAACATCCATAAAGGCCTGTTCATCTTTGCTAAGCGTTGCCTTTGGGTAACTGTGCAGTTTGTTCCAGTCTGGCTTACCGCCAAACAATTCGCCGTCCCACCATACCGAGCCAGCCTCCATCGCTTCTTTCTCGGTTTGAGAAAGTGGCGGTAAGATCTTTTTAAATACTTTAAATGCCGGTCTAGTCACCAGTTTTTTGCGCGTATCTGGTATGCACAAAAGCACTACCAGGGCAGTTACTAACATCAACAAAATAGTCATGGCTCTTCCTTATTTCACGTACTTTTATAGTTTTTATTGTTTAGGTTGGCGCACCGACACCGGCAGCCAGATAGGGGATTACTTTTCGAATCAAACCTTCTGTGTTCAATTCTTCGTTAAAATCTGCGCTGGCAATTTCTTTTAATGCTGTACTCGACGCCATGGTGAATACCACCGTGCCTAGGGTAAAGTGCAAACGCCAAAATATGTCGCTATCAGAAAGCTCTGGGTAAGCCAGCCTAACTGCATCTTGAAAGCGGCTTAATACTTCGCCGAAATGATGAGTAATAAACTTACGCAAGTGCCCTTGGCTATCGGTATAGCCTCGTCCTAATAATAGTAGGAACATGGCGGTACCGTGTTTCTTCACTTGGTTCATTTCTAGTAATGGATCGATGAATGAAGAAAAAACTTGATCGAGATTGGGGGGCGTAGCGCTTTCTATATGTTCTTGCATTGCTTTATCTACTAAAGGCATAAACTGCTCGAGATAACGCATCAACACTGCTTGAATAAGTTCTTTTTTCGAACCGAAATGATAATTTACCGAAGCTAGATTCACCTCAGCATGGGAAGTAATTAACCTCAATGAGGTATCGGCAAAACCCCGTTCAGCGAACAAGCGTTCAGCCGCATCGAGGATCTTACTTTTAGTTCCTTGTCTCACTATGACACCTTAAAAATAAAACACCTGTTTAAAATCTACGTTTAAGGTCTGCAGATGTCAATCATTCACAGTGGATAATTTAAGAGTGAAACTAAAAACGAGAACTGGACTTGTATTTTTTTAAGAAAAAAATCAAATAATTTGAAACTATATTTGAAACGCCGGGTCTTAATCTATGCCACTGCAATTAAATACTTAAATTGAACGCCCAGCGCCCCCTGTAGCTGGGCTTTTTTTTGTCTGCGGTTTACTCGCTGTCTTTTATCTCTAAATAGGTAAATACGCGATTGATTGCGTAGTCCACGCCTTCAGGCTTAAGCGCAATTTTTCGACGCCCCATCTCATCCTCTTCAACTTCAGCAAACGCCTGCAAACTCACTTGCCACATTTGGTAATTAGATTGAGCGGTATACAAACTCATCATTAACGTCGCACGCTGAAACTGGTCATTACCGTCATCAGCTAAACCCGGCGATACACCAAACAAGGTCATTAACTGTTCATCACTTAGTTTTTGGCTAGTCGGCAACGCAAAAGCCATCCAATAATCACAGTCTTGGTTGGCAGTGGTTTGGTAGTTTATGCCTAGGCTGGTAAATTTTTGTTCTAGCGCCACGTGTATTTTGTCATAGGCTTGAACATCAGATCGCTGAGGGTTACGTAAGGCTTCTTCTAGTAAAGGGTGGCTGCAAACAGTTTGGTTTTTGCTTAGGGAAAATCCAGGCTCAGAGTTAACAATAATGGTGTCTCGGTATTGCTGCCCACTGCGCTGCGCTTGGCTATCATCAGGAACAGGAACACAACCATTGATCAACACTGCTACCGCACTAAATAAAAGAACTTTTTTCATGAATTAAACCTATAAAGCTTGTATGTTGACATGATTAACTAAATGAAACTAAAAAGCACGATTATTGTTACATTTTCGGGTGGTTAATCATTTCCTTTCAGCGGCTTAGCATCAATGAGTAGTTCAGCCTTTTTTCACCAAGTTAAGACCGGTTATACCTATAAAGATTCATCTTTATTTAGAACCACCTCTTTTACACCGGGTGAGCGCTCTTATGGTCTCATCACTAATTACAAATATGTAACGTTGCGCGGCTTGAAAATTGAATAATTTTCGGTAGCAACTGCACACTCAACAAAAAGCTGGGAGACAAATCATAAAAAATATTGGCTTCTTATTAATATAGTGAAAGCCCACACCATTACTGGGCTTAAGCAATTTTTTACGAATAAATACAGCAACTAAATAAATATTAATTGTCAGTTTTTTATAAATGGCGTGAAATTTTTCCTTTAGTAATACGGTTTCATTAGCTACAACTAAGTAAACAAGTTGTAACAAGCGCAACAACTACTGATAAAGGAAATCTTATGAAAACTTCAAATATCGCAATCGCAACAGCAGTAACTGGTTTAATCGCATTGGGTACTCTTACCGCTACACCTGCCGTTGCGGCCGGTAAAGAGAAATGCTACGGAGTAGCCAAAGCAGGTAAAAACGACTGTGCCACTAAAACCAGTTCATGTGCCGGTACTGCAACGTCTGACAACCAATCAGATGCATTTGTAGTGTTACCAAAAGGTTTATGTGACAAATTAGCTGGAAGCAGCAAAGAGTCTAGCTAATTTGTTCCCCTGCCAAACTAACTTAGGTTAGTTTGGCAGCACCTCCCTCCTCTTCTGTTTTAAACGATACCCTATGATGAAAAAACAATATGGCCTAGGTTTACGCTCGGCGTATGCAGAGCAACTTTTAAGCAAAAATCAAGATATTGATTGGTTAGAAGTCCATGCTGAAAACTACTTCAACCCGCACTCTTACGATTATCATCTGCTCAAACGTATTGCTGAGCATAGCCCGATTAGTGTGCATGGCGTTGGTCTATCGTTAGGCTCTACCGATCCATTAAACCAACACCATTTAGAAAAGCTAAAAGCATTAATCGATGATGTTAATCCTTTTATCGTTTCTGAACATTTAAGCTGGAGCAGTGTTAATGGGCGTTATTATAACGACCTGTTACCGCTCCCCTACACCGAAGAATGCTTAGCGTTGTTTATTAGTCGAGTTAATCAAGCTCAAGACTTTTTGGGTAGGCAGCTATTGATTGAGAATCCGTCAGCATATTTGGCTTACCACGAAAGTCATATTCATGAACCTGAGTTTTTGAACCAATTAGTACAAGCTACTGGTTGCGGTTTGTTGTTAGACATTAACAACGTTTATGTTAGCGGGCACAACCTAGCGTGGGACACTAAGGCTTACTTTGAACAGTTAAATATTAACGCGGTAAAAGAAATTCATTTAGCTGGATTTACGCCAAAAGTTATTGGCGATAGAACCGTACTCATTGATAGTCATAACCAAAAAGTACATCAAGAGGTATGGCAACTTTATCGTTATTTTCAACAGCACTTTGCTAACACAATCCCTACCCTTATTGAATGGGACAGCGATTTTCCCGAGCTTAGCGTATTAGTAAATGAAGTAAATACCGCTAAAGGTATCGACCAAAGCCTTAACGAGGTGAATTGTGCTTAAACAATTACAATCACGCTTCGCCGAGTCGTTAAACCGCGAAAACAATCTGTTAGGTAACGATCTGGCGTCCAATGCCTTAAGTGCCGAAGAATCTATTCAAATTTATCAAAACAACTATGTGTTGAGTTTGAGCGAGGCTTTAAGCGCCACCTACCCAACCGTTGAAAAACTGGTAGGTGAGGATTACTTTAAACACTGTGCTAAAGCCTTTGTTTTGCAATACGGTCATAACCAAGGTGATCTAAACTTGTTTGGAGAAGGTTTTAACACGTTTTTACAAGCTCAAGAAGCACTAAACGCATTGCCTTACTTACCTGATATTGCTTTGTTAGATTGGTATATCGAACAAACTGCTGGGCAAGCAATACCCACATCAACATTCTCAATAGCCGAATTGCAAAGCATTACGGCTGAGCAATTGGGCAACACAGTATTGCACCTAGCGCCTCATCAATCTTTACTCTCTAGCGAATTCCCTCTCTTTACCATCTACCAAATGGTGAAACATGACCAAGTTGAACAGGTAGAGCTAGAACAACACGATCATATTTTACTAACGAAACAAGCCAATTTTGAAGTGCAAATAGAACAGGTTTCAGCAACTGCTTTTGCGTTTCTCAAACATAGCCAACAAGGCCTGCCTCTTGGACAGCTACCGGCTGATTGCCTCGCAGAGTTAGAACCTTTGCTAGGCGACGCAATTCAACATCAGTGTATATCCCATTTTAGTTTTGCATCGCCGATAGGAGAGTCCCATGATGCCAATTTATAACCTTTATTTAAAAGCCGTAGCATTAATGCAAGCGGTACTTATTCCCTTATTACTCACTTTTACTCGAATATGGGTCGCTATCGTATTCTTTCGCTCAGGTTACTTAAAATTTAGCAGCTGGGATTCCACCCTCTATTTGTTTGAAGAAGAATACCAAGTGCCTATTTTGCCTTGGGAGCTAGCGGCTTATTTGGGCACTGCGGCAGAATTAATACTGCCCATATTTTTGGTGCTGGGCTTATTTACTCGTATTTTCGCCCTCAAATTATTCTTCTTTAACATCATTGCGGTGGTGTCTTACCCAGTATTGTGGCCAGGCGGTTTTTACGACCACCAGCTTTGGGGTTTAATGATTCTTATCAACGTAATCTGGGGAGCGGGCCCCTTCTCTGCCGATTACTTATTAAACAAAAAAATGGCACAAAAAAAAGCAGCCTAAGCTGCTTTACCTTGCAAAACTAAGCGGGTTTATTGGCTTAGTTTTGCATCTAACTCTTCAATCTTAGCTTTCCAAATGGCCGGACCTTGTTGGTGAGCAGAGTTTCCATCTGAATCAACTGCCACAGTCACCGGCATATCTTCAACTTCAAACTCGTAAATAGCTTCCATACCTAGGTCTTCAAAGGCGACTACTTTTGCTTTTTTAATGGCCTTAGACACTAAGTAAGCTGCGCCACCTACCGCCATTAAATACACCGATTGATGTTTAGCAATCGCGTCTACAGTAGCAGGGCCACGTTCAGCTTTACCAATCATGCCTAACAAGCCCGCTTCTTCTAACATCATGTCGGTAAACTTATCCATACGAGTGGAAGTTGTAGGGCCCGCTGGTCCTACCGCTTCGTCACCCACCGCATCGACAGGACCAACGTAGTAAATAAAGCGACCGTTGAAATCAACCCCGTTAGGGAATGGTTTACCCTGCTCCAAATACTCTTTGATGCGTTTATGGGCGGCATCGCGGCCAGTTAAGATTTTGCCGTTTAGCAATACCGTTTCACCCATCTTCCAACTAGCGATATCTTCCTTAGTTACTGTGTTTACGTCTACCCGACGCACGTTGTCGCCAACATCCCAAGTAATTTCAGGCCAGTCTTCTAACTTAGGAGGGGTAAGCACTGCTGGGCCACTGCCATCTAAGTGGAAATGTGCATGGCGAGTTGCCGCACAGTTAGGGATCATCACCACAGGCTTAGACGCAGCGTGTGTTGGGCAAGATTTAACTTTAACGTCTAATACTGTGGTTAGGCCGCCTAAACCTTGAGCACCAATGCCCAGTTTATTAATGCCATCCATTAATTCTAAACGCAGTTCTTCGTCTGCATTCTCTGCGCCTTTTGCGATTAAATCTTGAATGTCTACCGGATCCATTAGCGATTCTTTCGCCATCACAGCGGCTTTCTCAGCCGTACCGCCAATACCGATACCAACCATACCAGGCGGACACCAGCCTGCGCCCATAGTAGGTAGTGTTTTAAGCACCCATTCAGCCACCGAATCAGAAGGATTTAACATCACCATCTTCGATTTGTTTTCGCTACCACCACCCTTCGCAGCCACCATAATCTCTACTTTATCACCAGCTACCAAATCTATGTGAACCACTGCTGGGGTATTGTCTTTGGTGTTTTTACGCGCGCCATTAGGGTCGGCAACAATCGACGCACGTAAAGGATTGTCTGGGTTGGTATACGCGCGACGAACGCCTTCATCCACCATTTCTTGAACCGTTAAATCGCTTTCCCACTGTACATTCATGCCTACTTTTACAAACGCGGTAATAATGCCAGTATCTTGGCAGATCGGTCGTAAGCCTTGAGCACACATACGAGAGTTAATAAGAATTTGAGCAATGGCGTCTTTAGCAGCAACGCTTTGCTCTTTTTCATAAGCTTCGGCCATGGCTGTAACAAAATCGATGGGATGGTAGTACGAAATGAATTGCAGTGATTCAGCAACACTGTCAATGAAGTCCTGTTTACGGATGATGGTCATAAAGTCTCCACGTTTCCTTATTATTGCCTTTATTTTCAACAGCTTTTATTTAGGCTGCTTATAAGGCTGTTAGGGTTATAGTCGTTATCCTTCATCGCCTATGATACCCTTGCGCCATTAAGCCTGCTATAACCTTAAGCTAAGTTTTTACATTTTCTCTACATCAACAAACCCTTTAGTGAACGGTCACCTTAAACTGCCTATATGATTGTTAGTAAAACTTTTCCTATTCAGCCAAAAATCGTGTTTGAGCAACTCGCCCAACAACAATGGTGCTGCTTTTTACAATCGGCTGCAGATTCTCATGAGAATAACCATTTCGATATTCTAGTGGCCGATCCTATCGCCACTATTGCTTATCAAGCAGGCGTTTCACAGGTAAGCCTCGGCGAGCAACACTATCAAAGTACAAAAGCCCCCTTTGAATTATTAGAAGAGCTGCGAGAACAACTGTTTCCCAATGCGCAAACAAACGACACAGAATTTCCTTTTGTTGGTGGCGCAATGGGCTTGTGGTCTTACGATTTAGGCCGCAGTTTGGAAACGCTTCCTGAGCAAATCGCTCAAGATCTTAATACCCCAGATATGGCCGTTGGTTTTTATGACTGGGCTCTTATCTTTGACCATGAAAAACAACAGACTACACTCATTCAATGGCATGATCTTGGCGATCAAATACAAGCAGAAGCGCGCTTAGAAGAACGTGCTTTGTGGTTAAGTATTCAAACCTGCCAAGAAACACCAGCTTTTAACTTAAGCAGTTCATGGCGCAGTAATACAAGCCAAGCTGAGTACCAAGCTAAGTTTGCGCAAGTGCAGCGTTATTTGCTCAGTGGCGATTGTTATCAAATCAATTTGACTCAACGTTTTGAAGCCAGTTATCAAGGCAGCGAGTTAGATGCTTATCAACGTCTCATTGCGGCTAATCAAGCCCCGTTCTCAGCTTTTTTGCGACTTCCACAAAGTTGTGTATTAAGTGTTTCCCCGGAGCGATTTATTAGCCTTAAGCAAGGTCAAATAGAAACCAAGCCAATTAAAGGAACACGGCCTCGAAGTAGCGATCTCATTCTAGATAAGCAACTTGCCGATGAGTTAAAGGCCGCAGAGAAAGACCAAGCAGAAAACCTAATGATTGTGGATTTGTTGCGCAACGACATAGGTCGCGTAGCAAAACCCGGTAGCGTATCTGTTCCCAAACTATTCGACATAGAGTCTTTTCCTGCGGTTCATCACTTGGTTAGTACTATTCGTGCAGAGTTAGCGGAGCAATATTCAGCAGAGCAGCTGTTAGCAGCTTGTTTCCCGGGTGGCTCTATTACTGGCGCGCCAAAAATACGGGCGATGCAAATCATTGAAGAGCTGGAAGCTAATCGACGAAATGCCTACTGTGGGGCGATTGGTTATATATCAGCCAACGGCGATATGGATACTAACATCACTATTCGCACCCTCGTTTGCGAAAATCAAAAGATATACTGCTGGGCTGGTGGCGGAGTGGTGGTAGACTCAAATGTAGACAGTGAATACCAAGAGAGCTTTGACAAACTCAGTCGTATCTTACCAGTATTGGAGTAACACTGTTCTAAGCCAATAGGAGAAGTTATCACCAATGCCTGTTATGCAACATTATTTACAGCGGTTTCTACTTCAACTTGCCAATACCGATAGCCAACGAAGCGCAAAACATGCTGCCGCCGTGTTGTTACCAATTATCTCCCAACAAGGAGAAGAAGATCGGATTGTGCTTACCGAGCGCAGCGCACACTTACGCCACCACCCCTCTCAAATAAGTTTGCCTGGCGGCAAACAAGATCCCGAAGACATAAACCTCGCTCATACAGCATTAAGGGAAACCGAAGAAGAAATTGGTATTCCCGCGCACGTATTCACCTTGCATGGTCAGTTACCACGGCAAACCACAGTGAGCAATTTTGCAGTACGCCCTTTTATAGCCACCACATCAGAACAGTTATTGTTTAAGCTGAACCAAGATGAAGTAGCCCAAG
Organism: Agarivorans sp. 1_MG-2023; assembly: GCF_030548385.1. NCBI lineage: Bacteria > Pseudomonadati > Pseudomonadota > Gammaproteobacteria > Alteromonadales > Alteromonadaceae > Agarivorans > Agarivorans sp. 1_MG-2023. The sequence goes on along the minus strand of NZ_JAUOSJ010000001.1, from coordinate 298,736 downwards.
TAATGGTATTACCGCTACGCCCATTTCTGCAGTTAACTAACTACCACAGCTACCGCTTTACGCGAAATGGCCATAAAGAGCAGGTTTATTTTATAAAAGTAGATAAACACGTAATTTGGGGAGCTACCGCTAAAATATTGCGTGATTTTGCCATTCAATGTTGCAGATAACTGAATATACTTATAATCTCAGAATTAACATCTTAATCACATTCATGCCTTAGCAGTAGGATTAGAAATGGTAAGTTTATTTGACCTTTTTTCCATTGGGATTGGTCCTTCTAGTTCACACACCGTTGGCCCAATGAAAGCCGCAAAACTGTTTGCTGAGCGTTTAGAAACTCAACAAGAGCTAGCCCGCGTAGATTATCTTAAAGTAGAACTATTTGGCTCCTTAGGCGCAACTGGCAAAGGTCACGGTACAGGCAAAGCAGTAATTTTGGGCTTAATGGGTGAATCCCCAGAAGCCATAGACGTTGATAAAGTAGATGCTTTGCTTCAGCAAGTTGAACAATCTGAAGAGCTTAATTTGCTTGGTAAGAAACTGGTTAATTTTGGTAACAGCGGCGCCATTGTTTTTCACCGCCGTAAACACTTGCCAGCACACAGTAACGCCCTAAGTTTTCATGCGCATTTAGATAACGGAAAAGCCGTAACTGCAACTTACTATTCTATTGGTGGGGGCTACATTATTGAAGAAGGCGAATCGAATAGCGCTGAGCAGCACAATTATCCCTACCCCTTTGATAGCGCCGAGTCACTGCTAGTTCGCTGCAAAGAAAGCGGCAAAAGTATTGCGGCGGTAGTGTCAGCCAACGAGCAAGTTCACTGCTCTACTCGCACCATTAGCCAATATACCCTGCAAATTTGGAACACTATGCAAGCGTGTGTAGCACGAGGCATAAGTGAAGAAGGTATTTTACCTGGCGGTTTAAAACTCGCACGTCGAGCTCCAAGCTTGAAGCGCCAACTGGCCTCCCAACAAAACTTAAGTTCAGACCCTTTAAACGTAATGGACTGGGTAAACTTGTATGCCCTAGCGGTGAGTGAAGAGAACGCCGGTGGCGGCCGAGTAGTTACCGCCCCCACTAATGGCGCAGCAGGAATCATTCCTGCGGTGTTGCACTACTATCACAACTTTGTACAAGAACTCGACCAAGACGCGATTAATCAGTTTTTCTTAACTGCGACCGCCATTGGCTCTCTTTATAAAACCAACGCATCTATCTCTGGCGCTGAGGTGGGCTGCCAAGGTGAGGTGGGTGTTGCTTGTTCAATGGCTGCCGCAGGCTTGGTTGCCATGTTTGGCGGTAATCCTGAGCAAATAGAAAACGCCGCTGAAATTGGCATAGAGCATAACTTGGGCCTAACCTGCGATCCAATCGGCGGTTTAGTACAGGTTCCTTGTATCGAACGTAATGCCATGGGGGCGCTAAAAGCTATCAATGCTGCTCGTCTTGCTCTGCGCGGTAGCGGCGAACACAAGGTCTCGCTTGATAAAGCCATCAAAACTATGTGGGAAACAGGATGTGATATGAAGAGTAAATATAAAGAAACCGCGCGCGGTGGCTTAGCAGTAAACATTATCGAGTGCTAGCCAGTAAATCTGTATAAAGCAGGCTTTGTCAGCAAACATTAACATAATGTAACAACCAACAATGCCTGCACTAACTTATATTTGAGTCATCCTTATCGTAAGCTAACTTTTGACAGTGATTTAATCTCAGCTTCACATTGTGGCTGTTCTACTAAATCTATATCAGCGCTTTTGCAGGATAAACAAAAGTTAAGCGTTAATTTTAGGCATTGTACTGTACCTTTCTCAATACTTAGCTCGGTCCCCTTGCCAAAACCTGTTGAAGTTAAGGTTTTTGGCTCTATTTTGTTTTCACTTGGAGCAAGTTCTAAACTAAAAAAAGAACCATTAGGTAAAGAGCCGACTAACTCTCCATTTAGCATGACGTCGTATTGATTAGCTGCACCCGCAAAAGAACTGTCTCGGTAAACGAATATTGTTCCTTTCTCAGCTTCTGCGTTACTTAAACCCTCAAAGTTTCCTGAAGATACTACCGATGTAGAACTAGTACAGGCAGTTAGGGTAAATGCCAGAAATGCCATTGCTATAAATCTAAATTTCATATCACATCCATATTTTAACGAAAATTGCAGCTCAATTAACTACAAAATCAAATTAACATAAATGCTTTAGCTTTTTAATAATCTTAATCTCAATAGATGAAAGATTAAACTGGTCTGTTCAATATAATGAAAAGACAACGATGCACAAACAGATTTTTGGACACTGAATTATGTTCCAAAGTGATAGTTACTTTTTGATAAGTCATCTATGGAGATCCGCGTTATTTGCCTACTATATGAGTAAAAAATTAACCAGTTCGTAACTTATTCATTCAACATTGCTGAAACAATGGGAAGCGGTGTCTCTGATTTAGGTCGTTTAATAGTAACTATTCTTTGTTTTAGTAATAGTTAAGTGCAATTGGCACTAAAAGAATATAACATTTGTACAACATATCGGCCTGCATCTATGCAGGCCGCTTGCATTATTACAAATGGATTTGAAACTATGCTACTACAGCTCCTCTCTGGGCTATTTTTGCTCGTGTTAAAAATTGTGGCCTTTCCTTTTAAGCTCATCATTAAAGGGATCATGGCGATAATACGTTGGGTATCGGGATTACTAAAAGCCCTATGGCAAGTTTGGTTAGCGCTTGGCCCACGATGGTTACGTTATTCTTTTCTAAGCATTGCTATTGTGCTCGCTGGCTATTTCTCTTTAAAAGCCTTTCTCAAACCTAATTTAACCTTAGAAACGGTAAATCAGGTTCATTACCTCAATAAAGGCTGGAGCGATGAGCAGCGCGAACGTTACTACTACACCCCCCAAGGCACCGAACTATTAGGTTTAGAATACGACTGGTTCGTTAACTTAGAGTTGCCTTTATCTAAAGATTTACTGACAAGCCCAGACAACATGCGTGGCTGGGGCTTTATTGTATCTCCAGGGCAACAGGCCACTACGCTAAATCCGGGTAATTTGCCGGTTGGTTTAGGTCGCCATATTGACCCTAAATCGGGTAAAGAGCGCTTAGATCTTAGCTGTGCGATGTGCCATACCGGCGAGCTTCATTATAAAGGCAATGCCTTGCGAGTTGATGGCGGACAGGCAGTTCAAAGTATCTCAAATGCGAAACGCGGCGAATTCATTACAACCTTAGCAGCCTCGGTGGTAGCCACTTATATTAATCCGGTTAAATGGAATCGCTTTGCTGACAGAGTCGTTGGCCAAGACCCAGAACTACGAAAACAACTACGCAAACAGATTTGGGGCTTCTTAGGCAACATTAAGCAGTTTGTTACTGGTGCTGGAGCCTCTAAATATTACCCAACTGAAGAAGGCCGAGGCCGAACCGATGCAGTTGGACGTATTGCAAACGTTGTGTTTGGTTACGACTTAGATGAGCCGAGTAACTACCGTGTAGCAAACGCCCCGGTAAGTTACCCCTTCCTTTGGGACATTTGGCGCTTTGATTGGGTGCAATACACCGGCTTTACTAACCAAGCGATGGCGCGCAACGTAGGCGAGAGTCTCGGAGTGTTAGCGCCAATTAAGCTAGTAAATGATGAAGGTGAACTGCTCACAACAGAGGAATTTGGTGAATCGGTCATCGATTTAGCAGGTATGCATTGTATTGAAGGTACGCTGCGTTCATTAGAGCCCCCTAGCTGGCCAGAAGATATTCTCGGCAATATTGACCTCGATAAAGCGACTCACGGCAAAGAGCTTTTCTTAGATCAATGTCAGTTCTGCCATGGCCCGCATAAAGTTGAACCTTACCAGTGGAAAGTCGCCAGTAAGGCAGGACAGAACCCAGATAATCAAATAGACGTTAACTGGCAATGGGATATGGATGGCGATGTTACTTTCATTGGTCAACAGGCTGTACGAGAAGACTGGCGTAAAGTAATTTGGGCAATGCCTTGGGTGAAAACCAGTGTTATCGGCACCGATCCTACTGCGGCCGACAATTACATGGATCACCGCTACGATGGCAGCAAAATCATTCCTGGTTCAGAGCCCGTTAATGCGGGTGATGGCTTGCAGATTTTGCTCAATCGTCTTGTGCCTAAACTGTATCAAGATAATGGTATAAGCAAAGAACTAGTGGCTGATTACGACGGTTTAAACGTGCCTTTCCGTATTGCTAATATGCGCGCCTACAAACCGCGCCCATTGCATGGCGTATGGGCAACTCCGCCATTCTTACATAACGGTTCTGTGCCGACTTTGTATGACCTACTCTCGCCACTTAGAGAGCGCCCTAAACAGTTTTATGTGGGGGATAGAGAATATAACCCTCAGCGTTTAGGTTTTGTCACAGATAAACGCCCTGGCAGTTTTAAACACGACACCAACATTAAGGGCAACAGTAATCACGGTCACCTATTTACCGACGTAGATATGCCCGGTCGCATCGGTCGCTTACTCAGCGTAGAAGAACGAGCAGCCATTCTTGAATACTTAAAAGTGATGGGTAATCCAGACTTTACTCAACGCTTAGGCGGCGATCCTTTAGATTGGTCAGCTTATACACAAGCGCCCACTTTTGCGTCAGAACAGCAAGCCTGTTTAGACAGTTTCAGTGCTGCTAAAAACAACCCAGTGAAGGTGCATTAAGATGAAAAAGACTCCTATCATTCAGTGCACAATTGCAGCGAGCTTACTGGCTATTGGATTAAACAGCGCAACGGCGACTGATTTGTACCAAGAAATGGGCATTACCAAGCCCGAGCAAGAAGCAATAATGTCGGCGATTAACTCAGCGAGAGAAATCTCTAAACGTGCTGAGCAATATAACGGCTTGCCCTACCGTCGTGATGCTCATGCAAAAGCAACCGGTTGTGCTCGAGCCACTTTCTCAATCAACCCAGATATACCAGAGCGCTTTAAAGCCGGTATGTTTGCCGACGCTGATAAGCAGTACCAAGCATGGATCCGATTTTCTAACGGAGACATGTTAGTGCAAGCCGATAGTAAAGGCGATGCGCGAGGCATGGCGGTTAAGGTGATGGGCGTGCCCGGCAAAGCCATTGCTCCAGAGCTAGGCGAAAGTCACAACCAAGATTTCATCATGACCAATACCCCTGCGTTCTTTAATCGAAACATCTTTGATTATGCTGATGACATGTTGTATTTGGCTAAGTTTGAAAGAACCAAGTGGTTTATTAGTTTCTTTCCGCCACGCTTACACCCTAAGCAATTTTATCGCGCCATTCAGACGGTTTCATCAGTGATTGATACCCCACTGAATGCACAATATTTCTCGATGCTGCCCTACCAACTCGGTAAGAGCACTATTAAATTCTCGACTAAACCCTGCTCTGGCATGAGTTTCCCTAACAAAGTAGATAAATCGAATCCTGATTATTTAAGTAAACAGTTAGAGACTCAACTGGCCAGCGGCGGAGCTTGTTTTGAATTTATGCTTCAAGAGAAAGTACCTGGCCATTACATGCCAGTAGATGATGCCACCGCCATTTGGTCTGAAAAGGCCTCACCGTTTATCACTGTAGCCACCATCAATATTCCTCCGCAGTATTTATACTCGGATCAGCAGCAACAGTTTTGTGAAAACATTTCTATGAACCCTTGGCGTGCAGTAGAAGGCTGGGAACCTTTAAGCAGTTTAAACAAGGCTCGGCGCGTGGTTTATCAAGCGGTGTCTAAGTATCGTCATTCCCAAAATAAAGTGCCTACACCAGAACCTAGCTCTTGGTGTATAAGCGAAAATGGTGAAGCGTGTGACGAGAACCAAGGCTTAATTGTTAGTAAACCTAGCTGGCCATTACCGCGCTGTTTTGACCAAAACGCTAAATCTATCGATGGCGAAACTCTCGCTAGCGATTGCAAACAACAAGCTTACTAGACCCATAAAAAAGCCTGATATTAATCAGGCTTTTTTATTCAGAGTATTTGAATCTTCTCAAAACAATTTTTATGGTCATTCCAGCGCCAATTATTAGCCGGGTTTATCGCTACCCCTCCCCGCCAAATCTCGCCTATTTGCTCCGCAGGCACAGTCCGCTTACCCGCTAAAGCTTGTTTACCTGCATCGGTAATTTTATAACTTGAATGATTATCCCATCGAGACGAATTAGCGTTAACGATAGTAAGGAATGCAGGTTGCAAGTTAGCGAGATACAAAATGTCTTTGCACAACCAAGTATCCCCTAAGAACGTGGCCTTTTCTAAAGTTTGAACATTAACAAACAAACGTGCTAAGCCAATATCAGGGTTAGCCATAACTTGTTGGTATCGCTCAGCTGCGCTCGGCGTAGTGGTTTCTACCTGGCTAGCTTTTAGTTTTTCGCTTTCACTGCTTTCAAAGTTAGCCAGTAATATTGGTAACTCAGCGAATGGCGAGGCTAACGATTGCAAAATATAGCGTTGAGTCAAGGTTAAGCCGGTTAAGCTAGAAGGATACTCTTTGCCAAAACGCAGCAATGCTTCTTCCATAAACGGCAAACATCTTAGATCTTCATTCAAAAGATTTGTAATACCATGAGGGGATTGCTCGGTGATTGCGAGCCAAACCCGTTTACCCAAATTTAATTGCGCCTTGGTTAATGCAGTGCGCTGAGGATATAGCGCTTCCAACTGGGCAATATTGAGATTACCCAAACCATGAAAGTAGCGAGTATCTGGGTGTTCTCCAATACAGATCAATTGCGTTTTATCTATAAGTGACGGCGACTTAGCCAGGTGATACAGGCATTCAACCAACTGCAACTGATCGTAGAGATCATGCTCAAACCACAGCACTATCTCGCTAAAACTATCGAGTTTATCTAATACTTGCTGGCGCTGTTGAAAGCTTTCCAAGATCTGATTTTTAGTCAGTTCTGTTAGAGGAAATGGACTGTCTAACAACATAGTCTGATAAATGAAATCAGCTCGAGCCTGAAGGTGAGTTTCACCTTCAGCAGCGATGATAGGACCATCGTGAAGGACATCTCGCCAGCAAAGCACTTGGCCATCAAGTAATGATAACTCAGCAAGCATGTCGCCAACAGAGTCGCCATTGGTAATATGTAATTGCACGACGAAACTCCTAATTAAACAGGCGAGTTACTTTAGCAAGCTAGCCTGTTTAAGTACAATCAGCTTAGCCTTGTTCAGCGGTTTGATTATCGATAAGCAGTGAGTTGCCGCTTAACTCTTTCTTTAGCTCACTGTCTAATCGCCAAATTGCTTGCCACACTAAGTCGGTCGTTTGCGCGGTGTCGTCTACCCCATGTACCAATTTCATTTGGTAATCAACCGTGTCAAAGCCAATATTAGATACATCGGTATAGACACGTTTTACCGCATCAATGGCGATTAAAGCGGCTTCGATCTTAGGGATTACGTTAAGAGGTTCAATCTCTTTACTCACCGACATTGAAAAACCACCAGTTACAATTTGGCCACTACTACTCACATTGTTTAAATTCGCATTTGCCAAGGTATTATTTGGAATAGAATACAAAGTATTGTCGGCTGTTTTCACTTTGGTGGTTCGCCAATTCATGTCAATTACTTCGCCCACTATTGGCCCACCAGAGCTACCAAGGCTAATCCAATCTCCTAACTTAAACGGCTTCTCTAAACTAATCGCAATCCCAGAAAATATATTCACCAGGTTTGACTGCAATGCCAAACCGAGAATCATTGCCACCAAACCAGAGGTCGCCAACAAGCTGGTGAGCTCTCGTTGATATACGAAGGACAAAATCGCAAATACAGCACCTATATAGGTAATGCCTCGTGTAAAGTGGCGCATAATTTTTGGCACTTGGCGGCCACTGCGTCGCTCGATGGGATCCCACAACAATACATCCACTAACAACGCTAAAGTTGAGGCGAACAATAGCCACCACAGCACATCAAAACAGTTGCTAGCAAATAATTGATTAGTATTTGGATAAGCCTGTGCCAACCAATCTAAAAATAGCGGTTCTGCCGAGGCGATAAATAAGGCGTAAAGTAGCTTATTGCCCAAGCCGTAGGCTCTCGACAACTGACCAAGTATCTTAAAATCAAGTACTAGAGCGTATAACAACCATGCTAGTACACTGGTATAAAAGATGATTTGCTGCCATTGGGCAGGAATACGTCCGCGCAGGCTAAGGGCGTTTTCATAAACTGGCGTTACCGAGTTAAATCGAGAAAACTCCACAGCTTGTCTGTCTGAGTGCAGATACTTTGGATCTCCCAAGCTTCGCTTACGCAGGGTATCTTGAAATGACAGTGATGCTTTTTGACGCCATTGGCTATTATCGAATTGAACCTTGTGCTGGTTTTTCACGTTTTTGTGAAGGCTTGTTTGGCCTAAGCCAACAATATCTGAAACATAAATGAGTTCGCTTCTAGGCAGCGTTTTGTGGCGAAAGCTCACTCCTAATTGATACTCACCAAAAGCTGCTCTGCCAGGTTTTGCATCGGCAATAAACGTTCCTTCAACTTGATAGAGTTGGTAAGTACTTAAACTGGTGTACGAAGATTCTATAGGTTTAGACAGCTCCAGCTCACCCACGGAATTTAGAAATACGATGTCTTCAGCTTTAACACCAGGAGTATTTCTAAACCAGATTTTAAATTTCGCCTGAAAAGTCATGTCTAGCGTAGAGAACTGATTAATGCTTTGCATCTCTACTCCGGTATACACCACATCGGTTCGGCGAGTGCTGAGCTGACTTTCGGGAGAAATTTGCAACTGCAGTGGCGCTGATACAAACGCCCCACCACTAAATAGTCCTACTTGCATGGGGCGCTGAACATTTCCTTGATGGTCAAAATACAAGGAATGAGTTAGCCCCCGTACAGACGCGCTTTGAGAGTTAAAACTTGCCAGTTTATTTTTTACCGCTGCACGTTGGCTTGATATGCTCTTTTGGCTAAACAGCTCTGTTCCGCCAACATCAACAATGGCTGCGCTTAAGGCTGCAGAGGCGATAGTAGTCGCGTCAAAATACGCTGCAGACACACCGCTGGGTTCATACCCAAAATCTTGATGAAAATTGCGATAAAACAACTGAGTAGATTCACTGGCCACATCAAACAACATGGGGCTAACCGCTAACATGCCATTAGTGAAGTAACCAGACACTTCTTGCTCTTGGCTACGCTGTTTAAACCGCTCTGGAAAACTCTGTTTACCGATTGATGAGCTACCAATAAACGTCCAGTTAGGATGTTGATGTTTTAGTTGGCTAACTAATACTTCACCTTGAACATCGCCTACCGCTAAAAACACCGCGCCGGTATGGCCAAATTGACTAATTTCTCGGCTTATTTTGTGGGCCTGTTTCTCAATGTTACTGCTTGGTTCAACCATAAAGGGTTTAGTTTCTATACCAAACAGGTCGGTGCGAGCTAAAAATGCATCGGCCAGGGATACGCCAAATTTATCGTTGCTAAAAATCATTACAACTTTGTCTTTGGCCAAACTGGCAATGTAATCGGCTACGAAACGCCCTTGTAGCTTGTTATCTGGAATAACGCGAAACGCCCAATCATTGTTTTGAGTAATTTCAGGTGCGGTGGCGGAAGCGCCAATCATTGGCATACCAATACGTTGATAGATTTTGGCTGCCTCAACTGAGGTATCAGAATCGCGATGGCCAAGAACCGCTATAACATTGGAGCTATTAACAAATTGATTGGCTATTTGCTCAGCTTTGGCGATGTTATTAGCATCATCGTACTGCTGAACAGACAGCGCTATTTGGCTGTCTAAACGTTGCTGATTGTATTGTTTAACAAATAGTTCAGCGCCTCTCACCATGGCCAAGCCTTTGTCGGCTTCAGGCCCAGTCATTGGCCCAACAACAGCTAATACCAGAGTGTTGGTACTGCTGTTGCTCAACCAATGCTGTAAGTTTTCGTAACTGGTCACTACAGCACTGATTAACACCACTAAGCAGCCCAGTACTAACATGCGTCTGCGTAAGGTCCATCTCATCGTCAAAATAGTCTTCCTTTGCTATTTTTATTCAAAATAATTATCGGTAGCACGCGCAAATGCCTCTAATACTTTAGGCACTTGGATTTCACGTTTAAGCAATGCCTCGCGGCGCAGCGCGACAATGTATTGCTTAGATACTGTTACTGGCATTTGTGCCAAATTAGAGGGTTTATCCACCAACTGCATCGCGCGAGTAAATGCGACTTCTCCTTGCTCGAATGGAGAAGCGCCAATAGACAGCATCATGCCGTCTTCTGAATTAAAGGCATTAATACCAATTATTGGTAAAGGCGAATGTTGTTCGGTCCATTGTGCGACATCTTTGGCAGATACAAACTCTTCACCCTCGCCGCCTAACAATTTACGGTAACCACCAACCAGTAAAAACTGGTAACGCCCAGCCAAAGACAACACGGTTTGCTTCCATTCCTCAAAGCTACCCACCGCCAAATGGCCTTGGTAAAGAATCGGATCCCACTGCTGTTTGGCAAGGTAATCCGCGTCATGTTTCGCAGAAGAAGACTTATCAGATAAATAGATAACCTTTCCATTTAACTTTCCGGGTGTAGGCTGAGCTTCCACCAACAAGCGCAATACTTCTTTAATCGCCGACACTGATTTTCGTTCCAAAATCCCCGTTACATTATTGGCATTTTGGTAACCGTAAGTTTCTAGTTCGGCATTTACGCCAGCAAACACAATCTGTAACTCGGGGCGGTCTAAATAATCGACCGCCACTAAACGCTGGGCGTCATCGTCAATAACAATCAATACATCGGGAAGATAAGAATCTACAACTCTATGCGCTACCACGGCTGCTCGGCGTTTAGCTGCTTCACTAGATTGATTTTTAGTGTTCATGTAGTGGTAACGAATATCCACATTAAGATGCGCGGTTTTTACCCGTTTAATGCCTTGATTAACCGTGCGAGTCCACGAGTAATCGGTATCGTAGCTATGTAAAATTAAAATCCGCGGGCGAGATGCCCCCTCAACTAATGTGATGGTAATGGTGGCTACCAAAAAGCTCAGCATCACAATACTTAATAAGATTTTTTTCATTAAATAAGCCCCATGCTTTGCCAATAAGGAATACTGGCGTACACCGCAATTAACTTAAATAAGTAGATTGCAATATTCATCTTCATGAGTTTGGCTTCGTCGTCGCTCACCACCCCAGTGGTTAAACTGAGGAACTGCATGTAATAAGACGCTTGAAATGGCCAAAAAAAGCTTTCTGAAAGAAACAGCACTAAGAACCCTATCACCCAGGGATTTACGCCAACTTCAATCGACGCAGGGATAAGCAAGGTCGCTAAGATGACCACGGTGGCGTTAATTGGTAATACCAGCCTCACTAAGCTCACGATTAGCGCTAACATGACCACAAATAAGGCCAAGCTTTCTTGCATATAAGCTGCTAACCAATAAATTTTTCCGGTCAGCCATACGTCTAGTTCAACTTGGTGAATAATGTCGACCATACCGATTAAAGAACCGAGAAAAACTAGAAAGCTCCAATCAATCTTTTGCCTAAATTGATTAGGGTTTAGAAAGCCAAACATCATCAAGTAAAACAAAATCGCCAACGCAACCCATGCCACTTCTATTCTGTGAATATTGGCAAACAGTAAACTGGCGATAAGCACAATTAGACCAAGAATAGATGACCATTCAGCGGGGTTTAACGGGCCCAGAGTTTTTAGCTGTTGATCACTAATCGATTTAGGGATGATTAAGTTTTGCTTATTGCGATAAATCCAACACAGTGCAATGACATAAAGTGACAGTAAAACTAAGCAACAAACCACAGCGGCAATTAGCCAGTCTAACCATTGAAAGTATTGCTGAACTTGCTGAGGCAGCATACCCAGCACAATAAAGTTAACCGATTTGCTGCTCACGAAAATAGGCGACAGTAAGCTCGCGCCAAACAACAAGCTGGCTTTTAAACGTGGCCCTTCTTGTTCGCGAGCTTCTTTTGAAGCGCCACTGAGCAAGTCTTTTAAGAAAGGTGCAACAATAGTCACTCGGCCATTCACCGTTGGCACAACTGGCGTAAGCAATGCTCCGACACTAAAAAAGCTAAGGTTGTACCAAATCTTTGAGGCTGGCCCAATTAACAGTAAATGCAATAACATGCGATAGCTTAAGCCTGAAGAACGTATCACCGCACTTAAGCCCAAAATGCTTAAAGCCATAAAAAAGCTATTGCTTGAAAATCCTGAGAAGGCCGATTCGCTGCTGGTAATCCCCAACAACACCGCGCTTAACACCGCAAATAAACCCGGCACATAATCGGGCAGTAAACGAAATATCCACATGATTGAGCATATGCCCAGAATGGAAGCAAAATAGATGGCATCTTGATGCAGACCTTCGTCGCTATATTGCAGGCCCATGTAAATCATAACTGGGGTAATTAAAGCAAACAGCCAACCAACCAGTAATCGGTATCCAATTTCTACTTCTGGCTGTTTAGATAAATCTACTTCTACATGGGTTTGCCCAGCTAAACGTGCGTGAAAACTATCTAGCAAACTCTGTTTAAAGCTTGAGTACCTAACCAGAGTTTTTATTGTTTCCAGCGGGAGCACAACTACCTCGGCGCAATCAACAACTTCAATGTCGTAAATGTAGCTGCGCATACCGAGTGCCGACTCTTCCCCAAAAAAACCACTAATAGGCCCTTTAACTTGGTCTTTATTGGTAGTTTCTAGCTCTCCTTCTAACAAATAATAAAGCTTATCTGCAGTATCACCGGTATGACAAAGACGCTCGCCGGCAGCTAGTTTCTCGATACTTATATTTGCTAATAACCGTGCTAGATCTTCTTTATCACACCCAGCAAAGGCCGGCGTTGCCTTGAGAAAATCTCCCAATGCTTGTAACTGCGCTGAATCACTCATGGCAATATTGCTCCGTAGCGGTGACGGCATGTACTTGATACTCAGCACCGGGAACCAAAATGTATTCACTTGCGCCTTGTCTAGACGCAGGGTTACCCCAATCGAAGGTGTAACCTAAGCCGGTCCAAGGAACACCTGCCGAAGCTCGAAAGCTTTTGAAATATAATTGTTGGTAATAATTGGCGTAGTTATCTATCCCCTTTACTGAGCCAGTAATGTTGCTTGCCTCTAATTGGCAACTGCTATCGTTAGTTTCTGGGTCAACACAAGGGCGAAATAGATCGTCAGGCTTAACATACAGGCTCACTATAGCGTCGTAATGCCAATTGGAGTCAAGACCTAGATATTGCTTTAAGCGCAAAGCTAATTGTTCCTGCTCTAAACCAGGGTGTTGTTTAACGTAGTTTTGGCAAAACTGGCGTAACTGCGGTGCCAAGCTTACCCAAATTGGATACTCTGGGCTTTCTGAACTGTGGGTGTTAGGTAGCATGAACTGGTCAATCGCTTGCTGGCTTTTCCAAGTCACCACCAACACTTTGTCGCCTTGCTCGTTCCATTGCAGCAACTCATTTTGTTGGTTGAGAGCAAACAAGTTGTGATTCACATCTTGGTTACTTGGAAATGCAGCTTGAACAACTGCGTCTTGGTAGTTGCTGTCAAAGTTCGTTAAATGTTGGCTACAGCCAACTAACGCACTGAGGCTTAAAAGCAAGCTCGTTGCGGAGGTTGTTAAAGGTTTCACGATTTGTCCCTAAATCTATCTTGGCAATTCCATTGCCACTGCGTGCATATAACCAAAATGCACTAGCTAATTGTTACCATAAATGGAATTTTGTATTTGTTATTAATATGTAACGAAAGGCGAGTTACTTAATTGCAATCACTGTTATTAATAGAAATACCATAAAGACTAGTAAATTGCTGCTTTAACGCAACTTAAATGTTAAATGCGTGTATCAAGATATGGACGGATTTAATGTAAAAAGACCTCAGTTAGATATTTTTATCATTTATTAATATTTTTGATATACCATCAAGGCATAAGAGATTGAACAGCATTTAGTACAATTCATCACGAAATACTTACGGAGATAAATCAAATGAAGGTATTAAGAGGCACTTGTTTGTGTGAAGCAGTAAGATTTGAAGCAGAGGATAACTTCGAGCAATTTCATCTTTGCCATTGTGATCAATGCAAAAAGATCTCCGGTGGTGCCCACGTATCCAATTTGTTTTTAACACCGAGCCGCTTTAACTGGTTAAGTGGGGAGCAGCAAATAAACCAATATGATGTTCCTGGTAGGAATATTTCCAATGCTTTTTGTAAACACTGCGGCAGCCCTGTGCCCTATCTGTCGTCGAGTAAACGTTGGGTAATTGTTCCGGCTGGATCATTAGATAGCAGCCCAAGCTTAGCGCCTCAAGACCATATTTTTGTAAAAGAAAAAGCAAGCTGGTACAAAAACATAGAGAGCATTAAACAGTATTCTGGATTTCCTGAATAAACCGCTTTAGGCGGCCGATACTACAGCTTTGTTTCGGCCACTTTCTTTTGCTTTATACAGAGCTTGGTCAGCGTGACTCATCAATTGCTCTATGCTTTCTTCAGCTTCCATCAAAGCAACACCAATACTGGTAGTAAATCGTACCTGTACGACCCCGGTGTTTAGGTAAATCCTTTCTACTGCGCTACGTAAACGTTCAGCTGTGTGAATAGCCGTATCTTTATCAGAATACAAGGCAAGTCCAAACTCTTCCCCGCCCAAGCGGCCTAACACGTCACCGTCTCGAATTTCACTTTCAATAGTGGTCGCAAACAGCTTAAGCGCTTGGTCACCAACAGCATGACCATGATTATCATTAATCTTTTTAAAATGATCGATATCGAACATCAACATAGACATAGGATGCGAGCGATTTCGGCAGCTGTCGAACATGGCTTCTGATTTCGCCATAAAGCTGCGTCGGTTATTGATTCCTGTAAGCGGATCGGTACGCGCTTCTTTCTCGGCTTCGGATTTAGCCACTTCTAAAGCGTGGGTGCGCTCAGACACCAATATTTCTAATTCTTGCTTAGCGCGCTCTAATTGGCTGCGGTAACGTAACTCCGCTTGTTCTTTTAAGCGTCGTAATCTGAACAAGTGGATCCCCATGGCAACCATGATCACCATCATTTCACTGTAAGACGCCACAACGGGCCAATAATAAGTAACAAAAGTATGTTCAACTAAGCCTAGGTCACGCAAGGCTTGGCTAAATAGACCAATAATCAACACTGTCCAGCCTAAGGTGTATACAGCGGACTCTTTAGACCCTTGATACCAACGAATAAGACTGGCAATAGCTAACACAGGGTAAAGCAGTAAGGCGATAGTAATAAGCACTACCGAGAACACGGTTTCTCTGGTTAACGCGGCTAATGCCAATAAGCCTGCATTTAAAATCATAAACTTGAGAACGTAGTCTAACCGCGGCGTATTAACTTTAGTCTGGAGAAAAATTCGAGCAAAGATAACCCCTGTCATAATAGACATAGCTCCCGTGAGAGACATGTAACTCCAGTGAAAATCTTCTCGCACAAAGAACATATGACTAAAGCCAAGAATGGTTGGCCAAGTGGCTAACTTAGTCCCAGCATAAACGAAATAGGCATAATAAGTTTTGTCGTTTGTGGCTACACCAGTAACTAAAGAAATAATTGCCATCAGTGCTAATCCACCGACTAAAAAGGCGATACTTCCCAGTTCAATGCTTTGCACATAGTGCATTTTGTCTGGCTGCCAGAGCCTTAGATCTGGGAATACAAAGCCCTTCTCGTCTGAGCCAAATCGAAAATAGAATTGATAAGTCTCTCCTGCTCCTAGCTCTACCGGCACAACAAAACGTTGGTGACTAACTAAGCGCTCTGAAAAAGGATTGCTAAGGGCGAGATCTGCTATCTCAAGAAAGCTAGGTGCACTTGTATTACGCTGATAAGCACTTAAGTAAATCAGCTGATGGTCTACATACTCTAGGTTGAGTGTAATAGGTTTATCACTATCATTATGTAGGTAGAAAACGCTCCAAAACGCACCGGCCTGTAAACCCGTAGAACCTTTGCTTTTTAGCGGGGAGAATTTATGTAAACGAAAAGCGGCAATGGCATCGGCTAAATCAGCGCTACCACTTTCATCATGCCACACATGAAAATGCTGTCCTAAACGGCTGCCATCTTCTAAGCCATTTACATGCAAGGCCGATAAAGACTCAGCATATGTTTTAGTTGCAACTAACCCGCAGAATAGTAGAACAAAAACGGTCAGCACCTGCTGACTTAAGCTGCGTAAAGAGTTAATTGTCATGATGATGTTGCGTAAATACGCTTTCCCTGCGTTGAGTGAAGTAGCTCTATCCCCAATGTTCGTACAGCCCTGTAACAAAACATTAACCACTGTCTAAGAAGCTTAAAGACAAACGTTAAAGAAGTCTACGGGGCGGGCTCTAATTAGCGATTTGTCATCACGAAAATTAATGCCTAGGCAACGATGCCTAAACTAGATTTTATTGACTACTTTCGTAGTATAGACAAGCCAATAAAAAAGCAGCCATTAGGCTGCTTTTTTATTTTAAGCGGTAGATTTACATCACAGGTAAATCAATATTGGTAAACAACGCCTCTACTTCATCTAGCGACTTAGCTTGCACAGCTTTATCTACAATATCTCTGGTTAAGTGTGGAGCAAATCGTTCAATAAAGTCGTACATGTAAGTACGCAAGAACGTGCCTTTTCTGAAACAAATTTTAGTGGTGCTGGCTCTAAATAAATGGCTCGCGTCAATCGCCACTAAATCTTGGTCATGCTGCTTATCAATGGCCATACTAGCTAGTACACCCACACCAATCCCCATACGCACATAAGTTTTTATTACGTCTGCATCGGTAGCAGTAAATACAATTTTAGGTACTTTACCGGCTCGGCCAAAGGCATCATCGAGATCAGAGCGACCAGTAAAGCCGAAGATGTAAGTAACAATCGAGTGTTTAGCCAAATCGTTAACGGTAACAACTTCTCCGTTAAGGTGCTTTTTAGCTAACTCGTGTTCTTTAGGCACCAGGATACTGCGATTCCAGTGATAACAAGGCAACATCACTAAATCAGAGAAAATATGCAGTGCTTCAGTCGCAATAGCAAAGTCAGCACTTCCCTTAGCAACCGCTTCGTTAATTTGATTCGGCGTTCCTTGATGCATATTCAAGGACACATTAGGGTAACGATGAATAAAGCCTTGAATCACTTCAGGCAATGCATAACGTGCTTGAGTATGAGTGGTTGATATATTCAAGGAGCCTTGATCAGGGTGAGTATGCTGGTTAGCTACTGCCTTAATGCTCTCCACCTTAGCCATGATCTCATTACTAATGCGGATAATTTCCTTACCCGCAGGAGTCACTTGGCTGAGATGTTTGCCGCTACGTTTAAAAATTTGAACACCAAGCTCATCTTCTAATAAGCGTATCTGCTTACTGATGCCCGGCTGGGAGGTATACAAGCTTTCCGCAGTCGCCGACACATTAAGGTTATTGTTAACGACTTCTACGATATAACGTAACTGCTGCAATTTCATGTAGTTAAATTCTCTGGCGCGAAACACCAACTAACTGTCCGTTAGTGGGTTTCTTATTACATTTTTTTATAAGTATATAATCAAACAACCAGAGAATGAAATGTCTTTCCACTACATATTTGTCAGTCGTTAATTAGTTCAAATTTCTCACTAATTGTGCTGAATTCTGTTTTAGTAAACGTAAGGTAGCCCCTGCTCCCATCACCGAGACTAACAAGGTGCCAATCACTGGGCCTAATAACCATAATCCCCAGTTAATCGACGCACCAATATCAAATACCATCACTTGCAATAGTAGTAAGATAGTCTGTGCTGCGCTCGCGGCAATAAAACCCGCTAAGAAGCCTAGAATAACAAATTCATAAATAACAGCATTGCGTAGTAACTTAGCGCTGGCCCCCAAGGTACGCAGTATCACAGTCTGTTGCCTGCGTTCTTCTAGTGAGCTTTGCACCTGCGCATACAGCACTAAGCTACTCGCTAACAACACCACCACTAGTACCAAACGCAGTGCCAATGCCACTTGATCAACAACTTGCGACAACTGAGCAATCAGCGCTTTTACATTAATAAGAACCAAGGTAGGAAAACTGGCCATTGTTTCAGCCATCCAGGCACTTTTGTTTTCAGGTAAGTTAAAGGAGGTTAAATAACCAGTGGGAAAATCTTTTAAAATGTCTTGGCTAAGCAGCACATAAAAGTTGGGTTGCATCGTATTCCAATCAACGCTGCGGATACTGGTCACATTTACCACTATCTCGCTCGCACCCACCATAAAGCCAAGTTTATCGCCAACAGTAATATTGAGGCGCTGAGCAAAATCTTGTTCTACCGAGGCCTCATTTACACTACTCGCGTTTAGCCATTCTCCTTCTAATAGCGCGTTGCGGTAAGGCAAGTTAGCCACGCTACTCAAGTTAAGCTCTCGCCCAGCACCACGCCTACGTGATGAATTTTTTTCCGAGTATTCACCCTCGCGCTGTTGGCTCACCGCTTCGTCGTTAATAGAGACTAATCGGCCACGTAGCATAGGGAACATTTCAGTAAGTTCTACATTCTCATTTTCAAAGCGCGCGTTGATTAACGGTTTCTGAGGCTCACTAATATTGTACATAAAGTGATTGGGCGCCCCCTCAGGCAATTGTTGTTGCCACTCACTAATCAAATCTTGTTGGATAACCCATACTACTAAGGCCAATTTAATCGCCACCGTAAAGCCAATCAGTTGCACTCGATTTTGTTTGGCACGTTTGTACAATGATGAAACTGCAATTTTAAGGCTCAAATTACGCAGGCTAGCGGCGCGTTTTTTACCAAACCACAACAGTAACTGGCTAATTACCAGCAACAAAGCCACTGCTGCGATACCAACACCTAGCAGTATTAAGCTCAACATTAGCGAACCGCTGTAAAGCAGCAGCAATACAAATACACTTAACAGCATCCAAATCCCAACCCACAGTGGGTTTACCACTCCGTCATCGCTGTCGCGACGAATCACTCGCATAGGTGCGATATCGAAGAGTTGAATAAGTGTAGGAAGAGTAAAGGCGACCCCACAGATAAGTCCGCTGCCTATCGCCATTAAGTAAGGCGCAGCACCGGCACTAGGAAGTGTTATATTCAGCAAGCTTTCTACGTAATTTGCCACTGGCCATTGAACGATAAACGCTACCCCAACACCAATCACAATAGAGGCCACGATAACCGCAAACAAATGCCCTAAATAAATGGCCCTAATTTGCGGCTTGCTAGCGCCTAATACTTTAAACATTGCGACCGTGTCGTAATGTCGCTGGCAATATAAACGGCTAGCAACAGCAATAGCTGCACTGGCCAATAAAATGCCAATAAGGCCAGCCAATAATAAAAATTGCTGCGCCTTCTGCAAGGCGCCAGCTAAGGGCGAATCACCGCTGCTTACATTAACTAAACGTTGATTGTCGGCTAACAGTGGTTTCACCCAGTTTTCAAATTCAGCTAAATTGGTCTTTTCTCCAGCAAACATATAGCGATATGCTAAACGGCTACCAGGTTGTACTACTTCCGTTTTGGCTACATCATTAATATTAATAATGACTCGCGGTGCTGTCATAAACACACTAAACGGCGCATCAGGTTCATTAACGATTCGCCCGCTAATAATAAACTCTGCCTCACCTATTTCTATGGCATCACCTACATCAACCTTAAGTTGATAAAATAGCCGTTCAGCCAGCCAAGCCTCTCCAACCGCAATGCCCTGTTTTTGTGCGGCATCACTGCTAGCCACATCAGAGCTAATCCGTAAGCTACCTTTTAAGGGATACTGCTCTGACACCGCTTTTACGCTGGCAAGCACTAGGTTTTCGTTACCATAAACCATTGATGGAAAAAGCAGTTGCTCAGCGTAATCTAGCTCAAGGTCATCCGCTTGTTCAGCTAAGGGTAAATCTACCGGATGAGCACTACGTACCACTCTATCAGCAGCAATAAAGTCGCCACTTTTATTAAAAATAGCCTGTTCCATGCGGTCGGTAATACTGGTAAACAGCCATACCGAACTCACAGCCAATACAATGGCTGCGGCAACAATGGTTAACTCGCCTCGGCGTAATTCAGCTCGAAACAAACGCCATATCAAACTTTTCATGGATTGTTCCTTATTGCTTGATAATTCTGCCGGCTTGCAAAGTAATTTGCCTTGCACAACGTTCTGCTAGCTTAAGCTCGTGAGTCACTAGTACAAGCGTTGTGCCTGACTGCTGATTTAGTTCAAACAATAAATCTTCAATAATTTGACCATTACTGTTATCGAGATTTGCCGATGGTTCATCGGCAAACAACACTTTTGGTTGGCTGATAAATGCGCGAGCAATTGCTACCCTTTGCTGCTCACCACCAGAGAGTTGATTGGGATAATGGTCGTGTCTTTCTGCCAAGCCTACTTTTTCTAACCACTGTTCTGCCAATTGCCTAGCGTTAGCCACCCCTTTAAGCTCAGCAGGTAACATTACGTTCTCAAGCGCCGATAAAGCAGGGACCAATAAAAACTGTTGGAAAATAAAGCCTACGTTTTCACGTCTTAAACTGGCTCTTTGCTCTTCATCCAAAGATTCCAAGTTTTGCCCACACAAGTTAACACTGCCTTGGCTAGCGCTATCTAAGCCTGCCAGAATACTTAACAAGGTGGTTTTCCCCGAACCAGATGCGCCTACTATGGCCAAAGACTCACCTTGCTTTATTTGCAGGTTTATATCGTTCAATAAACTCAGGTTTCCGGCATGAGTTGCAACATGATGATTGAGTCCGCTGGCGTTTATGATTATGTTAGGCGCTGAAGTTGATTCGGTTGTTGGCATAAAAGTAGGTGCTCAAGAATGATGGTTAGACACAAAAGTAAAAGTTTTTCGCTGTTCGCACTATTTGTTTTACTCTTTTTTACATTGAATACGACAGCTTTCGCTAATTCAAAATCTATTTTGATATTAGGCGACAGTTTAAGCGCAGGTTATGGCATGACAATCGACCAAGGTTGGGTTGCGCTCAGTCAACAATACTATAACGCGAATAATCAGCCAGTAGATCTTATCAACGCCAGTATTAGTGGTGAAACCACAGCTGGCGGGTTACGACGCCTTCCTAGCCTACTGGAACAACATAGCATTGATTGGTTACTGATTGAATTAGGTGGGAACGACGGTTTACAAGGTCACCCAACCAGTAATATTGAAAACAACTTAAACGCAATAATCGACTTGGCAAAGCAACACGATGTGCAGGTGGCATTAATGCAGATCCGTATTCCCCCTAACTATGGAAAGCGATACCGCCAAGCCTTTGAAGGACTTTACCCAAAAATTGCTGAACAGCAGCAAGTTAGCTACCTGCCCTTTTTTATTGAAGACATAGCGACTCAAACACATTTGATGCAAAACGATGGGATTCACCCTAATCAACAGGCACAGCCAATGATTAGCGAGCAAATGCAGCAGCAATTACTCGATTTGCTTTACAACTAGTTAGCCCGTTTGAGCAAAGCCATTTTGGTCTTGTAGTAGTTGTGACAAAGACGCTACGCGATCTTGCATCACCTTAATGGCCTCAAACTGATTCAGTGTTTTACGTTCGTCTAACACCATGCCCGCTTCTATCGTCATTAACGTATACGTTTGCTCGCTAACCTCAACCACTACACAACGTGTTTGCGAATGCTCGGTTTGTAAAACAGCCAAGCTACCCAGTTCCAGCAGATTTTGCGAAGAAGTCGCGATACTTTTGAAAAACCAACTTTGCGGCATTAAAGGTTTTAGAAATTGCGCTGAGGCAACAGCATTCAGGCAAATTTGAACTTTGATGGGATCTGACCAATTAAAGGATTCTAATTGCTCTAGAAATTGATAATAAAGCTGAGTGTGCTCGGCGGTAAATGGGCTGTCTTCTTGGGCATGTTGAACACAACGCTTTTTACACAACTTAGACACAAACAACATATTCGGCCCTAACTCAAGAGTCATTACTCCCTTATTAGAATCAAATACCCAGTGCCATTGTTTATTAGGTTGAATTAACATTATTTAAAAACAGAACTATCCGTGTTGAGCTCACTTAATAAACAAATGTACTACGTGAGCCCAACAAAAACAAATATATTTACTATTTTTTATACAGCATTCGATATTTGTTTAATTAATTCCGGGCCTTTGTAAATAAATCCACTATAAACCTGAACTAATTTAGCGCCTGCATCCATTTTTTCTTTTGCAGCCATGGCTGAATCTATTCCACCTACCCCGATAATTGGGATCTCAGATTTCAAATAATGATCTAATTTTCGAATCACTTCGGTAGACTTTAATTGCAAAGGACGACCACTCAAGCCACCAGTTTCAGCGGCGTGTGGCATACCCTCAATCATAGAGCGCTCAAGGGTAGTATTGGTGGCGATAACGCCATCAAGTTTATATTTGAGTAAAGAGTCACTTATCTGTTCTATTTCATCTTCAGATAAATCTGGTGCAATTTTGATCAATAAAGGAACGTGTTTATTATATTGCTGAGTTAATTGATCTTTACGCTCAGTCAGATCCTTTAATAGATCTTCTAATGCTTCACCATATTGTAAAGATCGTAAACCAGGAGTATTTGGACTAGATATATTAACAGCAATGTATGAAGCATGTGGAAACGCTTTATTCATGCCTATTAAATAATCATCTTTTCCTTTCTCAACAGGAGTATCAAAGTTTTTGCCAATATTGATCCCAAGGATCCCTTTGAACTGACTTTGTTCTACATTATTTATTAAGTTATCGATCCCTAAATTATTAAAGCCCATACGATTAATTAAACCATCGGCTTCTAATACCCTAAAGATACGTGGTTTGTCATTACCCGACTGCGCACGTGGTGTAACCGTACCTACTTCAACAAAACCAAAGCCCATTGCGTCAAACGCTTGAATACACTCACCGTTTTTATCTAAACCAGCGGCTAAACCCACCGGGTTAGGGAATGTAAGCCCCATTAGCTCTACCGGGTTAGAAGGTACATGTTGGCGATAAACACGATCTAACAGTGTTCCACCAGTGCGTTTAAACATCTCGATAGTAAGATCATGAGCGCGTTCTGGATCAAGTTGGAAAATTAGTTTTCGAGCAAGTGGGTAATACATTTAAACTCCTAGTATAAGACCCCCGAAGATGCAGGGCTTCGGGGGCAGTATTTTATACTAATTTACGGAGCAGTTTAAATTTAAAAGGTTCAATTCCCTCAATAAAACTGAAAATTTAGCAAACTCATGGGTATTACCGGTCTTAAAGTCCGCTAACATGTGGTTCCAACGGTCTAACAGGCCTTCATGAGCAGCTAACCAATCATCTAGCGCGTCGCTACTTTCCATTTTAGCAGCCCACTTAAGTGCACTCACGGTAAGTTGACGTTGTTGCCAATCCAGATCTTCCCTAAACGAGGATCTTGCTAATGCCTGCCAATGATTATCAACGCTTTGCAGATTAATTTGCGCTAAGAACCAGTGCAAACCAATGTTTGCCCCCAAGTTAAAGTAAAGCCTGGCTACCGCTACAATATCTTGCTCAGCCTGCTCTGCTACTTCAGTAAGATCTAGTACCGAATAAATCGAATTCATTTTAGCCATTGCACAAGCGATATCCGCAGGTACATGTTGGTCTTGCAACTCTTTCGATTCGGCGTTTACTAGTTTTACTTCTTCAGGAGCAAGAACTTCCATTAAGCTTTGCTGTAACTGTAAGTAACTAGGTCGGTAACGATCTATTTGTTGGGCAATACTTAACGAACGATCGCGTAGCGTTAAGAAACGACGTGTAGCGCGACGAATAATTCGACGCATGTTATCCATCATCTTAAGCTGCAACTGTGCGTTCACTTTATTGTCGAGGCTCTCAATCTTGTCAAACAACTCCCACACACCAAATACTTGGCAGGCAATCACATAACAAGTACAAATTTCTGCTGGATGAGCACCGGTTTCTTCGACTAAGCGCGTTACAAAGTTAAAACCAACGTCGTCTACCACTTTGTTTGCCAATCGAGTCGCCACAATTTCGTGACGTAAAGGATGGCTATACATTTGCTCTACATAGCGCTCTTGTAGCAATACTGGAAAAGATTTAACTAGGGTTTGGCTCAAATATGGATCTTCAGTGACTTCTTCAACATTGAACCACTCTTTGAGTACCATTTTCCCGTAAGCCACCAACACAGATAATTCCGGACGGGTTAACCCTAAACCATTGGATTGGCGCTCTATTAATTCTTCGTCTGTAGGTAAAAACTCCAGGCTTCTGTTGAGTAAACCATCCCGCTCTAGGGCGTGCATAAAGCGAATGATTTCTTTAACCGTGCTGGCACCTAATTGCTCAGTAATGCTAATCGACTGCCCTTGGCGATAGGCATTTTCGAGCACTATTTCTGAAACGTTTTCGGTCATATCCACTAACAACTTGTTACGTTGTTTCTCGGTAAGATCTCCGTTTGTAACTAAACCATTTAGCAGAATTTTGATATTTACTTCGTTATCAGAGCAATCTACGCCACCTACGTTGTCAGTAAAATCGGTGTTTATACGGCCGCCATTGGCTGCAATCTCAATTCTACCAAGCTGGGTAATTCCAAGGTTTCCGCCTTCACCAACAATTTTAGCGCCTAACTGATTACCATTAATCCGCAGGCTGTCGTTGGCGCGATCTCCCACATCGGAGTCTGATTCGCTGGTAGATTTAATATAAGTTCCAATACCGCCATTCCAGAACAGATCGACGGGTGAACACAAAATAAGTTTAATTAAGGCGTTAGGCGTTACATTAGTTTCTTTGGTTGCTAGCAATTTTTGAATTTGTGGGCTCAACTTAATTGATTTAGCACTACGCAAGAAAATGCCACCGCCTTCGCTAATTAGGCTGGTGTTGTAGTCTTGCCAAGACGAACGAGGTAACTCAAATAAACGCTTACGCTCTATAAACGAACTCGCAGCATCAGGCGTTGGATCAATAATAATGTGCATATGGTTAAATGCAGCCACTAAACAGGTATGTTTAGATAACAACATACCATTACCAAATACATCTCCAGCCATATCGCCTACAGCAACACAGCTAAAGTCTGTGGTTTGGCAATCAACACCAATTTCTCGAAAGTGACGTTTTACCGATTCCCAAGCACCACGAGCAGTGATGCCCATGCCTTTGTGGTCGTAGCCATTGCTACCACCAGAGGCAAATGCGTCTCCCATCCAAAATTGATACTCATGGCTTAATTGGTTAGCAATATCTGAAAAGGTTGCCGTGCCTTTATCGGCGGCTACTACCAAATAAGGGTCGTCTTCATCTCGGCGTACCACTTGCTTAGGTGGGACTATTTCACCTTTTACATTGTTGTCGGTAATGTCTAGCAAACCACGAATAAAGATGCGATAGCACTCCTTACCTTCCGTTAGCCACGCGTCTCTATCACTGGCACTTGGTAGGCGTTTACAAACAAAGCCACCTTTTGCGCCAACCGGAACAATCACCGTATTTTTTACTTGTTGTGCTTTAACTAAACCCAACACTTCAGTTCTGAAGTCTTCTCGGCGATCAGACCAACGTAATCCGCCACGGGCTACTTTACCGCCGCGTAAGTGCACCCCTTCTACTCGAGGAGAATAGACAAAGATTTCAAACATTGGGACAGGCTGTGGCATGTCGGAGATCAAGCTTGGATTCATCTTAAATGAGATATAATCTTTAATGCCTTTTTCTTGGTTAAGCTGATAAAAGTTGGTTCGTAACGTCGCTTTAATCATTTCCAAATAACGACGAATGATTCGGTCGTCATCAAGGTTCTCTACGCCATCTAACAAGCTAATTAGCTTGGCTTCTATTTTCTCTTCCGTTTTATCTGAACGTTTTAAACTCGGATTAAAACGGCGACGGAACAACTCCATGAGTAGCATTGAGATATCAGGGTAATTAGCAAAGGTTTCTTCAATATAACTTTGACTAAAATTACTGCCTATTTGGCGCATATATTTAGCGTAAGCGCGCAATAACGCCACATCTCTCCCCGAGGCTTGTGCAGCCAATACCAAACGGTTAAAGCCATCATCTTCAAGTTGGCCAGACCAAATCTCGGCTAAGGCATGCTGGAAGTTATCTCGATTTTGTTCAATATCTAAGTCTTGTGCACCAACAAACAACATCGCGAAGTCTAGTACCCAATACACTTTGTCGTCGCTAGTGGTTAGCCGATAAGGTGTTTCACCAATAACGCGAAGCCCCATATTCTCTAACATCGGGAGAATGTCGGATAAGTGCAAAGGCTCATTTAAGTGAAATAGCTTTAAGCGTACATGGTTGGTATTGAGCTTTTCCTCTTGTGGGCGATAAAACAACATACCGAGTTGGTTTTCATCACCTAAGTCTTCAAACTGAATAATGTCTGCCACTGCAGAGCCTGGTAGCACGTTTTCTTTATAAGAACGTGGAAAGGCTGTTTGGTATTTGTTGCTTAACTGAATCGCGCGTTCTTCGCCAAAATTAGAAATCAGTGAGTCAACTAACCTATCTTCCCAAGTTCTAGCCGCTTCAATGAGGTTGGTTTGTAACTCGCTCAAGTCGAACTCCTGATTATTATCTACTCTCACAAGGTAATGAGTTCGTGCCATTGACCCTTCGGTGAAATAGGTAGAAAACTCCACATCTTCTTTAGATTTAAAATGTTGCTTTAGAATCTGTTGGCTATGAATACGTAAAGCCGTGTTGTAACGCTCTTTGGTGGTGTACACCAAACAAGAATAGAAACGACCGTAGATGTCTTTGCGTACAAACAGCTTCACTAAATCGCGTTCTTGAATTTGTTCAACACCCAAGCCAATATCGAGCAACTCATCTTCGGTGGCTTGAATTAACTCATCGCGCGGATAAGTCTCCATGATATTCAGCAAAGACTTATAAGCGTGGGAGCCAGCCGGCAAATCGGAGTTCACCATAATTCTGGCGAGCTTTTGATTAATTAATGGGATCTCTAAGGCACTGCGGTTATAAATGGATGAAGCATATAAACCGATAAAGCGATGTTCACCAATTACTGTGCCTTTACTATCAAAAATCTTCACGCCAACATGGTCGATATAGGCGGGACGATGTACTCGTGACTTGTGATTGCTTTTATTAAGCACCAAGGGCGTTTGATTAGTGGCGAGATCTCGTCCGGCACTTGTGTAACTTGATAGGGTCACCACTTGGCTGGTGACATATTCTCTGTACAAACCTAAGCTGCCGCTTTCGTCCGGAATCAGTTGTAAATCACCTTTGATCTTTTTCAAACTATAGTGACGATAGCCCATCAAAGTGAAATTATTATCTGCCATCCAGGCCAAAAAGGCGGTACTTTGGCTCAACGACTCTTCACCCGCTAAACCTTTACTCTTAGCCAATTCATTACTAACCGTTTTCAGCTTTTCTAACATCAAAGCCCAGTCATTTACCACTACATTGACTTCGTCTAATACGGTATTCAATTCTTTGCTTAAACGACGCAGCGCTTTTTCGTCACTTTGGCGATCAATCTCAATCATAAATACGGTTTGATTGCCCAACTCAGCATGCTGCACATCATGCACTGCGGTGATTTGATTGTTCGCATCTCTATCTAAACGCATTGGCTGATGCATTAGCAGA
Source organism: Agarivorans sp. 1_MG-2023 (assembly GCF_030548385.1). NCBI lineage: Bacteria > Pseudomonadati > Pseudomonadota > Gammaproteobacteria > Alteromonadales > Alteromonadaceae > Agarivorans > Agarivorans sp. 1_MG-2023. The sequence goes on along the minus strand of NZ_JAUOSJ010000001.1, from coordinate 271,017 downwards.
TGGGTATTTATGCCACTACGCCCTAACGCCATCCGCATAGAATCCACCAAAAACGGCGAATCTGGAACCACAATCTCGATAATAGTATGAGTAGATTGCCAGCCATGGCGGCTTAGTTCAGGGTTATAAACATTGATATGACGGTCGCAGGTTTGAGTGAGATTGAGGGCGTTCCACAAGCCCACCCCTACCCCATATAAATCGCTGTCGCTGCGATTGGCGAGATCGTCGCTGCCCATGCCAGAAAACAGCCGAGAGAGAAACTCCTCGGCTAATGGCGCAGCCTTTGAATCAAGTTTCTGATTAACAATTTGGTAGACTTTTTTAAGCAGTACGGAGGCGTGTTGCTGCGCTCTTGTCATAACGCATTCCTTATCCTAGTAGAGTAAAATTATTATTGTTTAAAACAATGGCTTATTGTTTATTTTAGTGTAGTTCGGTTTAGAAAATAATCGATAAGATATACGCTAAACCTTACAAACAATTAGACCATGCTTTTACATTTTTACAACATTGTTGACTAGAATTTTTGAAGCGATAGGAATTTATTTTCGTTATCGGTAGATAAGACAAAACGACCGCTCACTCCACCAGAGTTTAAAAAAGGTAAAAAGCGAAGCGCTGGGATTTGGATCCGCTTACCGGTTTGGTCGGTAGCGATAACTGAACGGGCGCTACCTTTGTAGACCCGTTCAAACTCCAAGTAAGAAATGTGTAAATTAAAGATGTACTGCTTCATCGGATACTTAGTTAATTAAGCCTTTAGTTGCTGTAAACCATTAGTGACTTTTTCAAATAAATCTTTACTAAGATCGTCCAAGCCAGCTAATCGTTCTAATTGCTTAATTATCAACCCTTTGCGCTCATCGTCAAGTTTCACGGTTTGAATTAATGGCGTGATTAAACGAGACGCAACCTGTGGGTTTTGAGTATTAAGAATACACAGAATATCTGTTAGGTAGCGGTAACCAGAACCATCTTTAGCATGGAAATGACGAGCATTGTTATTAGCAAAGCTACCCATTAAGGAGCGAACTCGATTTGGGTTTTCCATGGTAAAGCTTGGGTGTTGGCTTAAGCCCTTAACCCGTTCTAATGCGCCATCCTCTGAAAAGCTCGCTTGTAATGCTAACCACTTATCCATCACCAAACCATCGTGCTGCCAGTTTTTCTCATAATCGTTAAACATGGCTGCACGCTGTTCGATAGCAGCATTATTTGCAGCAGACATGGCAGCAAGTTTATTGGTCATTAATGGGCTTTCAAAATAAGCGTCTGCCACTAAACTAGGTTTGCTATAGGCCAAATACTGTAAACAAGCCGCGCGTAATGAGCGTAAGGCAATATCTGAGTGGGCTAAACTTTGTTGGTCTTGTTCAGCGCAGCGTTGTTCTAGCACCAAGAACTGCTCGGCTAAGTGCTCTGCCAATTTTTCGATAAAGAAATCACGCGCCTTAGCAATAGCATCAATATCTACTCGCTCAAAGCTATCGGCGATTTCGTTTTCGCCACTAATCGTTAGCAACTCTGCCAATAAGCCTTTATCGATATTTTGATCTTCCAGTAACTGGCGGAACGTAGTTACAATTGCTTGATCTATTTCTAAGGCTTTATCTTGCTGAATAGCACTCACAGCCTGAACCATCCACCCAGTCACTAATTTTTGCATACCGTCCCAACGAGCGAAGGTATTTGAAGCATGATTAATAATCAGCAATAGCTGCTCGGTAGAATAAGACAGCTCTAACTTAACCGGCGCAGAGAATTCTTGCAGCATAACCAAAGTAGGCTGTTCGCTAATGTTATCAAACAACCACGTTTGCTTATCTTCAGTTAACTCCAGCACCTCTGACACAGCTGAGCCATTAATTTCTAGCGCAAAAGCCTGTCCGCTGTTAGCCAATAGCTCAATAGATACCGGAATATGTAGCGCTTGTTTGTTGGTTTGCTCGGCCGTTGCAGGCGTATGTTGGCGAATGCTTAAACTGAATTGCTTGTTTACTTCATCGTAGGTACTTTCAACATTGAGTATCGGTGTACCCGACTGGCTATACCAGCGTTTAAACACCGTTAAATCTTTGCCACTGGCATCTTGCATTGCGCTAACAAAGTCATCGCAGGTAGCTGCTTGGCCGTCATGGCGCTCTACATATGTTTGCATACCAGCCTGAAAGCCCTCTTCGCCCAATAAAGTATGCAGCATACGAATCACTTCTGCGCCCTTCTCATACACTGTAAGGGTGTAAAAGTTGTTCATCTCAATCACTTTATCGGGGCGGATTGGATGCGCCATTGGGCCTGCGTCTTCAGCAAACTGGTGGCTACGCAATACTCGAACATTCTTAATACGGTTTACCGCGCGCGAGCCTAAATCAGAGCTAAACTCTTGATCACGAAATACGGTTAATCCTTCTTTTAAAGACAGTTGAAACCAATCTCGACAAGTAATGCGGTTACCCGTCCAGTTGTGAAAATACTCATGACCAATCACGGCTTCAATGCCTAAAAAGTCGTTATCTGTAGCACTTTCTTTGTTGGCCAACACATACTTTGAGTTAAATACGTTTAAGCCTTTATTCTCCATGGCCCCCATGTTGAAAAAATCAACCGCCACAATCATGTAAATATCTAAGTCATATTCAAGATTAAAGCGCTCTTCATCCCATTTCATAGAGGCTTTTAAAGACGCCATTGCATGCTCGGTTCGGTTCAGGTTGCCCTTATCAACAAATAATTCTAAGGCAATCGTTCGACCAGACTGAGTCACAAAGCTGTCTTCCAATAAATCAAAGTCACCTGCGACTAAAGCAAACAAATAACAAGGTTTTGGAAATGGGTCTTGCCAGCTTACCCAGTGTTTGCCGTTTTCTAATTCGCCTTGGTCAACCTTATTACCATTGGATAGCAAAAATGGATATTGAGCTTGGTCAGCAATAATCTTGGTAGAATACGTCGCCAGTACATCGGGACGATCTAAGAAATAAGTAATGCGGCGAAAACCTTCTGCCTCACATTGCGTACAAAACGCATCACCCGATTGATATAAGCCTTCAAAGGCTTTATTTTCTGCCGGATTAATTTGAGTAACAATGGCTAGTTCAAACTGTTCTGGAAGGTTTCGAATGACCAGTTGAGAATCACTCTTTTGATAGTCTTGGTGTGTGTTGCCATTAACTCGTAAACTAACTAACTCAAGCTTTTCGCCATCTAATATCAGATCACAAGCCTGTTCAGCTTTACGCACGACGGATGACACCGCAGTAACTCGAGTAGATTGAGGTTCTAAATCAAACTCTAAGGCCACACTATCGATTGTGTAAGCGGGTGCTTGGTAGTCTGAGCGGAATTTGGCTGTAGGTTGAGCTGAAGAGTCGGCCATGAAACGTCCTTATATAGAATGTCGAAAATACATGAATTAAGATGAAGTTATTGTAAAAGATATTAGTTAGTGCAGCTAACCTTTTTAGCTTAAGGCTAAAAACAAAAAAGTCGGCCTAAGCCGACTTTTTAATAGCAATAAACTTAGAACGACAGTAAGCCCACCGCATTCAAAAATACTACTGCAATAGCGATTGGCGATATGAAGCGCACGCTTTTAGAGAACATTTGAAAAGCTTGGCTTTCTAAACCCATTCCTTTCTTAACGTTGTCAGCTTGAACAATCCAACCTACAAAGACAGCAATGAATAAGCCACCAAGTGGTAGAAGAATGTTCGCGGTAATGTAATCTAGAACTTCAAAAAAGTTTTTACCCATTGGGCTTTCTTCAAATTGGAATATCTCCCAACCTGCAAATGAGCCAATCGTACCTAAGCTTAATAACCAAACCGCACCACCAGATACAATAGCAGCAATATTACGGCGGAAACCTTTACGCTCAACAAGGTATGCTGAAGTAGACTCAAGCAATGCTAACGCCGACGTAAATGCCGCTACTGTAACCATTACGAAGAATATTGTTGATACCACTCCACCTAGCGGCATAGTACCAAAGGCAATAGGTAACGATACAAACAGTAAACCTGGGCCCGCACTTGGCTCAATGCCATTGGCAAATACAATCGGGTAAATAGCTAAACCAGCCATTAGCGCAACCACAGTATCGGCGATGGCAATGTAGATAGAGGTTTTAGCAATAGACGCACCTTCAGGCAGGTAAGCGCCATAAACCATCATAATGCCCGAAGACAAACTTAGCGTGAAGAAGGCATGGCCTAGGGCCATAAGTACGCCATTTATGGTCAATTTAGAAAAATCAGGACTAAACATGAAGCTAACTGCGGCGGCAAAATCACCGGTTACAGCTGCATAGATCATGATAATAGTAAGCAATACAAATAGCGCAGGCATTAACAAGGTAACGATACGCTCTAGGCCTTTAGTAACGCCCTTAGCCAAAACGACTACAGTGCCAACTATTACCAACGTAGCCCAAAGAATAAGTTGCTTTGGATCAGAGGTTAAATCGCCAAATAGCGCACCAATTTGTTTCGCATCGCCTGCTGCAGCAGAAATGTCGCCACCAGCAGATTTGAATACATACGCAACCGCCCAACCGGCAATAACGATGTAAAAACTCAATACTAAAAAGCCTGCAAGTACGCCCATGCCACCAATGAAGGCCCAGTTTTTAGAACGACCATTTTCTAAGGCGACTTTTGCGACAGCGTTCGCCGGTGTCGAACGGCCTTGTTTACCTAAATAAACCTCGGCCATCATCACCGGAATACCAATGAAAAGAATACATAATAGATACACTAGAACGAAGGCACCACCGCCATTTTCGCCCATAATGTAAGGGAATTTCCAAATATTACCTAAACCTACAGCAGCACCGGTAGCCGCTAAAATGTAAGCAAAGTTACTCGACCAGCGATTGCTCACTGAAGTGTTATTACTCATGATTTTCTCTTTTTATATTGTGTTTGCTAATTGCGTCCGTGTTTTAGGCCGCCGATCTAAGCATAAACAGAATGAGAATTACAGATAAAATGAATCTTTATGCTGAATTTATGCGATCCGTCATTACAAGCAATCTATATAACACTCAATAGTCAGTTTAATATGCCGAATAATAATTCTTCAACAATGCATAAATTGCTATTTTATTGCAGCTAACTGTTGTTTAAGCCAGTCCCTTTCATAGCCTAGTACTGGATGAATTATTTGTCGTTGCCTTAGGGCCTTAGTTTGTTGCTCATTTAACGATACCCCATTTGTCATAAATACAAAGGGCGTCATTTTTCCCTGTTTTTCAATAAAACCCACTAGATTTATTACGCCGTTTACATAGCCACTTTTAGCATGAATATGTGCTTTCAACGGTGGGCGCGTTACACTGCGTCGATACTTTAAAGTGCCACTCACCCCAGCTACCGGCAACTTATCAATAAGCGGGGTTAAATCAGGATCTATTAACCAAAGCTCAAGCAGGTTGTAGAGCAACTCGGCGCTGACCAAGTTTTCTCGAGATAAACCGGAGCCATCTCTTAAAGCCGTATAGCTGAGATCTAGGCCTAGCTCGGTTAATTGTTGCTTAACTAACTCGCTAGCGGCTTGATAACTACCCGCCCGTTGTTGCTCCACAGCAATCGTCTTAAACAAACTATCGGCAGTGAGGTTGTCCGATTCCACCAGCATGAATTCTACTAAATCGATGAGCGGAACCGAGCGGTGACTGAATGTTGAATCATATTCAGATAACTGGGTGCGATAACTTATTTTACCTTGGTAAGTCACCCCAAGTTGACGTAATACTCTACGTAACTTAAGCGTGAAATATTGCTGTTCATCATTAATCGAAAAACGTAACGGCATCATCCTAGCGTTTTGGTTAATACAACCTGTGAGTTGATACTGGTTGTTATCTCCCACTATCAAGCTTTGTTCACAATCTTGATGCTCTCTACTCACCGTGGTTATCTGGTTATCAATGCTCAGTAACTGAGTATCACTCACATGAAGTTTGCTTAACTGGCCTAATTCTCCTGGCTTTAAGTTGCCGTTGACACAATTGCTATCGATGTTCAGCGCACTCACAGGTGAGGCAAAACAAATGCCTATATCATTCCAAACTTGGCCTTGGCTACGGGTATGACCACTAAAAACTCCCTCATCTATGGTTATTGAAGCCACTTTTTTTCCAAAACCTTTAGTGACTTGAGCTAATAGAGATTTAAGATCTTGGGAGGTAAAACTGGGGTCTCCGCGCATATGTAAGCGAAGATGCAGCCCTTCGGGACTAGGTTTCACACTCACTTGGGTATTAAAGCGATAATCTGCACCAAGTTGTTTAATGGCTGCAGTGGCGGTAATCACCTTTAAAGTACTAGCCGGGGTAAGCAACAATTGGCTGTTTTGAGAACCATTAGGCCCAACATAGCTAACAATGGTTCCAGGAGGCGAAACTAGTGCAGCTTGACTAGCCAGTGAGAAAAAACCAAACCAGAGAAGGGAAATTTTAATAAACAGGGGCATGTTAATCGGCATTCATAAAATCAGTACCGAGAGTATATAAAAAAGGTGAACCGAAGTTCACCTTTTGCTTGTTATTTTAACTGCCTATTGAGCTATCAACTCTAAACGCATCGCACGTTGGCGAACAAAACTACGTTTTAGATGATTGAATGTTTTCTCAGGCATACCACTTGGTAGCTCTACCGTTGAGTAGCTATCAAACAATTTTACGCTACCAATGTAATCGCTGCTGATATTCGCTTCGTTGGCAATGGCACCTACAATGTGTTTAGTTTGAACACCATGTTCTTTACCAGCATCTACGCGGTAAGTGTTCATTTCAACATCTGCAGTGCGACGTTTACGTTTAGCTGCGCCGGCTTCGTTACGACTTGGGCGTTCGCCGCGCTCTCCACCACGTTGACCGCGATGATTACGCTCACCACGTTCGCCGCGTTGCGAGCGTTCGCCACGTTGTCCGCGTTCATTGCTGAAGCGTGAAGAACGAGGTTCTGGGTCGGTAGGCAGTTTAAACGGACGTGCTGTTTGAGCTTGGAACAACAAAGCGGTAGCGAGTTCAAGTTCGCTCATGCCAAGGTTGGTCGCAAGTTCAGAAGCAATCGTTTGGTAATCTTCTAATTGTGCATTTTCTACTGCTGCAGCAAGCTTTTCTTGGAAGCTAGAAACACGTTTCTTCTCAATTTCTTCACGAGTAGGTAGCTGCATTTGCTCAATCTTTTGACGTGTTACGCGTTCAATGTTGCGCAACAAACGCTGTTCACGATAACCAACAAACATTACCGCTTTACCGCTGCGTCCAGCTCGACCTGTACGGCCAATACGGTGAACGTAAGCTTCAGCGTCATATGGAATGTCAAAGTTAACCACTAAGCCAATGCGTTCTACATCTAAACCACGTGCTGCAACATCAGTTGCTACTACAATGTCTAGCTTGCCAGATTTCAAACGAGTAATCGTGCGCTCACGCATGCTTTGGTTCATGTCGCCGTTCAGTGCAGCAACACTGAAGCCTTTCGCTTCCAAACGCTCAGCAATATCAGTGGTTGAGGTTTTTGTGCGGGCAAAAATAATTGAAGCGCTGTCGCTGTTAACTTCTAGAATACGGGCCAACGCTTCTATTTTGTTTAAACCAGCAACGTGCCAATAGAACTGCTCAATATTTGATACAGTTTGAGTCTTAGCCGCAATTTTTACTTCTTTTGGCTCAGACATGTAATTTTTAGTGATGTTTTTAATTGCCGGCGGCATCGTTGCCGAGAACAACGCTGTTTGGCGCTCCTTAGGCATATCGCGCATAATGCGTTCAACATCATCAATAAAGCCCATACGTAGCATTTCATCTGCTTCGTCTAATACTAGGGCTTTTAGTTGGTCAAGCTTAAGCTTGCCACGATCTAGGTGATCGATAGTACGTCCAGGCGTACCAACAACAATTTGAGGGCCACGACGTAGCTCTTTAATTTGTTGTCCGTAATCTGCACCACCATAAATAGGCAGCACGCGTAAACCAGGAATATGACGACTAAAGTCTTTAATGGCATCGGCTACTTGGTTAGCTAGTTCACGCGTAGGAGCAAGAACCAACATTTGTGGCGCGCTTAGCTTAGGGTCTAACTTTGCAATTAACGGCAAAGAAAAAGCAGCGGTTTTACCGGTACCTGTTTGTGCTAAGCCAAGTACATCATGTCCTTCCAGCAGCAATGGAATGGTTTTTTCCTGAATAGGAGACGGTGTCTCGAATCCAATCTCGGAAATAGCTTTTAAAATGGTTTCAGGTAGAGCGAATTGCTCAAAACTTGAACTGCTGGATTCGGTCATATTTGGCCCACAATTATTTAAAGGATGCGCACTATACGCTTTTGATCACAAAAAGTCTCATTGATTTTACATTTTTATGGAAAAACATTAGCCGTCTTGATAGGCGACAATAAAAAACCGCTCTAGTGAGCGGTTAGTAGCTTTTAGTATAGGCTATCTTTCTATTCTTCTTCCGCTGCTGGGTACTTTTCAGCAGTTTCTTTTATAAGAGGTTGTAGCTCACCAGTGCGGAACATTTCCATGATGATGTCACAACCGCCCACTAGCTCACCTTCAACCCAAAGTTGTGGGAAGGTTGGCCAATCAGCGTAATTTGGTAGCTCTGCACGAATGTCTGGATTTTGTAGAATATCTACATACGCGAAACGTTCACCACATTGCATAACGGCTTCTACTGTTTGCGCAGAAAAGCCACAGCTTGGGAACTTAGGCGAACCTTTCATGTAAAGTAGAATTGGGTTTTCAGCAATTTGCTGTTTGATTTTCTCAATCGTTTCCATTTTAAACTTCTCTAATTTTTACACTAAGTCTATTCTAGGTGTTGGGCGTACCCTAGCAAAAATAGTCGCCGATTTCACCACTTTGCGCTAGATCAATTTTTTTTAGTGTTTTTGCTTTGCCACATAAAGCACTAGTGCTAAACTCGTTTGTAAAGTTTTTACTATATAAAAGATTGCGCTGATTCAGCCAATTATAACAAGGAGAGAAAAAACAATGGCATTTACATTACCTGCTTTACCGTACGCACAAGACGCGCTTGAGCCACACATCTCAGCAGAGACTTTGTCTTTCCACTACGGCAAGCACCACAACACTTACGTAGTAAAGTTAAACGGTTTAGTTGAAGGCACCGATTTAGCAGAAAAAAGCCTAGAAGAGATTATTAAAACTTCTACTGGTGGTGTATTCAATAACGCTGCTCAAATATGGAACCACACCTTCTACTGGAACTGTTTAGCGCCAAACGCTGGCGGTCAACCTACTGGTGCTTTGGCAGCAGCAATTGACGCAAGCTTCGGTTCTTTCGATGAGTTCAAAGCAAAATTCACTGATAGTGCAATTAACAACTTTGGTTCTAGCTGGACTTGGTTAGTTAAAAACGCTGACGGTAGTTTAGCCATCGTTAATACTAGCAACGCTGCTACACCGTTAACTGATGAAGGCGTTACACCACTATTCACTTGTGATTTGTGGGAACACGCATACTACATTGATTACCGTAACGTTCGCCCTGATTACTTAAACGCTTTTTGGGCTTTAGCTAACTGGGAATTTGCTGCTGCAAACTTCGCATAAGCTAAATACCTAGCAAGGCAATAAAAAAGGGCGCTATTAGTAGCGCCCTTTTTGTTATCTAACTTTTACTTGCCGCTTATTTGCGATCGCTATGACCCAAGCTCATATCTGGAGCAATCACATCTCTTACTCGCTGCTTAAGGATCTTAGCTTCAGGAAAACCTTCATCTGCAACGCGACACCAAATCAATTGGTCGTTAACATATATTTGAAAACGCCCTTTGCTGGCTGGACGCAACGCAACTTCGCTGAGCTCTTGAGAAAAAGTAGTCAGCAACTCTTGGCTCAACCACGATGCTCTTAACAACCAGCCGCATAAACTGCAGTAATATATTGCTACTTTAGGTAAGGCGACTTCTTGCGCTACCGACATGCTTATTTCCTCTTCTGTAAATCGGTAATGTGGTTTAGCACTCGCTTTAAAGAAACCGGGTATTTAGTCCCTAACTGCTGAGCAAATAAAGATACGCGTAACTCTTCTATCATCCAACGCAGTTCTTCACCCTCTTTACTGTATACCGGCAACGCCAGCTCTTTCTCTCTTTCGATACTGGTATCAATTTGCTGCATCGCTAAGCGATCTTTATGAGAATCTATCGCTAGCTTTTCTAAGCGGCGCTCTATGGCTTTAAGATAACGTTGCACATCGGCTAAACGCTGTAAGCCAACCTCTCGAACAAAACCTTTGTGCACCAATGCCGCCAGTTGCGCTTTTATATCGGCATGTGCCAATACACGGTCAAAACCTACTTTGCCTTTTAGCAGCTTATTAATTTGATAGTGCAAACTTAGTATTTTCTCTACCTGTACCACTGCTTCTAGGGTTTCAGTGGCTAATTCTGCACGCACAGTGTCACATAAGGATGTGAAGTCATCAGGGTTATCGACTTGATGCAGCTGAGAGTATTTATCTATTACTGCCAAACAACAATCATCAAGCAATACATCCACTCGGCCGAAAGGATTAAAATACAAACCCAGTTTGGCTTTATTTGGCAAATGTTGCTGTAAGTAGCTTAATGGTGAAGGAATATTAAGCTGCAATAACTTACTTAAACCGCGTGTTTGGCTCCAGCTGGCTTCCTCTTGTTTATCAAATAGCTTAAGGGCAACGGTTTTACCTTGATCCACTAGCGCGGGAAATGCAGTGATTTGATAGCCCTGACGCTGCTCTTCAATCATTGAAGGTAGCTCACCAAAACTCCATTCTGTTACCTTAGCTTGCTCGGCAAAGGAACTAGGCGCAATTTCAGCAATACTTTGTTCAACTTGATCTTGTAACTTATTTTGCAGAGCTTGGTAGCTTCGCCCTTGCGCCACTACCTTGCCTTTATCATCAATCACCTTAAAGTTAACTTTTAGGTGATCGGCCACCGAATCCATATTCCAAGCATCTTCGGGGATCTTCATTCCTGTCATTCTAAGCAGTTGCTTTGTTAATACTTCAAATAGCTGCCCTTCTGCATTTGGCACTGCTTGTAAAAACGCTTTTACGTAGTTAGGCACCGGCACAAAGTTGCGGCGAATCGGCTTTGGCAGAGATTTAATTAAACCGCTAATCAGCTCTTCCCTAAACGCAGGGATTTGCCAATCAAAACGCGAGAAGTCTAATTGGTTTAATAGTGCCAAAGGAATATGCGCACTAACACCATCATCGACCTCGGCCGGCTCAAATACATAACTCAAGGCTACCGATACTTGTTCAAACTGCCATTGCTCTGGATATTGTTGTTCTGTTACATGGCTAGCATCGTGCTGATAGAGCATTTGCTTAGAAAAACTCAGTAAGTCAGCTTGCTGCGCGCTCGCTTTTTTCCACCAGCGATTAAAATGGCTAGCCGATACTACGTCTTCGGGAATTCGCTCAGCATAGAAATCGAATAGCACTTGATCATCAACTCGCACATCACGGCGACGCTGCTTTTGCTCTAGCGCTTCGGCGTCATCAAGCAATTGCTGGTTCTGTTTAAAGAAATCATGCTTAGCAGGCCATTGGGCTTCTACCAATGCTGAACGAATAAACACTTCACGCGCAACCACCGGGTCGATACGCCCGTAGTTAACTAAACGTTTGTTCACCAAGCTTACGCCGTATAAACGAACACTTTCGTAAGCCATTACAGCCTGTTGTTTAGTTGACCAATGTGGCTCGCTGTATGATTTTTTTATCAGGTGCTTAGCTTGTTCTTCTAACCAAGCGGGTTGAATCTTAGCGACACCCCGAGCAAACAAGCGAGAGGTTTCCACTAGTTCAGCCGCCACTACCCATTTAGGTGGCTTTTTAGCTTGGCTAGAACCAGGGAACACCACAAAACGAGCATTGCGTGCACCTAAAAATTCACGGTCTTTATCTTTAAAGCCTAAATGGCTTAACAAACCCGCGGTAATGGCTTGGTGAATCGCATCGTAATTGGCTTCTTCTTGATTAACTGAATAATCGAGCTCTTTAACTACCGTGGACAGTTGAAAGACTAAGTCTTGCCATTCGCGAATTCGCATATAGGCTAGAAATTCTTGCTTACATTGTTTGCGAAATTGATTACCCGACAAGGCTTTTTGCTGTTCTTGTAGATAGCGCCACAACAATAGGTAACTAGAAAAGTCTGAATCTTTATCTACAAAACGAGCATGTTTTTGATCCGCCGCTTGTTTGCGATCATTGGGCCTCTCTCGTGGGTCTTGAATTGAAAGCGCGGCACAAATCACCATCATTTCCTGAACACAGCCAAACTGCTTAGCTGCAACCATCATTCGCGCTAAACGAGGATCAATGGGAAACTTAATCACTTCGCGCCCAAGCGGGCTCAAGCTAGGTTTACTTAAGCCATCTTTTAACGCGCCAATTTCTTCAAGTAAATTTAAACCATCTTTAATATTGCGCTGATCGGGCATATCAATAAATGGGAAATCTTCCAATTTACCCAGTTTTAGACCAAGCATTTGCAAAATAACCGAGGCTAAGTTGGTCCGCAAAATCTCTGGATCAGTAAATTCTGCGCGGCCTTCAAAATCTTCTTCGCTATATAAACGAATACAGATACCTTCGGCAACCCGCCCACAACGGCCCTTACGCTGATTAGCACTGGCTTGAGAAATGGCTTCGATGGGTAATCGCTGTACTTTAGAACGATAGCTATAACGGCTAATGCGAGCAGTACCAGGGTCAATCACATAACGAATACCTGGAACCGTTAAACTGGTTTCAGCAACGTTAGTCGCTAATACAATGCGCCTTCCTCGATGCGAAGAGAAAATTTTGTTTTGCTCTGCATTAGACAAACGAGAATAAAGCGGCAGTACTTCGGTATCACGGAAATTTCGTTTTTGCAGATAATCAGTTGCATCGCGAATTTCTCGTTCACCATTCATAAAGATAAGAATATCACCCGGCTTCTCGCGATATAGTTCTTCAACCGCTTCCGCTAACCCTTCTAATACATCTTTAGTCTGTTCGCCTTCATTCAACGGGCGATAACGAGTTTCTACGGGGTAAGTTCGCCCAGATACTTCAATCACTGGAGCATTGTTAAAATGCTTGGAGAAACGCTGCGGGTCGATCGTCGCCGAAGTAATAATTACTTTTAAATCTGGACGTCTAGGCAGCAATTGCCTTAATACGCCCAAAATGAAATCAATGTTTAAGCTTCGTTCGTGTGCTTCATCAATAATCAGTACTTCGTACTGCGATAAAAACCGATCTTGCTGCATTTCTGCCAGTAGCATACCGTCGGTCATTAATTTGATTAAGCTATCGTTTTTAATTTTGTCGTTGAAGCGGATTTTATAACCCACTAATTCACCAATCGGTGTATCTATTTCTTCGGCTATTCGCGCAGCGACTGTTCTGGCGGCTAATCGACGAGGTTGAGTATGGCCAATGTAACCTCGACTACCCAAGCCAAGCTCTAAACAAATCTTAGGAATTTGAGTGGTTTTACCGGAGCCTGTTTCACCGGCAATGATCACCACTTGATTGTCGCGAATCGCCTCATAAATAGTTTGCTTTTGTTCAGCAACTGGCAGCTGTGGTGGGTATTCAATAGGTGGAATAGCACTACGACGACGCTTAGCTAAATCTAGAGATTTAGCTAAGCTTGAACTAAATTTTTCAAAAGCGGCACTTTGCTTGGCCTGATCTTCTGATTTTAGCTGAGCAAGCTGCCGCTGCAGACGATAACGGTCTTTGGCTAGCGCGAGAGAAATTTGTTGTTTTAGATCTGAAAAAGCCGACTGCAAGAATTAACGCCTCGTAGGGTTGCATACGAGGCGCAAATGCTAACAATAATCACTGAGAAAACAAGTCTAACTCACTTGTTTGTAGCAACTATGCAAATGTTTATCGATACCACCTAGCACTTCTTCGCGCGTGATAATGCCCAAAAGTTTGCCCCGCTCGATAACTGGGTACATTTTGGGCTTTTGCTGAAGCATGCTTTGAGCAAGTTCTAGTATGCTAGTGTCTGGGCCTACAATAAGTACATCGCTACGCATCACGTCTTCCACTAAAGATACGGTTTCGCAATGGTAGGTGGCCTCTAACAAACTCTTTAAACAGTCCTGTTCTGATATCCAACCAATGACATGTTTTTGTTCATCAATCACTGGCGCGCCTAGCTGCTTGTGTTCCAATAAACTATGCACCACTTCGGCAATCGGCTGCTTAGAGGTAAAGCACACCGGACGAGTCAGCATGTAGTCGCGAACTTTAAGATTCTCTGGCATAACCAATACTCCTAATAAGTGCTGTTACTCTGAGCTTAGTTGTCCAGAGACAATTACACCAGCAAGCCAATCAACTCTGCTGGGAACCACTATTTTAGGGATGTTAGGTAATTTCACCCATTTGGGTAATAGTAGAGGACAGCTTAGCGGAGTAGTATTTATATCGACTGAGTCGCTAACTCAGTCATCGCGTTTAGTTACCTATTGCTGTGTACACCTTTACACAAATTATGCAGGCCCTTTGTTTTTATAAACAAAGGGCTTTTTTTTGCTTTTTTTAACAAGAAAAAGTTAATGCAAGCTATTGAATATCAATAAATAAATAGCTAAAGGAGCAATTTCACCCATTTGGGGAATGGTGAACTAAAGCCGCTGAGGATAATATTTATCGCGACTGAGTAGCTAACTCAGTCACGCGTTTAGTTACCTATTGCTGTGTACACCTTTACACAATTACGCAAGCCCTTTGCTGCTATAGCAAAGGGCTTTTTTTTGCCTACTTAACTTGCCACTGTAGGGTTTCGCCAGCAAAAAACGGTACTAAGATCTCATCTTCAACCATTACACTTTCTGGCACTTGCCATGCTTGCTTGCTTAACGTAATCGTTTCGCTGTTACGTGGTAAACCGTAAAAGTCAGGGCCATTAAAACTTGCAAACCCTTCTAACTTATCCAGTATGCCTAGCTGGTCAAAAATTTCTGCATATAGTTCAATGGCAGCCGGCGCACTGTAACAACCCGCACAACCACAAGCACTTTCTTTGGCTCCTTGCACGTGAGGTGCAGAATCAGTTCCCAAAAATATCTTCTTAGTGCCAGTAGCCACTGCTTTTTGTAACGCCTGTTGGTGAGTTTGACGCTTTAATACGGGCAAGCAATAGTTGTGGGGGCGTAAACCTCCCGCTAACAAATGATTTCGGTTGTACATTAAATGCTGCGGAGTAATAGTTGCTGCGACATTATCTGGCGCACTCATCACAAACTCAGCAGCCTCTGCAGTAGTAATGTGCTCAAACACTATTTTAAGGTCTGGCAAAGAAGCGACTAAGTCGCGCATGTGTGCGTCAATAAACGCAGCTTCTCTATCAAAAATATCAATATCTGAATGCGTTACTTCGCCATGCACTAACAGCAATAATCCGTGCTCAGCCATTGCTTCGAAGACCAGACGTAAAGCACTGACGTCGGTTACGCCGTGGGCAGAATTTGTTGTGGCGTTTGCTGGGTAAAGCTTACAAGCTTTAACAATGCCGCTGGCTGCTGCCTCGGCGATCATTTCAGGACTCGTGGCGTCGGTTAAATATAAAGTCATTAACGGTTCAAACTGACTTTGCTCAGGCAGGGTTTGTTTAATACGCTGATAATAAGCTTTAGCATCACTGACTTGGGTAACCGGCGGAGTAAGGTTTGGCATAATAATCGCGCGCGAAAAATGCTTAGCGGTCGCATTTGCTGCAACATTAAGCATTGCTCCGTCACGTAAATGTAAGTGCCAATCGTCTGGTCTAGTAATAGTAAGTGTTTGAGTCACAACAATCCCCTGAGTCGATAATAACAATTCGCGGGAAGTCTACCCCAAGTGACTAAACAAGTCTTGTGAGCCTTGGTTATGCCTATGAATTATTTGCAACTAATTGCTGCATTTCATTAACAATGGTCTCGGCAGCTTCGTAATCATATTCTTCTATTAACTGCTGTAGGCGTTTTGCCTGAGATGGGAACCGCTGCAAAATAGCCTCATGTTGATCAAGAAAATCATTACTTTCGCTATCAAAGTCATCCAGCAATTGGGACAAAGTTTGTAAATCAGAGAGAATCTCCTCATCGCTAACATTCGATTGAACTGCCGATTCAGGCTGAGCTTGCTGCTCACTACTAAGCACAAATTGTTGTAAGGCTATTTGTAGTGGTTGCAAGTGACTCGCCAGTTGGTCTAACTGTTCACTTAATACTTCTCCCTGCTCTGCTGCCAGCTCTATCACTGCGGCTAAATCTGAAACGACTTGCGCACCTAAAGTTGCTGCCACGCCTTTTATAGTGTGTGCAATACGTTGAACATCGGCTGTTTGGTGTTGCTGAAATGCCTGCTGTAAATCAACCAAAGACGTATTATTTACACTGGCAAACTTAGCTATCAATTTCAAATATAAGGTTTTATTTTCAGCTGCATTGGCTAGACCAACCGCAGTATCCAAGCCTTTAACAACTGGCAGTGCTTGGTATCCGTTGTCACTAGCGGTAAACGCTGGGTCAGCTGCAGACTCAAGTGCTGGCGCACTAGGCGTAATCCATTTAGCCATCACGCTAAACAAGCTATTTACATTAATGGGTTTGGGTATGTGATCATTCATGCCCGCTTCTATGGCTTTTTCTCTGTCGCCCGCTAATGCATTTGCCGTAAGCGCAATGATCGGCAGGTCTTTTAAGGCCAACTGATGACGTATCACTTTGGTGGCGGTGTACCCATCCATTACTGGCATTTGGCAATCCATTAATACACCGTCTACTTGATGCGTTTTTAGATACTCGGCCGCTTGCATTCCATCTCCACAAACCACACAGGAAATACCATTGGTTTTAAGCAGCTCAGTAATCAACTCTTGGTTAATTTCATTATCTTCGGCCACCAATATATTTGCGCCACGTAAATGAGCTATATCTTGGTTTGCTCCATGTTGTTGAGCTTCTCGTCTAGTTTGCTCAAACACTTCTATTCGTCTTACATCGATAACCGTATCGAATAAATGAGAGGGGGTCACTGGCTTGGTAAGAATGGCGTCTATTTTAATGTCTTTAGCTTCTTTGCTTAATTCATCACGACCAAATGCAGTGATCATCACTACATCTAAATCGATACCCAGTGCTTCAATTTTACGTACCGTTTCAATGCCATCCATTTCTGGCATTTTCCAATCCATAAACACCATATCAAAAGGCACTACATCAGGCTCTTGCAGCACGGCCAAAGCTTCTTTACCACTAGCGGCAGACTCTACCGAGATTCCAAAACCCTGTAGCACCTGAACATTAATTTCTTTGGCACTTGGGTTATCGTCAACCACCAGCGCTTTTAAGTTAGATAGCTGCGAATTGTTTGTATCGCGTAAGGCCTTGGCGTTTTTCTGAATCGCCATCGGTAAGTCGAAATAGAAACAACTGCCCTTACCTGGCTCACTGCTTAACGCAATTTTCCCGCCCATTATTTCAGTTAGTTTTAAACAAATCGCTAACCCTAATCCTGTACCGCCATGTTTACGCGTGGTCGAACTATCGGCTTGTGAAAAAGGTTTAAATAACTTAGCTTGCTGCTCGGGTGTCATGCCTATGCCGGTGTCACTTACCGAGAAATACATTTGTACTTGAGCGTCGGTAATTTCTTTAGCCTCAATTTTTACCACTACAACGCCTTGCTCGGTAAACTTCACCGCGTTGTTACACAAGTTCACGAGTATTTGTGTCAACCTAAGTGGATCTCCTAACAGCGCTGTTGGCATGTTAGGGTCTATATCAAATAGTAATTCTAGATTTTTTTGTTCGGCACGTAAGCCCACTAAATTAGCTAAATTGTCCAGAATATCTTCTAAACGAAACTCAATCGCTTCGATATCTAGCTTGCCAGCTTCTATTTTGGAGAAGTCGAGAATATCGTTAATGATGCCTAACAAAGCCTCTGCCGAGCGGTGTACCTTATCAATGTAATTTCGCTGTTTATTGTCTAGTTCAGTTTCTAACGCTAAGTAAGACATACCAATAATCGCGTTCATTGGTGTTCTTATTTCATGCGACATATTGGCTAAAAAGTCACTCTTAGCTTGGTTAGCACTGTCTGCTTGAGCGCGAGCGTCATTTAACTGGTCTTCCAGTTGTTTAATCTCGTTAATATCAACATGAATACCGTTAATTCGTATTGGTCGTCCCTCATCATCGAGTTCGGACACACGGCCAATGCTTAATATCCAACGGTATTGGCCGTTTTTACAACGCAAGCGTATTTCGTTACGTAATAAATCCGTTTCCCCAGCTAAGTGCTCTTCTAGCTTGTCATTGTTACGAATTGCATCTGTAGGATGAATTAACTTAAGCCACGCTTCGGTATCCCCTTTTAAACGTGCCCACAATCCATCACCCGCACGTAATTCGCCAGCGGCGTAGCCAAGCATACTCTCGTAAATAGCATTCACTTCTATCCGGTCTTCTTGCGGATAGTAATCCCACATCCCTAAGCCTGCCCCAGACGCCGCAGAATCTAATCGCTCTTCACTTTCGCGTAATTGCGCTTCTACTTGTTTGATTTCAGAAATATCGAAGATAGCGCCATCAGAGAACGTTGCTTCTCCCTCTTCACCTAGGGAGACAAAAGCCTTTTGCAGCACGTGTTTTTCGCGACCGTGAGCATCAATAATTCTAAACTCTTGAGAAATAGCGCCGCCTTTTTGATTGAGATCTTTCGAGCGGTCAATGCTTTCTTGATAATCATCAGGGTGAACAAGATCTTTATAACGTCGGGGCGCATTAGGCCCTACAAAATCTTCTACTGGGTAACCCGTTTGCTCAAGCACTTGCTCACTAACATACAGCCACTCCGGAGCTTCACCTTCTACCAGTTTTACCCGATAAATTACGCATTGTAAGTTGTTGGTCAGGGTTCTAAATTGACGCTCACTGTCGGCCAATTTCTGCTGGGCTTTTTTACGTTCTGTAATATCGCGAATGATACCGGTGAAGTGGCGCTTTCCTTTTAGGAATACTTCTTTAACCGCCAGTTCCATGGGAAACTCTTCACCGCTTTTACGTAAACCAAATACAGCGCGCTCGTTACCAATAACGACCGAGTTTGGTTTTGGTTGATAATCGGCTAAGGTTTGATCGTGATGGTCGGCAATAGACTTTGGCATGAGCATTTTAACGTTATTCCCTACAACTTCTTGCTCGGTGTAGCCAAATATTTGCTGAGCAGCAGGGCTAAAACTACGCACAACGCCAGATTGCTCTATCAGTACAATACCGTCGGCAATGGTATCCACAATAGTGCGGATCCTTTCTTCATTGTCGGCCAAGGCCAAACGCGCTTGGTAGCGCTCGGTCATATCAATAAGTGAAACTTTTACTTCAACGATTTTGTCGTTTTCCACAACACCTGGCGCAATATTAACACTGACATTTTTTTGCTGGCCATCAGCACAGATAATACTCAATGTTTCATCATTAAAGCTTTTGCCTTGTAGCGCGCTTTGCAGCAGCTGTTTAGCCCATTTCTGGTTCGCGTCATCTACACCTAATTGGTGCCAATGTAGATGTTCAAATTGATCTCGCTGCTGATCGATTAATTCCGCAAGACTAAGATTATGTTTTAAAAACTTACCGTCTTCATTTAACGAAGCATAAGCAATAGGGGCATTTTCGTAGAGATCCCACAAGGTTTTTTCGCGTACCTGTAACTCTGCTGTGCGGTCTTCTACTTCTTGCTCTAATTCTGCTTTAGAACGCTCTAAACGCAGGTTTATTTTGCGAACTAAGGCAAACACCAAAACAAACAATAGAATGCAAAATGCGAGAGCCGACCCCAGTACCAACAACACAATATTACGAAAACGTAAGTAACCTTGCATCACTTCTTCATGATCAATCTCGGATACTAAGCCAATTTCTAGCTCCGGATCCCAGCGCCATGCGCCAACAACAGCTACCCCTCGATAATCTTTGTAACCTATAAAATTGGCGCCGTCTTGCTTGGCAATAATTGAATAGCCGCTCTCGGTCCAGACTGGATCATCGCCTTTACGATTAGGGACTTGAAGCTTAATGTTAAGTACTGAAGATTGCTTGTCTTCAAGTAAACCTAAAGCAGTCAACTCATCTTCAAATTTACTGGGTGAAATCATATAACCTGAACGGCTAACCAAATAGGTTTCGCCGGTTTTACCAATACGAGCACCTTTTAATAATTGCGAGAACTCGGTCTGTGGATCCATGCGCAGCGTCAACAATGCCACAACCTTACCATCTCGATTTTTTATCGGTGCAGCAATAAACATGGTGGAATGCACATTTTGCACTTTACCTTGCAACATGCCATCTAAATTAATCTCAGGGCGAATAGGCGGAATAATCACCGTTTCACCGTTAAACGCGCGATTCAGCAAATGTGGGTAGTAACGAGTAATAACGTTGATTTCACCAAGGTTTTCATCTCGCATTGAGGCAATGTTTATGCGATCTCTAGAAATGATGAAAAAACCTAAATCATCAAAAATCGCACGATAATTGTCAACAGACTGACGCAAGCCTTCTAATGCGGGGTCATCAATTAAACTGTCTTTTGAATGTTCTGCCTCAATTAACACAGTAGAGAAATGCTTAAAGGTGGGATCTAAGGCAATCGCATCAACTTTAGATTGCCAGCCTTGCTTCCATTCGTCCAATCCAGCATCAGAAGTATCAAGTACTGATTCAATAACATCTTCTAACTGGGAGAATTGATGATGCTTTAGTTGTTGCAGGCCAATACTGGTTACCGCAGCAATAAAAGCAATGGCTGCCGTACATATGGCAACAATCACTAAAATACTTTTACGCGAGCTAAGTAATAAGCTGACATTTTCAATGGTTGATTTACGCAACCTGTTCAAAAGCATCACGATTAAAATGAGTAAGGCAAACAGTACCCATAACAATTGCTCAACTTGCATATACTTTCCTTGTCACTCGCATTTAGTCACCCCATCTTTTAGGGCCAATCACTTAACTATAATCCCCAATCAAAACTAAATACAATGCTTAGGCCATAAAGCTAAAAATCAATTAAATTCAAAAGATAAGCTTACTACTTTAGCTAAATAAAAACGCCCTTATTAATTAAGGGCGTTTAACAAAAACTCTCTCAACTCTAGTTGAAAGATTCAGTAAAAAAGT
Organism: Agarivorans sp. 1_MG-2023; assembly: GCF_030548385.1. Lineage (NCBI taxonomy): Bacteria > Pseudomonadati > Pseudomonadota > Gammaproteobacteria > Alteromonadales > Alteromonadaceae > Agarivorans > Agarivorans sp. 1_MG-2023. Next base: position 249,792 of record NZ_JAUOSJ010000001.1, on the reverse strand, counting down.
TATCCATGGCAATAAATGAGCGCGCTGCTGCTTTAGGGTGATATTCCGCTTTCCCGGTCATTGCAGCCGCTGGATTAGTAAAAGAGTGAACTGCACCGCCGTAGGCCACAAACTGCCAATCAACTTTTGCTGCACTCATTTCTTGCTCAAAATCGGCCACTTGCTTTGCCGGAACAAAAGGGTCTATGGCACCATGCAGTACCAATACAGGCGAAGTGATGTTGTTAGCGTCTGTAGGATTCGGGGTATCTAAGTTACCGTGAAAAGACACCACACCATTGATGGCTTCGCCCGCACGCGCTAATTCAAGCACTGCGCCACCGCCAAAGCAAAAACCGATTGCACCGACTCTATCGGCGTCTATATTTGCACTGGGCAAATTAGCTTTCATCGCATCTAGCGCTGCCTTAGTTCTAGCACGTAGTAAGGGTCTGTCGCTGCGAAGCGCTGTTGCCGCCACTTTTGCTTCATCTGCATTAGTGGGTCTAACGTCAGTACCATAGACATCGGCCATCATTACCGCATAGCCCATTTCTGCTATTTTTTTTGCCTTAGTTAACGAGCCTTCGGTGGGGCCCATCCAATTTGGAACCATCAGAATAGCCGGTAGCCCCTTCTTCGCATCATCAAATACTAAGGTAGATTCGAAACTTTTATCACCAATGGTATGGGTTACCGTTTGGCTAACCATGGCTGCGTTAGCACTTGAAGCGAGCATCATGCCGCCGAGTAGAGTGAGCGTTTTCATTGCATATCCCTATGTTGTGTAGTTTGCTCTAACAATACGCACAGTGTAGTAGAAAAGTTTTCTATGACGGATAAATCAAAATTTTTTGGCGAAAAGCTAAGCAAACTAAGCGTTTATTGCACCGTTCAAGCGACCTCAAACAGATTTGTGTTATGGTTAGCGATATAGCTTTTACTTACAGCGACAAGATTAAAAACAGTTCATGAGCGACAACACTTTTCTGTTCCACGATTACGAAACCTTTGGTATTCATCCGGGCAAAGATCGCCCTTGTCAGTTTGCTGCAATTCGAACAGATTGGGATCTTAATCCTATCGGTAAACCTATCGAGTGGTTTTGTCAGCCGCCAAATGACTATGTTCCTCACCCTCAAGCGTGTTTAATAACAGGTATCACACCACAGTTGGCGCAAAAAAAAGGCCTGGTTGAAAGTGATTTTATTGCGCGTATAAATCAAGAGTTCAGTGTTCCTGGTACCTGTGGTGTTGGCTATAACAGTATTCGCTTTGATGATGAAGTTACGCGTTACACTCTATTTCGTAACTTTTTAGATCCTTATGAGCGTGAATGGAAAAATGGAAATTCGCGCTGGGATTTAATAGACATGGTGCGGGCATGTTACGCGCTTCGACCAGAAGGCATTGAATGGCCAACTAACGACGATGGCCTAGTAAGCTTTCGTTTAGAGTTGCTAACGGCAGCCAACGGCCTAAGCCATGCCAATGCACACGATGCGGTATCAGACGTGTACGCCACCATCGCTATGGCTAAGCTGATTAAAGACAAACAACCTAAACTCTTTAGCTATTTGCTTAACCTTCGTAACAAAAAAGCGGTGGCTCAGCAGTTTGATTTACTTAATAACAAACCACTGGTGCATATATCAGGTATGTTTGGCGCCGCTCAAGGCTGTGCTTCATGGGTATTGCCAGTTGCCTGGCATCCAGTAAATAAAAACGCCATGATAGTGGTCGATTTAAATAAAGATGCCAGTGTATTGCTTGAGTTAAGCGCTGAGCAAATTCACCAACGCCTTTATACTTCACACGCTAATTTGGCCGATGGTGAGCTTCCCATTCCGGTGAAGCTAATTCATACCAACAAGTGCCCAGTGTTAGCCCCCGCCAGTACACTAACACCTGAACGCGCCGAAGATCTTGGCCTTAATCGCAGCCAGTGCCGTCAAAGCTTAGACTTGATGGTACAAAACAAGCCGCAAATAGAAGCAAAACTTAATCAGGTATTCGCCATTGAGCGCGAGTTTGCCGAAGATGACAACCCAGATACCTCTTTATATAAAGGCTTTGTGGGCAATGCAGATAAAAACCTGATGCAGGTGTTAAGATCGAGTGATCCGCAGCTGATTACTAAACAGCAGTTTCAGTTTAGTGACCCTCGTTTGAACCGTTTGATTTTACGTTTTAAAGGGCGTAACTACCCTGAATACTTAAGCGAAAACGAATTACAGCAATGGCAAGCCCATCGCCAAGCCACATTGGCCGAGCAAATTGCGGTGGTTTATCCCGAGTTGGAAATGCTAATGAACGAGTATCAAAATGATACTAATAAGATAAATGTGTTAAAAAGCCTGTATAACTATATAGAAAACCTTTAAAACGTGAGCAAAATGCTACTTTATTCCGCCGACTAGGTTATAATTGGCGGCGCATTAGGGATGAACAAGAAAATTCAATGGAAATGGCTCAGAAGGTAAAATTGTCGATAGCATCAACAGCAAGTATTGCTGTCGCTATGACTTTATGTTTTTCCTCCCCGTGCTTCTCTTCCGACGAACATTTATCCTTACGCCCGTCTTCTTTACTTCGTTTAAGTGCTGAGCAATTTGCTCTATTAGGCGATATTTTCGAAAAGACCTACGAAGATACCGATTTCTCCCCCACTCTCACTAATAGTTATTTCTCTAAATCAGAGCTTTACGACATGGTGGCGGTACCGGTAATTCAAACCCCTTTTAATTCTTTTCGCGTAGAGTTATTTAGTCACATTTACGACCCTAAGTATTCGGTATATAACCAACTTCATGAAGACTCGATTTACCACAGCCTAGGACAACGTCAAATGTCTTACTTGGTAGACAAAACTGATATTGCCGTAGGTTTAGGTTTTGTTGCGCCACTCAATGACAAGGTGTCAATGAAAACTATTGTTTCAAGTCACGACATACCAGGTTACGGCGACAGTAACTTCTCTGTGGGCTTAGAATTTAAGTACTAAACCCACTTTCAGCTTCAACTACGCTTTTCTTTCAAATACCACTGCACTGTTTGGCGCTAAAACAATAGTTTGTTTATTACCCTTGCCTTGCACCGTAAAGTCAGCATCTGCCCATAGAACTTGCCATTGCTCACTATCAAGCTGAATCTCTATATGTAAGCTTTGTTGGTCGCTCCAGTTAAACCAGTATTGGCGCACTAACTGCTGTTGTTGATATTGCTTTGCGTGTTGCAAAGAAAAATCGTCAAAACGTGCGGCGTCTGCACTATTTTGCTCTAGTACTGTTAACACGTCGCGCTGTTGAGCATTTAGCTGATTTAGGCGGTCACCAGAAAATACCAATCCGCTGCTGGCCAACACACTTATACGGTGCCAATTGTAAGCGGCGGCGGTAGTTTGCTGATGTGGAATGTTATTTAAAGTCACGCAATCTGGGTCGTTATGCCATAAACGTTGGTCTTGCCAATTGCGGAAAAACGTTTCTTTAGCAATTTGCTTAAAGCGGCCAATGTTTCGATCAACATCATCGGCAATACGCATACCGTGAACTAAACCTAACGATGGCCACATTGGCGCATTACAGCCCAAGATGTATGCATCACTATTGCACGCTTTATTGATCGTTTCCATGCCCATACGATAGGCTTCAATACGTGTTTTATTGGGATCGGCTCGATAACCTTTAGCCAGGGTACCCCAGTAAATGGCATCCAATTTAAAGTAACGCACGCCCCAATGGTGGTACATATGGCTAAATACATCATGTAGGTAACGGTTCACGTCTGGCTGAGTGGTATCTAACACATACCAAGGTGTACAGCGCCAGCCGCCATAAGTAACTTCTTCAGCCGCTAAGGGTTGGCCAAATTGATTTTTTACAAACCACTCTGGGTGTTGTTGGAACAAACGAGATTCAGCTTGGGCAATAAACGGTGCCACCCAAATAGCAGGCTCTTTACCTTGCTCACGGATCCGCTTGCATAGGCTTTCTACTCCGCCACTGAAACGCTCCGAAGGATATAACCAATCCCCCATAAACTCTTGGTAACCGTCGTCAATTAACAAGTACCCAAGTTGATCATGAGGGCTAATTAATTGCTGTAAATTCTCTTCAATATCAGCGGCGCTAATATCGGCGTAATAGTGATACCAAGAACACCAACCGTTTGGTTTACTCGGCCACTGTAGGCGTGGGTGCTGCTGTTCAATAGCCTCTGCAAATTCTTCAAGCAGTGCTTCGCGGCTAGCATTGTGGCCCACAAACAAGCTTTCACTCGTTATATGGTGACGAGCGGCTACAGCTAAGGTATCGGTATCAATACCAATGATCAATCGACCATCAGGGTACACTTTAAAGTAGCCACTAAAACGCTCACAGGAACTAAATCCTAAAAGAGTATATTGCCCGTCACACTCAATAAGTAACTGATTGTAAGCGGTGAAATGATCGCGGTCTTCACTTAAGCGATACTCACCAGCATCAGGGCAACGACCAATGGCTGTAATGTGCTGGGCGCTACCATAATTTTGCGCCAGCATTTGAAACCCTTCACCATGAAATTGGGCGTTCTCAGGTAATTGCCCTGAAAACAAATCAATTGGACCCAATTGCAAACTATTCGCAGACAAGTTGTCGATTCGTACCACACATTGTTGCTTGTCCCACTGCGGGGTGTATAAGATTTGATGTTGTGGCGAAGGCAGTTGCCACTGGCGAACCAATTGAAGAACAGAGTCTAAGTTAGAAAACACTTATCAACACCTTTAGTTACAATAAATTACACGCTAGTCTCTACCTTAGATATTAGTGATCTATCTTCAGTAAACACGATTGCGGCAGATTATAATCGAAGCCTTAGCAAACTAATCATGACTAAATCATGATTTCTTGCTAGCTTCGACAAAATAAAGGGAACGATAATATGTCTGAAACCACCCCACAAGATCTATCTCTGCTCAATGCGCTAAAAACGGTTGTTAATAGTGAACTAATACCAAGTCGCTTAAATAGCAAACAAACCGCTGCACTTTGCCAAAGGTTAAACTGCACGACAATTGAATTAGCCGAGCGACTATTGCCACTAGCCGCGAGCTTCTCTTTTGCACCCAAGTCTAATTTTAATGTTGGTGCTGTGGCAGTAGATAAACAGCAACAACTGTTTTTAGGCGCTAATTACGAATTAGCCTATGGCCCGCTCACAGGCAGCTTGCACGCCGAACAAAGCGCGATTTTTAATGCCTTAAGCCACCAAGCCAGCGAACTCACTCACTTAGTGATTAACGCAGCGCCCTGTGGTTATTGCCGCCAGTTCATTAATGAGTTAGCCAATGCCAATCAGCTAAGTGTTCGCTTTAATCAGCAGAGCTATGATTTTCCAGAATTGTTACCACAATCCTTTGGCCCTGAAGATTTAGGCGTTACTACTCCGCTAGCCCGCTTAGCGTTAAGCACCGCCTCGCAAGCCCCCGATTTTGCAAAAGCCAGCTACGCGCCCTACACCCAAGTACAAAGTGCGATGTTTGCTTACGCTGGCGACAAAGTGCTCGCTTGGAGCTGTTACCTAGAAAACGTTGCGTTTAACCCTTCTCTCTCGCCGCTTCTCACTTTATTATCACAGCTAACGCTAAAACATCTGAGCTTAGACAAAGTAGAACGTTTCGAATTATGGGAACATAAGGACAATCAATTCAGCTTTAAGCAAGAATTACAGAATTTTGCGGAACATTCTCAAAAACCTATGGTCCACCATAGCTACCCTTCAACGTAGGAGTATTTAAATGTTAGGAACTGCGCTAAGCGTTTCTGGAACGAAAGTGTTATTGCTCGGAGCTGGCGAACTCGGCAAGGAAGTTGCCATTGAATTACAACGTTACGGCGTTGAGATTATCGCGGTAGATCGCTACCCCAATGCTCCTGCAATGCACGTAGCTCACCGCAGTTATGTGATTGATATGCTTGATAGCGAAGCGCTTAAGGCGCTGATATTAAAAGAACAACCGCAGCACATTGTTCCTGAAATTGAAGCCATAGCAACCCAAACTTTAGTTGAGTTGGAGCAGCAAGGCTTTGCTGTTACTCCTAGCGCTCGTGCTACGCAACTCACCATGAACCGCGAAGGTATTCGCCGTTTAGCAGCAGAAACACTAGGCTTGCCAACTTCTGCTTATCAATTTGCCGATAGCTTAGAAGAATGCCAACAGGCCGTTGCCAATGTAGGTTTGCCCTGCGTACTTAAACCGGTAATGAGTTCATCGGGTAAAGGCCAATCGACGCTACGTGATAACAGCCAAATCAACGCCGCTTGGGATTACTCACAGGAAGGCGGCCGTACTGGTGCGGGCCGAATTATCGTAGAAGGTTTTGTTGATTTTGATTACGAAATTACCTTACTTACGGTTAGCGCAGTAGACGGTATTCATTTTTGTGCGCCCATTGGTCATCGCCAAGAAGACGGCGACTACCGTGAATCATGGCAACCTCAAGCCATGTCTGAGCAAGCATTAGCTAAATCTCAAGATGTAGCGCGTAAAATTGTCACCGAACTCGGTGGTTATGGTTTATTTGGTGTAGAGCTATTCATTAAAGGTGACGAAGTGTACTTTAGTGAAGTATCACCGCGGCCCCATGATACCGGTATGGTTACCCTAATCTCTCAGGACTTATCTGAGTTTGCCTTACATGCAAAAGCCATATTGGGTTTACCGATTAAACAAGTTCGCCAGTTTGGTGCCAGCGCCTCTGCAGTTATTATGGGCGACGGTAACTCAGAAAATATTTGCTATAGTGGTTTAGCCGAGGCTTTAGATTCCCCCGACAGCCAATTGCGTTTATTCTCCAAGCCAGATATTAATGGTCAGCGCCGTTTAGGCGTAGCGCTAAATCTTAGCGACAGCATCGAGCAAGCGGTAACTAACGCTAAGCATGTAGCCGCTAAGATTAAGGTCACTTACTAAGCATGACCTCGGGGTCATTTTCCATAAATGACGATGAATTGGCGCTATTACTGGCGCCAAGTACCACTCCTGTCTCCTCAAAATTACTTAGAATATTGTGGTTTCAGCAAACCGCCATCCCATCCCACTACCCCTTAGAAAATGTAGAAGTCACGCAAATAGACGAATTGCAGTTACAACTGCAGCAGTCTAATGAATTTGATGCCATTGTGTTTAACTGCGCTCAGCTTGATAGCAACCAACTCACGCTATTAGCGGGTTTGTTAGAAGAACAATCGCAGATTTCGGTATTTTTGGTAGGGCAAATGCCCAATATGGCCTTTAATTTACCCGACTTTACTTACTGCGAAAGCCAACAAGAGTTGAACGAGCAGTTTACCCATTGGTGTAATTCAATTAATGCGCAATATCGTGAGTGGGCAGCGAACAAATCGGTCTACATTTATAGCCCAGTGGCAGACCAAGATTTGCAACAGCAGATGAAAAACCTAGGGTTTGGCGAAACCCATACCTGGCAAGCTAAACAAGACAATGTGCAAATGCTATTGCAGCAGGCTAATTTGGTAGTGGTATCGGTATTTGATGATGACCCAGAAATCATCGACGTGATAGAAAGTCTCGCCTCAGTGTTACACCGCCCTGGCTTGTTTTTATTGTTTCAAGAACAATCTACCCTTAAAAACAGCATTACTTTGCTCACTAAACACTATGGTTTAAATCTTTATACGTCTTTGCTTTATAACCAGTTTACGCATCAAGTTGCCTACCTTAGCCGTCAATTTTTCCGGCTCTATCGACATAAACTTAATCAGCTCAGCGATACCACTAAACATAGCCACTACTTAATTCACTGTACCTATGAAAATGAACTAATAGGATATTGGGACTGGCCAGAAACGCAGCGACGAAGCGACGAAACACGCGAATTTAGTGAACCGGTTAACGCGGTGTATTGGCATCACTTCAAATATGAGCTGTTAAAAAACAACATAGAGCTAACGCATCTTGCCAAGCACTATAGCAACATCATGCTGGCCTTTAGCCCTGAATTTCCCATGGATAATTTGTCGAGTCTGATAAGAATTAAGCAACAACAAGTAAAATTAGCTTGGCAGCCTAACTTAGTAGCTCAACTCAAAAACCACCCTACGGTATTAGATTTAGTAGATGTATTAGTGATTTCACTGGATATGTGGATTTTGCTAAATGTGAATAATGATAACCGCGCTTTTTGGCAAAGCGTAAAACAACGCTGCCAAGATCAGCAAGTGTCGCTGGCGATCTTAGGGGTACAATCTGAATTGATTCAATATTGGCGGGATAAAGGCTTTGACTTGCTGATCCACCGCGATGATGCGGAGTAAGTAGCCCAATACGTTAGGCTACTTCGTAGTATTTTGGGGTTATTTCTAATTCTTTATCAATGATGGTTTTAGCCATTCTGGCACATTTACCACATTGCGACGCAACACCGTGCTTTTCTCGTACATCGGCTAAGCTTTCGCAGCCTTGCTGCACCGCTTCTTTAATTTGCTTGTCGGTAACTCCGTGGCATAAACATACAAACATTGCTGCACCTCACTAATAACAATACAGCAATTATATTGCGAACCATTATCATTCGCAATATCTTTTTCAGTTTATACTGGATTATCTATATCAATAAAGCTGACATCAAGACCATGCTCTACAGCCAACCACTCACCTAATGCTTGTGCGCCGTAGCGCTCGGTAGCATGGTGACCCGCCGCAAAGTAGTCAATGCCCATCTCTCTGGCGGTATGTACGGTATTTTCCGATATCTCACCGCTAATAAAGGCATCTAAGCCCTGCTCTGCGGCCAATGTTAAATATGATTGACCACCACCAGTACAAATACCGACTTTTTGAATACTTTTCTGATTGGAGATGTGTAAAGGCTTACGCTGTAATACTTGTTCAATACGCTCAGCAAAAGCTTCACCTGAGACAGGTTCGGCGAGCTTGCCTACCATTGCCACACTGCGTGGATCCCACGGCTCTAAACCGCGTTTTAAAGTAATCCCCAAACGCTTGGCTAACTGTGCGTTATTGCCTAGTTCGGGATGAACATCTAATGGGAGGTGATAAGCATAAAGGTTGATATCGTGATTTAACAACGCTTGTAGACGACGGCGTTTCATACCGGTAACGACTGCGGCTTCGTTTTTCCAGAAAAAACCATGATGAACCAATATAGCATCGGCGTTTACTTCAATAGCTTGGTCAATTAAGGCTTGGCAGGCAGTAACACCTGTAACCACTCGCTTAACCTGCTCACGGCCTTCAACTTGCAGACCATTAGGGCAATAGTCTTTAAACTTAACGCTTTCTAAATGCTGGTTTAATATGTTTTCTAATCGGGTATTTTTCATTACATTAACTCACAATGGTTTGGCACATTGTAAGTAGCAGACCCGATCAGAAACAAGCTTTAGCTGGTAGGCTTTACTTAAAACAATACAAACTGGCTGTTTTGCTCTGCTTGTTGCATCCAGCTTGGACGATCGTTACGTTTGATCCACTGGCGGTGTAATGCGCTGTAAAATGGCGCTCTAACACCAGCCATTGCTACAAAAGGGAAAGACACTAGGCCAACTAGAAATAACGCGATACGACGAACGATGATAATGCTGGTAGAAAATTGCTTACTCATTTCGAACACCTCGACTGGTTTGACCACTAAATAGTAGCCAACATTTAGTAATAAAACTACAAAAACCGTAGAAAACGTCGAAATAAAAAGCTATTGGTTTAAAAAGATGTAAAAAAATAACAAAGGAATAACATTTTTGGATAGGCAGAGTTTCATTGAGGATTTACGTTGGTGTTTACACGCCCCTGCTCTACTAGGTATTCACCCGCTTCCTTTTACCGTAGATAAGGATTGGCAAAAAAGCTGGCAGCAAGCACTAGAGCAGCATTTAGCATTAGCCGAGCAAGTTGATGTTAATCCTCGTTTAGGCTTGTACTTTGAGCAGCTGTGGCGCAGTTTAATTGCGCTTCATCCCGATTGGCAGTTATTGGCCGACAATGTAGCGGTGCAACAAGATGGTCGCACTCAAGGAGCTATCGATTTTCTATTGCTTAATCATTCGCAGCAACAGATAGAACATTGGGAACTGGCGGTAAAGTTTTACCTAGCCACTCAATCATCTCCGCAGAGTGAACATTATTTAGGGCCCAACCAGCAAGATCGGCTCAACAATAAGCTCAGTAAACTATTACTAAAGCAGCTACCGCTTGGCCGTCATCCGCAGATTCAAAAACTGCGCAGCCCCTACCCCAATTACACATTTAAACAGCGGATTTTATTACCGGGTTATTTATTTAAACTTGCTGATCCTAAGCACACTCAACCACAAGATCTTCATTGGTATGACCTTCAGCACTGGCAACACATGCAGCAAAGCCAGTGGAAGCGTTTAACTAAGCAGCAATGGTTAAATCCAGCGGCTTATCATCTCAGCGATTGTGAAAAAGACTTAGACCTCAGTAAAGGACCAGTACAGTTGTACCTACCTAAAAATGGCCAACAATCTGCCAAACGAATATTCATTTGCCCTAACGATTGGCTCGTTAGGGCAAATGCTAAGCTACATAGCCGGTAAATTTAGCGCTTTCGCTCTTCAGAGGAATATTCACGCATCATGCCTTCTACGGTTTCTACCATCTGGGTACTGCCGCAGAAAAACGGAATACGCTGATGAAGCTCGCTAGGAACAATGTCCATAATCCGATCAAAGCCATCGCTGGCTTTACCACCTGCCTGCTCAATCAAAAAGGCCATTGGGTTACATTCATATAATAAGCGTAACTTACCCTCTGGTGCCGAAGCCGTAGAAGGATATATATAAATCCCGCCTTTTAATAAATTACGGTGAAAATCAGAGACCAACGAGCCAATGTAACGCGAGGTATATGGGCGCTTAGTGTCCGGTTCTATTTCTTGGCAGTACTTAAGGTATTTTTTCACGCCTGTAGGAAACTTAAGATAGTTACCTTCGTTAATTGAATAAATCACACCATCTTCTGGAATGGACATATTCTCGTGAGATAAATAAAACACCCCTAGCGATGGGTCGCAAGTAAAACCGTGAACCCCATGGCCCGTGGTATATACCAACATGGTTGAGGAGCCGTATACCACATAACCTGCTGCCACTTGCTGGTTACCCGGCTGTAAAAAATCTTCTAATACTGCAGGCGTACCACAGGGACTGATACGCTTATAGATAGAAAAAATGGTGCCTACTGATACATTTACATCAATATTCGACGAACCATCTAAAGGATCCATCAATACGACGTATTTACTGTCTATGGAGCGCGAGCTATCAAAACTCACAAACTCATCTTCTTCTTCAGAGGCTACACCACATACCTCACCACGGGCTTCTAAGGCCGCTTTAAATTTCTCGTTCGCATACAAATCTAGCTTTTGTTGTACCTCTCCTTGAACGTTTTCAATGCCCGTGGCACCAATAATATCAACCAGGCCGGCTTTGTTGATTTCACGGTTAACGACTTTAGAAGCTAAACGAATAGCCCCCAACAGCTGGGTTAGCTCCCCTGTTGCATCGGGAAACTGGTGTTGTTTTTCTATTATGTATTCACCAAGAGTTATCATTTTTATCCCTATTTATTAGCACGCTTCCTAATGAAAACCTTTTCAGTCCTCAATGTTATTTTGCAAGTATTTACGAAAAATTACTAGCGCCGAGGGCTAATTGTCATACATATAATTGAAAAAAATATTTGCAAATTCTTTGAACAGGTAATACTGTATATCCATACACTGTATAAAAACACAGTTAAACTTCGACATTGACTTAGAGCATGGAGCGAACAATGGCACAACAAATTGAACAACTGCTACAAAGCAACAAGGTATGGCAAGGCAGCCAATGGCAACACAGTCATCTTGACGTTCATTCAAGTGGCTTTGAACAGCTTGACCAACAGCTACCTAACCATGGCTGGCCACAAGGCGGTATTACCGAGGTGCTTTATCAGCAACACGGTATTGGCGAATTACAGTTGCTGCTTCCTGCTCTGGCAAAATTGAGTCAACAATCTCGCTGGATCATTTGGGTAGCACCGCCATTTATGCCTAACGCGCCTGCCCTACAACAACATGGCGTAGACATAAGCAAAGTGATTGTTATTCGCCCAGAGCAATGTAGCGATATAACGTGGACCATTGAGCGAGCCCTAAAAAGTGGCTCATGCAGTGCGGTATTAGGTTGGGTAGATGGCTTAGATTTAAAAGCCAGTCGCCGTTTACAACTGGCTGCAGAACAAGGCGACAGCCTAAGTTATTTATTTAGACCGCTACAGCAACAACAGCAAAGCTCTAGCGCCAGTGTACGAATGGCCCTGCACCCTAGTAAGGCGCCTAACCAAATTAACTACCACTTGCTAAAACGCCGTGGTGGCGCGCCGCTCTACGAGCAAAGCATGCCACGACTTAATTAAGCCAGTGCTAATGATGCAAGCAACACATGTACTGGATTTACCTTGATTTTCCTCAGCTCGCGCTGGACTTACTACAGCGCGAGCACCCCGCTGAGCACGCCTTGGCGATTCATCACAACAAGCAGATCATTCAACTTAACCAAGTCGCTTATCAGCTAGGTGTATATTTAGGTAGCTCTCTGAACACAGCCTACCAACTAGCGCCACAATTACATTTGTACGAACAAGCCGATTTATCGTGCGAGGCCTATTTCGACAGCTTGGCTCAACAAGCTTTACAGTATTGTGCTCAAGTGGCTTTACATGAAGAGCAAGGTTTATACATCAGCGGGGCTGGCATGCTGAGTATTTACCAGCAACCGGAAAAGCACCTAAAACAACTAGCAGAGCATTATCAGCGCCAGCAAGTTAGTTTTCGGATCGCTTACGCAGAAACAGCCATAGCCGCGCGTTGGTTAGTGCGCTCGCAAGATATAAAGCACCCTGAAACAGGTACCAAACATTTGCCCGACCTCGCTTTAAGTTATAGCGATCTTCCTAGTGCCCAAGTCACTAGCTTGCAGGCAATGGGTTTGTATACCATCAAACAGCTTAGCAACCTGCCCCGTCCCGAATTGCGTAAACGCCTTGGTGAAGAGAGCTTAGGTACTCTAGACCAAGCCCTGGGTTTGCAAAATACGCCGCTTACTTTTATTCAAACAAAGGCCTGCTATCAACAGCGTTTCCCCTTATTAAGTGAAACTCACACTATTCAAGGTTTAAGCTTTCCCCTCAAGCAAGCCTGCCAGCATTTACAGCAGTGGTTAAGGCAGCGCCAGCTATGCAGTAACACCTTACTGCTTACTTTATCTTTTCGCGATAAACCCAGTGAGCAAGTAAGCCTTAAAAGCGCTCGCTTATTACAAACCAGCCAAGATTGGTTAGCCCTATTTAGGCTAAAACTAGAAACGCTACGCCTGCCTGCGGCGGTGCTCGAATTTTCCCTTTATTGCCAGGCGCTTTATCCCCTAGGTAGTGAGGTGAGTAGCCTATTTGAACAGCAGCAATCCAGCGATGACAACTTATTGTTTGATCAGCTCAGCGTACGTTTAGGCGAGCACACCATCAGCCGCTTAAGTTGCCAAGCCGATTATCGCCCCGAGCGTGCCAGCCAGTATTTACCCCTACAACAGCAAGATATGCTTAACTACCCGAGTCTGTTTCCTCGGCCCTGCTGGCTATTGCCCCAGTTAAAACCTATTAATATTCGGCACTTCACGTTGCTTTCGCCGCCAGAGCGTATCGCCAGTGGTTGGTGGGACGAACAAAGCATTAATCGAGATTACTATATGGCGCAATGCCCGCAGCAAGGCATAGCGTGGATTTGCCATGAAAATAAACAATGGTTTTTACATGGCTGGTTTGCCTAATGAGTACTCTCCCTTTTGCTGAGCTTAACGCACAAAGTAACTTTAGTTTTTTGTATGGAGCGTCTCACCCAGAAGAAATGGTGGAACAAGCTGAACACTATGGCTACCAAGCCATTGCAATTACCGATGATTGCTCGTTAAGTGGTGTCGTTCGAGCGCACCAAGCGGCCGAGCAACGCAATATTAACTTGATCATTGGCAGCCAATTTACCACCGATGAGCAATGCCAATTAGTGGTATTGGCTAAAAACCTTAATGCTTATCAGCAACTTTGCCGATTTATTACTCAGGCCAGAAAACACAGTAAAAAAGGCAGCTATCAACTAAGTTTGGAGCAGTTTGATCAAGGCTTAGATCAGTGTTTGGTGCTGGTAAAAGCCAATAAAAATCTGCAAGCCGCTCAACTTAGTCAACTTAAACAGCAGCTAAAGCAGCCTATTTATTTACTGCTGCATAACGATTTATCGCAACCTGTTAGCCTGCTCGATAGCTATCGTCAACTCGCCAAACAACATCAAATAGAGTGTGTAGCGTCTATCAACCCCCGCATGCACCTTGCTAATAGAAAAAAATTAGCCGATATACTCGATGCCATTCGTCAACACAGTACCGTACAACAGGCTGGTTTTTTACTTAGCAGTAATGCCGAGCGGCGTTTATTACAGTGGTCACATTTACAACAGCGCTATTTACCTGAAGAGCTGACGCGTAGCACCGCACTAGCAAAGCAATGTACTTTTAACTTAAAGGAAATACGCTACCAATATCCCAAAGACAATGTCCCTAAAGGCTACAGCGCCCAGCAATATTTGCGTCAACTTGTAGAAGCAGGCATTAAGCAACGTTTTGGAGATAACCTATCGACAGAGTTACGCACACAAATAGAGCATGAGCTGGCGTTAATTAGGGAACTGCATTACGAGCACTACTTTCTCACTATCTACGACATTGTGGCGTATGCAAGGCGCCAAGAAATCTTATGCCAAGGGCGTGGCTCCGCCGCCAATTCGGTGGTCTGTTATTGCTTAAACATAACCGAAGTTAACCCCCAGCAAGTGGGTTTATTGTTTGAGCGTTTTATTTCAAAAGAACGCGATGAGCCACCTGATATTGATGTAGATTTTGAGCATCAACGCCGCGAAGAAGTCATTCAATATATCTACAACAAATATGGCCGTGACCGTGCAGCGTTGGCAGCTAGTATTGTTACCTATCGCACTCGCAGTGCAATTAACGAAATAGGTAAAGCTTTGGCGATCCCCGCGCATATTTTACATGGACTAAACCACAATATTGATTGGCGCGATGGCAATAGCAATACGGTGAATAAAATTGTGCAGGCGGGTTTGTTACCCGAAAATAATGCTCGCAGCTTTGCAGAGTTAGTATCGCAATTACGTGGTTTTCCTCGGCACTTATCACAGCATGTTGGCGGCTTTGTGATTGCGCAGGATAAGCTCTGCGATTTAGTGCCGATAGAAAATGCCGCCATGCCTGACCGAACCATTATTCAATGGGATAAAGACGACTTAGAAGCACTGCATTTAATGAAAGTAGATGTGCTCGCCCTTGGCATGTTAAGTGCTATTCGCCGCTGTTTAGCCAGTTTAAGCCAGCGAGAACAACGCACCATTAGCCTTAGCGATATTCCTCAAGATGATAAGGCCACCTACGACATGCTGTGCCAAGGTGATAGTGTAGGGATTTTTCAGGTGGAATCGCGGGCGCAAATAAGCATGCTACCGCGGCTAAAACCGCGTAACTATTATGACCTAGTCATTGAAGTGGCCATTGTTCGTCCTGGTCCCATTCAAGGAGACATGGTGCATCCCTATCTACGCAGGCGTAATGGTGAAGAAACTGTAGACTACCCTAGCCCCGAAGTAGAGTCGGTATTAGCCAGAACCTTAGGCGTGCCTATTTTTCAAGAACAAGTAATTAAACTCGCGATGGTGGCCGCAGGGTTTAGTGGCGGCGAAGCCGACCAGTTACGCCGAGCAATGGCCAGCTGGAAACGTAACGGCAAACTGGCTTACTTTAAAGACAAACTGATTAACGGTATGCAAGCGCGTGGCTACCCTGCAGATTTTGCCGAGCGGGTGTTTTCACAAATTCAGGGCTTTGGCGAATATGGTTTTCCAGAATCTCATTCCGCCAGCTTTGCATTATTGGTGTATATATCGTCTTGGTTAAAATGTCATGAGCCCGCCGCTTTTTGCTGTGCCTTACTCAATAGCCAACCCATGGGTTTTTATAGCCCTAGCCAGCTCATTCAAGATATTCAACGCCATGGCGTAACCATTCTGCCTATCGATATAAACCAAAGTGATTGGGAGCATAGCCTTGATTACAGTCAACACGCTAAAGGGGCGATTAGGCTGGGTTTAAAACAAATTAAGGGCTTAAATAAAGGCAAATTTGCTCATCTATTAGCAAACCGCCCTAGCCAAGGGTTTAGCCACTTAAATCAACTCACCCAACAATTAGATAAAACCAGCCTAGAGTCTTTAGCCACCGCCGATGCTTTTGCTTGCCTAGCGGGTCATCGCCATCAAACTCGCTGGCAAATGAGTGGCACAGAAGCGCCACTGCCATTATTTGATATGCCCAAGGAAGCCGAGGTAAACCTCACTGCCCCTAGCGAAATTGAAGATATTAAACAAGATTACCTCGCTACACGCTTAAGCTTACGGCGCCACCCCATGCATTTATTGCGCGAACATCAAGCACTAAAAAATTGTTACTCGCAAACGCAATTACATCAGTGTAAGCACGGTCAGTTGGTTAAGGTGGCAGGTTTAGTCGTGGGTCGACAACGACCAGGTTCTTCGGCCGATGTCACCTTCGTTACCTTAGAAGATGAAACAGGCAACAGCAATGTGATAGTCTGGTCAGCAACCGCTAAAGCGCAGCGCCAAGCCCTTATTTCATCTCGTTTACTTAAGGTTCATGGTCGTTTAGAGCGCTGCGATGAGGTAATACATATTATTGCAGGGAAGCTAGAAGACTGTTCGTGGTTATTAGCCGATCTTTCAGTGCGTTCACGCGATTTTCACTGAACTAATCAACGGCAATGTACAGTTAAGCAGCAAGTAAATAGGACAACAATGTTAGACCGCTACGCCATAAAAATCATAAAGACGCCATTAGATTTAAGCGCACAAATCCTCGACAAAGCAGGCCTTAGTGCTAATCAAGTCACCATTATCGGCTTTTCTATTGGCTTAAGTGCCATTCCATTTTTAGCCTTTCAACAATATCAAATAGCTCTGTTACTGATAATCCTCAATCGGATCTTTGATGGCTTAGACGGCGCATTGGCAAGACGACAAGGCTGTAGCGATTTTGGCGGATATTTAGATATTGTCTGTGACTTTATTTTCTACTCCGGGATTGTACTGGGATTCGCCCTCGCTGCGCCAGAGCAAAATGCCATCGCCGCCAATGTGCTTATTTGGACATTTATGGGCACCGGGTCTAGCTTTTTAACCTTTGCCATTATGGCCGCTAAACGCGACATAGATAATACCGTGTACCCGCATAAGTCGTTGTACTATCTGGGAGGGTTAACTGAGGGAACCGAAACTATTGCCACCTTTGTATTGTTTTGTTTATTTCCGCAGTACTTTACCGTTTTGGCGTTTACCTTTGCAGCATTGTGCAGCATTACCACTGTCACTCGCATATTGGCGGCCAAAGCCACTTTTATCGACGCCAGCCCCAAAGAATGCGACTAACAAAGCGTTTTTAGAAGCTAAAAAAACCGGTAATACCGCGTATTACCGGTGGCTAATAAAGCCATGAATAAGCACCAAAGTGGCAACAGGCAGTGATTACCACTCACCAGATACTTATCGGTTTATGTAAACTTAACTCTCGGCTAAGCAGTTATAAGCATTAATGCTCATACCTGCAGTAAAACCACCGTCTACACCAATAGTTTGGCCATTAACAAAGGCGCAATCAGGCGCAGATAAAAAATGAATGATAGCGGCAACTTCTTCTGGTTCTGCGATTCGGCCAAGCGGCACAGCTTTTTGCTCCATACGCAGTTGCGGCTCTCCGCCTTCGGCACGCGCCATTGGCGTATCAACGGAGGTAGGACAAATGGCATTAACCCGAATGTTTTGCACACCAAGCTCTAAGGCGGCAGTTCTAGTTATACCCAACACTGCCCACTTAGAGCTAACATAGGGAGCTAAATATGGCACCCCTTGCATACCTGCGGCTGAGGCGACATTCACAATGCTACCGCCTGTTGGCATATAAGGAGTCGCATGTTTAATTCCAAACACTACCCCCATGGTATTAACCTTAAAGTTGAAGTCGAAATCTTCTTGCTCAGACTCCAATAGCGTGTTGTAACCACGATTTACACCAGCACAGTTAACCAAAATATCGATTTTTCCATAGAGGTCATGGGCGACTGCCATTAGGTTTTTAACTGACGTTTCATCAGAGACGTCGGTTTTAACAAAACTTCCGCCTAAGCGCTCGGCAAACTCTTGAGCATTTTTACGACCCGCAACTACAACAGTAGCGCCTGCATTAGCTAAGCGCTCAGCAGTGGCAGCACCAATGCCAGACGTACCGCCAGTAATTACCGCTACCTTTCCATTTAAATTAAAAAAGTGATTCATTGCCTACCCCTATTCTGTTTGTGCAGCCACTTGCTGCTATGGAATGACGCTAAGTTAACGCTTACGACGCGAGTAACAGAGTTACAAACCGGAGGGGCAAGGTAAGTTACCTAGCAAATCACCCAACAGTGACTTGCTCAATGCATCTAAAAGACTAAAAACGAATTAAACAAGTAAAGGTGCTAAGTAAATGATTTAAATAGAACATTGAAGATTCAGAAGCAGCAAAAACAAAATAACTAAAATAAACGTGAACATAAACACAAAAACAAACGTTCTATTTAAGTGTAATCAATAAGAGGAAAGAACAATGAATAAAATACTAATCGCATTAAGTTTATTTATGGGAATGTTTTATTCTAGCCTCAGTATGGCCAGCGGCCCTTGCTGTAATAAGCATTACTCTACCATTAGCATGTGGGAAAAAACTGAGGACATGCAGCGCAACATGAACAAAGCGCCGTCTATCAAGCAGTACTCTTCGGTAGATAGCTACATCAAGGTAAACGAATTAACTCGACCAAAGAATGTATCATACAGTCGTCGTATATATGCATCGCATTAAAATAGAAAGCGACAGCCATAGGCTGCCGCTTTTATTTATTCAACGGTTAACTTAGTAAGAATAACCATTGTGGGTATTATTCAAAGAATAAAAAGTTGCTTGAACATAGTCTGAATCGTTGCCACTTTTATTTTGATTATAAACCCCAGCTTTAAAATACATATATTGGCTAGAGATATCGTAACCGCTATTACTCATATCAACCACTTGAACAACATCACTCTTACCAGGACGACTAATAGTTACTGTTAAGGTATTAGCAACCACTTTAATCTGATATGAAAAACGCTCATTCAATTTAATGCCGTCTGCAGGATCATCGGCACTATTATCTCGACTACCAATCATCTCGTAGTATTGTTCACTGCCACTACGTGGCTCGTGAGCTATGTAGATTGAACCACGTGCATTGTCTTTTAGCTTACGGTAGTAAATACGCACTGGTTCGTCATCATTTGCATGGATCTGACCAATAATTACTCGGCCTACTTGACCGCTATCACCGCTGGTTGTTACATGGTTTACTGCCAAGGTGGCGTCTAAAACGCCGTTTACCCCACCCGCTGCATTTTGAGCCGACGAAGGAGCGCTTGAGAATACCCAATTGTTTTTGCCAACCCCTTTCGTGCTATGGCTGGTATCGCCACGACGCAACATTTCGCGTAATTCAGAGCGTGTGTAAGAGGTGCTCGAAGATGTTTTAGCACCACTAATCGGCGCTTTAAATACCATGCCTCCGTCTGTCGCTGTATAGAAAAACTCGCTGCTTTGGTAACCGCTTGATAAGGCTTGCTCCTTAATCGTATCGGCTTTACCGTCACCGTTATCATCTACTGGCACACTTAAGGTCCAATCTAACAAATCAAAGTTACCCGATGGAGGTAAAGACGGATTAAGGTTAGGATCAACCGGTGCAGGATCTACTGGGTCAACCGGATCGACAGGGTCAACGGGAGCACTTCCATCAATACAGCCAAATACTTTCGCTTCAATAATGCTATTCCAGTTATTGGCAGAATTCCCTTGCCCAGTAACTCTTACATAACGAGCGTCACTGTCGCTAATATCAAAACTTTCATAACCGCTTTCAATACCACTCGACATAGCACCAGTTAATACCGGTGTCCAATTACTGTTATCACTAGAGGTAGCCACATCGAAGTAACTCGAACGCTGGTCGCCTTTTAAAAACACCACATCTAAACTCGTCACATTGGCGTTAGCTTGTAAATCAAACACTATCTGTTTGCCAATACCTTGAGATGACCAACGAGACTCAGTGCTTAGGTTGCCGTCTATAGCGTTTTCTGGGCCATGACCATCATTACTGCCATTATCACTGGCAGACGCAATAGTCAGGTTAGCTGGCGAAGAACATGAACCAGCACTGACTGGCGGAGTAACAGTGCTAGGTTCAGAACTGCTGCTCAAAGAGAAATCATCAAAACGGCCTTCAGCGCCGTTGTATTCTGCGAATACCGTCACTTGGTTAGCAGAGCCAGCACTGGCGGTTACGCTCACTTCCGTCCAATCACTGCTAGTGCTAATTTTTTTAGTATATTCTTGCGAACCAAAACGCAAACCAATAGTACCAGAGCCTTTAACAAAAGCCGCTAGCGTATAGGAAGTATTAGCCGCAATGTTAAGCGTTTGCTCTACACTTCCACCACTGCCATTAATTTTTACTGATTTACTGCCGGTTTGAGCAACACCAGACAAAGAAGAAGGATCGGTATCTGTCCAGCCATCAAATTGGCTGCTACTTTCAAATCCGGGGTTAGTAAGAGAAATTGTTTCTGCTAGCAATACAGGAGATTGCAACAATACTAAGGCACCTAGCCCAGCAGTGATGCGATTTCGCGTCAGTTTCATTATTATATGTCCTATGTATATGCGCCCAATACAGGCTGTCCATTTCGTGCCCTCGCTCTCGTCGTTGGCATCGCTTACACATCCATGCGCTAACAGGCTAGCCGCTATACCACATTGCGGTAATTTCCTATTCACTACTGCTTAGAAATGTTAAATAAACCTT
Source organism: Agarivorans sp. 1_MG-2023 (assembly GCF_030548385.1). Taxonomy (NCBI): domain Bacteria; kingdom Pseudomonadati; phylum Pseudomonadota; class Gammaproteobacteria; order Alteromonadales; family Alteromonadaceae; genus Agarivorans; species Agarivorans sp. 1_MG-2023. The sequence continues at coordinate 228,710 of NZ_JAUOSJ010000001.1, read as the reverse complement.
AACAATAAATCATACAATACCACCTTTACTGGGGTCACATTTCTGACCACCGAGCTAATTCTCTGCCAAAAACTTGAGGTAGCTCACTACGCCTGGTTAATTAACTTCAATTACATAAATTCAATAAAATCAGCGAATTGAACGAGTAATAGTGATTTAGTGTAAGTATCACTGAATTTACAGAGTAAGCCGTCAATTTAACCAATGGACGAAATAAGTTGGCAGGCTGTTTTTGTGCAAAATCGGGAAAGAATGAGGATTTGGTGATTTTTTAAGACAAAATATAATGAGGTAATACACTACCAATTGTATGGCATATAAGGTGTAAGCTAACTAAACGAAATAAAAAAGCCTCGCGACGCGAGGCTTTTTTTCATTAGTAACCGTTTTAAGCCACATCTTCCTCTGGAAGGCGGTGCTTACTGTTATTTAAGAGCTCTAAATTAGCTGCTCGGGCTTTTTCAGAGTCACCTGCCATAATGGCTTGATAAATAGCAGTGTGCTCGGCCATACATGTGCCCCCTTCTTTTGAAGAGTGTTTGAAGAAACCCACAAACATTACCTGCAGCACGTTAGCAAATGGAATATAGAAATTATTCGCGGTTGCTAAGTAAACCAAACGGTGGAACTGCAAATCAGCCTGTACCCAACCAGAGGCATCTTCATCGCCATTAGCAATGGCTACCATGTGCTGAAAGCATTCAGACAACAATACCCGTTGTTCAGCCGAAGCGTTCTTTGCCGCTAGCGCTGCGGCCTCTGGCTCAATGGCACGTCGTAGTGCTAAAAACTCGGTTAGCAGGTCTTGGGTTTCGCCTATCCCTGCCATCCAACTTAACAACTGAGAATCCAGCATATTCCAATGGTCCCTAGTTTTCACTCGGGTGCCAATTTTGGGGCGCGATTCTAACAAGCCTTTAGAGCTGAGGTGTTTAATTGCTTCACGCAACGCGGTTCTGCTTACGCCAAACTGCTCACACAATTCCATCTCTGAAGGAATAATACTGTCTTGAGGAAGCGCGCCAGACAAAATGCTTTTAGCTATTTCCCTTGCTACCTGTAAGTGTAAGCTGCGCGATGCGCCTTCAATCATTGCAAATTCGTTAGCCATAGGTGTCCTTTTGCTATCCTATGAAATCAACCATACATATTAATTTAGTGCAGCATATTCAATACCGCTCAACTAAAGTGTGTCTACGTTAACAGATTTCAACATTTACACTAGCTAACTGCACATAGGATTTTGATATTACTGTACTTTTTTCAATACAGTCACTGCCAAAAATGACTAAATGTGTTGCCTATTCCCGACAGTATCGCTTAAAAAACCATCACATATGTATTACAATTAATGTTGTTTTCACTTCCCCCTAAACGTAATAGCTAAATGCTGTTTGTGCGAGAGAGTCACCGATAACTAAAAATTAAATAAGAAGCTTGAGACTATTTTGATGGGATCTAGATAACGTTTTCAATCTGACAAGATATAAAAGTGAGATCATAATCTCACTTAGCCCTTTATGTCATACAATAATGCCATAGTGCTTGTTAAGGTAAGGTTATCTACTATGGAAGAGGAATTACAGACATGGATTTAAACGTCCTTATCGTACTCATTTATTTTTGTTTTCTAATCGCAATCGGTTGGATGTTCCGCACATTTACCAATAATACCAGTGACTATTTCCGCGGGGGCGGCAAGATGTTGTGGTGGATGGTAGGTGCAACCGCCTTCATGACACAATTTAGTGCTTGGACATTTACCGGTGCCGCAGGTAAAGCCTACACCGACGGCCTAGCCGTTGCCATTATCTTCGTAGCCAATGCCTTTGGTTACTTTATGAACTACGCCTACTTCGCGCCTAAATTCCGTCAACTTCGTGTTGTAACGGTAATTCAAGCAATCCGCATGCGTTTTGGTAAATATAACGAGCAAGTATTTACTTGGTCTGGTATGCCAAACAGTGTGGTATCTGCCGGTATTTGGCTAAATGGTTTGGCCATTATTGCCTCTGGTATTTTTGGCTTCGACATGACCTGGACCATTGTACTAACCGGTTTAGTCGTACTTATTATGTCTGTAACGGGTGGCTCTTGGGCGGTAATCGCATCTGACTTTATGCAGATGGTGGTGATTATGGCCGTAACAGTAACCTGTTGTATTGTTGCCATTATTCACTCTGGCGGTGTAGGTAACATTCTAGATGACTTCCCACGTGACTTCGTTATTGGTGACAACCTTAACTACGTAAGCATCTTAACCATTTGGGCATTCTTCATCTTTGTTAAACAGTTCAGCATTACCAATAACATGCTTAACTCTTACCGTTACCTAGCGGCTAAAGATTCAAAAAATGCTAAAAAAGCGGCGTTGTTAGCCTGTTGTTTAATGACCTTAGGCCCGGTGATTTGGTTTATTCCACCGTGGTTCTTAGCAGGCCAAGGCGTAGATCTAGCCGCCATGCACCCAGAAATGGGCAGCAAAGCTGCCGACGCAGCATACCTAGCCTTTGTTGAGCTATACATGCCTGCAGGTATGGTAGGTTTGCTTATCGCTGCAATGTTTGCCGCAACAATGAGTTCAATGGATTCAGGCCTTAACCGTAACTCTGGTATTTTTGTTAAAAACTTCTACGAACCAGTACTACGCCCCGACGCATCAGAAAAAGAGTTAGTCGCCGTTTCAAAAATCACCTCTACAGTGTTTGGTGTACTAATTATCTTATTCGCCCTATTCATTAACTCGCTCAAAGGCTTAAGCCTGTTCGACGCAATGATGTTTGCCGGTGCCATGCTTGGCTTCCCAATGACAATTCCTGCCTTCCTTGGCTTCTTCATTAAGAAGACACCAGATTGGGCTGGCTGGGGAACACTACTAGTAGGTGCTTGTGTATCTTACGTAGTAGGTTTTGTGATTGGTCCAGAGCATATCCAAGATATCTTCAACCTAGACCAAGACTTAACCAACCGTGAGTGGAAAGACCTTAAAGTAGCCATTGCTCTAATTGGCCACATTGTTCTCACCGGTGGTTTCTTTGTAATGTCTCAGTTGTTCTACAAAGGCTTGAGCGAAGAGCGTTCTAAAGATGTAGACAAGTTCTTTAACAACTTGCATACACCACTAGTGAACGAGTCAGCAGAACAAGAAGTGCTAGATAACAAACAACGTAGCATGTTAGGTAAGTTAATCGCTGCGGCAGGTGCCTTTGTAATGTTGTTAGTGGTATTGCCAAACAGCATGGGTGACCGTTTAGTGTTTATCTTGTGTGGAGCCATTATCCTTTGTGTTGGTGTGCTACTGATTAAAGCGAACACCAGTAACAAAACACCCCCGACTAGCCAACCAGCAGTAGAATCAGAATCATAGTAAGACCTGTAGTATATAGGAACTGACCATTCCTTCTTTTGCAGTGTTTAGGGTGTTGGCCTAAACACTGCCTTTTTGGTTCTAGGCCTTGGTAAAAACGCCAAAGCTGGGTCTCTTCTAGTAGATAAAAAGCTAAGCGTAACCCGCTTAGCTTTTCTTTTTGCTTTTTCTAAAGAGCGGAACAACACGAGTTTGCTAGGCTCTCGCTTAAAGTAAGCCGCCATTTGCCAGTGTATACGCCACTACTTAGTCACACACCTAACAAAACCATTTAGCTCAGCAACACTTTTAATATGATGCAACTCTTTACCTTGCGACTGATCCGTTAAGCTTTTTACAAAATCATCATTCCAGAATGTTGGACTTAGCTTGAGCATTTTATAGCTCTGCAGCGTGCCTTTTAGCACCGAACTACCATCTGGCCAACCCTCAGGCTTTACCAACAAGCCTTTAAGCATTCGTTTAGTCGCAAGCCAATAACTGGTTGGATAAGGCAGGTCGATGTAAATTAAGGTGTCTGCCGCTGCTAAACGCTGATTGAAGCAAGCTAGCGGACCAAAGCCGTCGATGATCCACTGCTCGCGAGATAAGATGCCCTGATGTGTTTGGTCATATATCTCACGCGCTACCCTTTCGCCATTTGCCTTAAACACCAGCGAATCGAGTTGATATAAAGGAATGTCTACCGCAGAGGCTAATGCTTTGCTTAAGGTGGATTTACCACTGCCCGGCTTACCAAAAACAGCTATTTTCTTCATGTGAACTCCTTGTAGTAATAATCCCCATGAGGCAGATACAAAAAACCCACCTCTTTGGGTGGGTTTTACACATCAACAGCGCATTAACAATCCCACCATTCCTAAGGAATGATGATAATTCGTAGCGCCTGTTGCGTAAGGTCAGTATTCATCGTTTAATCCTCAACCATGAGCAGGAAGTTGTCAATTAATGATTGGATCATTATGCATACTAAAGGTTTACCTTGTTAGAAATTCGAACCAAAACCCTTCAATACAAAATCGTTCACTTGCTTTTAAGATACAAACTATCAAAAAATATCGTACCCATTTAGATAGAAAATGTAGGCGCAGAATCAAAAGCTAAAAATGTTGGTTATTCCTTCGAATAACGCACTAAGCCCCTCGATAAATACCTCGACGAGAGTTATTAAAAAATCTAGTAAACCTTCACTGTATACAACACTGGTAGTTGCTAATCCACCAAACGCACTTGTCACTAACAGTACTGCAGCGACTTCAAAACCAAAGACAACCAAATAAAAAGCAGCACTGAGAAACGTTATTGAGCAAGTAGCACAAACAATTCTCGTTAGAAAAGGTCGTTTCTTCTTAGGTCTATTCATTATTACCTTCCTTGTAACAATTTTCTCTTACAAACTGAAGTTTCTGATACTGGGGACATGGGCATATAACCTTTAAATTGGCTAATCATACTCTCCCCAAATGGGCAAGAAATCGAGAAACGAAAATAACAAACTACTTTTCCTATCTCATTAGCGTGGCATATTTACAGGATGCCAAAATCGCGGCGAATTTTCTTAGCTATTCCGTCTAAATCAGGGAACATAGTCATATCTGTAACGCCAAGTTTTCTTAATTGCGTTCTTAAAACAGGCTTAGCCTCTTTTGGAATAATAATACTAGCCATATTCAATACATCTTCTTGACGCGAAAAACCTTCTTCAAGAGCTTCAAAACTATTATGATTATCCTGTTGCGGAAACAAAGTAAAACAACCTTCTTGGGCTAAAATTCGGTCATTGATTACAATGGGATGAAAAGCTTTAACGCTTTTTTGGCATTCTACATCAACAATATCAGGATTCGGTGCCCATGATTGAGGTGTAAAAACATAAAGTTTTCCATTTTTATCATCATGCTCAGTGTTTTCAATAGCAAAATAAAGAGCCTTAAGAGGGTTTGTTGACCAATCTAACAATCTAGTAGGTACACCATGATGTTGTGCTTGGATCATCCATTCCATTTGCGACGTAGGCTCTCTGTCAATGTGCCTTAAAGCATACTTTTTAAACTCTATAAGCAATTGTTTTTCTATACCTTTCCAACCATCGTAGTGCCTAACTGGTAACTCTTTAGGTTTCAGCCTAGCAATCGATGGAATCAGCGCCCATTCCAAGTTTCCGTGACCGCGAAACATTTGAGCACTCGAGTGACACTCAAGCTCTTCAAGATAAGAAATTATCGTTTTAACTTTCAATTAATGCCCTTTCTAAAGTAAACATAACGCCTCGCTATGCTGAGACTAAAATGAGCGCCGTAATGAAGCAAAGTCGGCCTGGGTTCACGAATCACTTTTGAGCAACTGATTAAGCGAATTTCTCAAGTTTTTCGCTCTCTTCTACTTGTTCATTTAGCTTTGCTAGCTTTGATAAAGCTATTTGATATTGGCCATTACTCGGTATTGGTTTGCCGGAAAATTGTTCCCATACTCGTGAACCTTTTCCATTGTAAAACTCTTCGAATGTACCGTCAGGCAATATCTTAATCACTATCGCATGCTCAGGACAACTACGAAATGCCACACGAGTAGACTGCGTAGCTTTGATTTCTACTTTGACGCCTAATGGACTCATAGCATCAAACCCTTTATTCGATGCGGTAAGCAATTCAAGACCATATGCGTCAGCAACTAGGCACTCACCTAAGCTTCCTACCATATGGCCATCAGGAGTAAAATGTCTACCCGAAAACATGTTTTCTAGTTCTGCCACCGTTTTGTATAGATCTTTGACTAAACTTCTAAATTTTTTGTGATCCAACGTTTACTCCTGTTTGTCTAACCGCTTAAACTATCGTGCTTTAGTAGCCTAAGAAATAAATTGATAAATCACCCACAATAAAGGAATGCGAGCTTTGGTGGATACCAGGTAACTAAGAAGTCGCTATTAAAGCAACGGAAAATAGCTGCCTTTATTTTTTAATCAGTGACCCAATCACTTGCGGAGATTTTGCAAAAATGCGCTTAGTTTGGGCGAGAAATAGCTCGCCAGTGGCTACGGCATCCATCAGTGCGTTATGACCATGATATTCAGGCAAGCCATAACGTTTACGAATAGCCGACAATCGAAAATCCCCAGTTTTTTGATGATTGGCATTGGCTATTAAAGATTTCTCTAAGCTTAGGGTATCTACCCAAACCAAAGGCAAGGTATTCAACTGGTATCGCTGCTTTAGGTAATAATCAATAAATTGCTGCTCTACACAGCAGCCATGCACCAGTAATACTCGGCCCTGCATCGCTTCAAAAAGCTGATCCATAGCTTGGTCTAGGCTAATCCCTTGCGCGAGCATTTCTGGCACAATCTGATTAATAACCGCGGTTTCTGCTTTAACTTTGTTGCCACTGTTGATGTAACAATGCGAGGCGCTGTTTAGGTCTATGCTCAAATTCTTCATCACGGTGTAGCCAATGCTAAGAATATGATCGTTTTCTGGGTGCAAGCCGGTGGTTTCAAGATCGAAGGCGAGAAACTCGAGGTCTTTAATATTGGAGCCTTCACTGGGAAGCGTGGCTTCTAACAGCCGATTAAACTTTTTAGGTAAACCACCACTAGCTATCACCTTTTCGCGGGCGCGGCCTAGCTTCGCCAGCGGTTTAAAACGTGTGAACATTGCTTACCCTATTTTTCGCTAAAACGCAGCTTAGCAGCATCTTGTAGGTTATTAATGATACGAAATGCGTCTTTTAAGTGCTCTCGTTCAAAGTTACCAAAACTTTTAGGGGCAATATAGTTATCTGGCGCAGAACCTTCTTTTAATGCTTTAAGTTGATGGCGGAATCTAAGTTGTGTAATAAACCGATAAGCGCCTAGTACGTCTTTTAGAGCATCTTCACTGAGTATTTTTTTCTTTGCAGCACTGGTGAAGCGTTGCTCGGTGCCGGTATCGTCACTATTAACCGCTAAACCGTAAATGCGGCCTAAGTCGACAATAAGCAATAAGGCGTACTTTTTAATATCGAGCATTTCACTGTGTTCGCCGCCCTTCTCCAACACTAGGTTGTTAAAAATACCTAGGGGTGGTTGTACCGATACAGAATCTGTGACCAGTGAGTTTAAGAAGGTTTTATTGTTATTAAGCAGAGCGTACAAATGCTGCTGAAGCTGCTCAGACAAACTGGCATCGCCATAAATACTGCGAACTTCCATAAACACCGTGGCATTTAACAACATGCTGTATTCAGGGTTAGACACCCATTTACGGTAATACTCTTTCCATACATTAATCGGCTGACACCACTTTGGTGTCGCCGCCATAAACTTGCCGGTACATAAGGGGTAACCACAGGCGTCCATGGCATTACACACGTACATAGCTAAATGGGTAAAGTACATCCGGTCAGACTTACTAACGTTCTCTGGCAAAATAATAGCACTGTCTTGATCAGACAACATGTGTACTTCGTTACGAGCGTGAGAGCCCGCTACTACCCAAGTATATGCACAAGGTGGATCGCCTAGTTTGGCTTCGGCCATTTGAATCAGTCGGCGATTATAGGCATCCATTATCATGGCCATAACTCGGCCTATTACCTCTACTCTCACCTTGCCTTCGACCAGTGCTTCAAATATCGCTTGGCGCTCTGAAGTAAGTTTTGCCAAGCCTTCTACAGTTTCGGTGTACTTAATTTTTTCAATCAGGAAGATCGCCTGCACGCGGTGCTTTTGCACTAAATGTGAAGTGGTGAGCAAGCCCAATACCTGATTGTTCTCCACCACTGGTAAGCTGCGAATGTTGTGTTCCATCATCAGTGAGGCGGCGGTAAGAATAAGATCGTTCGGTTTAGTGGTGACCGCTGGCGAGGTCATTACGTCACTAATCGGGCGAGTGATGTCGTAGCCTTCGGCAATCACCCGTTTGGTCATATCACGGTCTGAGATTAAGCCGCATATAACACCGTCTTTTTTAATTACCGCAGTAGACGAGCGGCACTGCACTCGCATTTCGTTCGCCACCGCTTGTATCGACATATCAGCAGTGACCACTGCAACCGTTCCGCTAGCAACTTCCGACACCTTTTTAAAGAATAAGCCTTTCTCATTGTCAGACCACACCACGTTTAACGCCGACTGCAGGCGTACTCGCGCTTTAGAAGCAAAGCTGTCGGCGTATTCTGGGTGTTGCTCAAGCAGTTGGGTTAACTCGGTATGCGGCACCATGTACAGCAAGGTGTTTTCAATTGCTGTTGCACTATAGCCATCAAGCGCGTCTTTTAGTGGCTCTAAAAAAGTAAAACCAAATAAGTCTTCTTCGCCGAGTTTTGAGCGTAACACCCCATCAGGTTTACGCTGCTCCATTACCCCGGTGCGAATAATGTATAGGAAACACTCTGATTTATCGGAACCGAAACGAATTTGCTCGCCTCGCGCCAAATAACTAATGGTTACCGACTCTCCAATTTGCCGCTGCAAGGCTGGCGGCAATAAATTAAATGGATAAATCTGCGACAAAAATTCGATAATGTTCGGCAACAGTGTTTGCGGCATGGTAATAACCTATTTGCAGTAATAGTATTATTATATTGTTATTGCGTGTAATTACTATGAGCTAACTCGAATTTGCTGCCCATTTAGCCACTTATCAACAATAGAACAGTGACAATTATAGAGGCGAAATAGCCAATAGGACCAAAACTTGTATCTGTTGCAAAGAGCCTTGGTCTGAAAAACCAAGCTCTTCCAGGCCGAACGTGGGCTGCGTTTAGGGTGGGATATAGAGAGCGCAGGATGCCGTAAGCCTTGCTCAGCAATGCTTGTTCGCCCAAGTTTTAAATCTAACTCATCACCTTGATGAAAGTGAGCAAACTCTTTGCCCTTATAAACAAAGCCGTAAAAGCCTCCGCTATCGTTTGGCCAAAACGTCTCGCTAATACCCGCTTGCGCTAACAGCCAAGCATGCAGTTGTTGTTTAAGTGGCGAGTAAGAATGCTTTACCTGTCGCTGTAAAGCGGCTATTTTCTCAGAGCTTTCTTGTTTAGCCATTGCGCAAACCTGCTTCATGTTTCAGTAACCAGTCTTTACGATGAATACCACCGCCATAGCCTGTTAGCTGGCCGTTAGCGCCAATCACTCTGTGACAGGGAATAATAATGCTAATACGATTTTGGCCATTGGCCGAGGCTACCGCCCGCACGGCATTAGGTACCTCTAAGTACTCTGCCTGTTGGCCGTAACTGCGTGTTTCGCCATAGGGAATATCCATTAGCCCACGCCATACCAATTGCCTAAATTCGGTGCTTGGAGTGTCTAGTGCTACGTCAAACTGTTTGCGGGTTCCAGCAAAGTATTCAGCAATTTCTGTCTGAACTTGATCCAGATGTGGGTTTTCTCCCGGCAAAATAACGGCTTTTAAACGTTTAGTGAGGTCGTTAAATTCGGTCTCCAACATTCGGCGGTCGGTAAACTCTAGCAAACAGATCCCCTGCTGAGTGGCGCAGGCATACATGGGCCCAATTGGCGTGGTAAAACGCACAATATTAATCACATTACTGGTTTTGCCAGTTGGCGCGCCACCAAACACTTTCTTAAACCCTTCATTAAACCCACTTAGCGATTCGTAACCCGAATCAAAGGCTGAATTACTAATGCTATCGCCTTGTTGAATTTGGCTAAAGGCCGAGTTAATTCGGACCATGCGTTGATAGGCATGAAAAGTAATCCCATGATGCTTCTTAAACCAGCGGCGCACTTGAGCAGGGTCTAGGTTACGGGCGCGCAAATCACCGTCTTTAATTCGAGTAAAGTTGTCTTGCTGAATATCGTCTAACAGCGCTTTTATGTAATCCGGGGCTTCGTCTAAAGCTTGCATCGGTTTGCATACTTTACAAGCTCTATAGCCGTGTTGCAGGGCTTCTTGAGCGCTGTTGTAAAAGGTGACGTTTTCGATTTTAGGTTTGCGCGCTCGACAGCTTGGTCGACAAAAAATACCGGTGGTTTTTACTGCAGTGTAAAACACCCCTTCGTACTGGGCATCCTTGCGGCTCATTGCGTCATACTTTTGCTGAAAGCTTAGTGGTTCCATAAACCTTTACTGCTTAATGAGAGTAGATAAAACCAAAATAACTCAGTGTAGATTTATCGGCTACCGAAAAATGAACAAGTATTTTTCCGCCCTGCTGCCAGGCAATCCGCTAAATGACGGCTCCAAAAGCCGACTAGGTTTACGCTACTGGGTAATGGTTTTAGACATGTTGTAGCCGGTAACCACAAAGCCAAGCTCTTGGTACAATGCTAACGCGCGCTGATTACTAAATGCGACTCTAAGCTTGATTTGGTTAATACCAAACCCCGTCAACTGCTGTTCAAGCGCCTTCATCGCCAGCTTGCCAAACCCTTTGTTGCGCTGCTTGGGGAAAATATAAAAATCATAAATGTAAGTGGATTGGTCACTGGCTTGAATAGAGTGCCATAAATAACCAAGCAACTCTGATTGCTGCTCGATACACAACAATTGGTGGCCTTGGCTTTCTGCCCCTTGCGGAAAGCTCTGTTCTAGGGTTTGTAGGGCTAACTCTAACGCCCTTTCTTTAGAGTGCCCTTGATTCGCTGCGATATCGCGGCTGTAATCATCAACAAAATACTCACAGTAATCTGCAAACTCCTTAGCGGTAATTGGTCGTAGCGTAACCATTAGGTTCTAAACCCCCACACTGCATCTATCAGCTTAATCATCAGTTCTTTGGATACTCCATTGTCATCCAGTTCTGGCATATATTCTACAAAGTCAGCGCCGACAAATTTAGGGCTAGATGCAACCGAATAGACTAAGTGAATTGCCTCTCTAGCACTTAATCCACCTACGTTAGGCGTAGCGCACGCTCTATAAACACTGCCGTCTAGCGCGTCGTAATCGAAAGACAAATAAATATGATCGTAGTTATCGTTTAACTCAGTCATCAAACTAGAAATAACGCCGTTTATACCTAAGCTATCTATGCTTGGCATACCGTAATGGCAAATACCAAGTTCGCTAATCAACTGTTGCTCGTTAGGCATTACATCTCGTACCCCAATGTAATAAATATCTTGAGGCTTAAGCTCTCGTTCTGGATCAATTCTCCAGGCTTTATCGGGGTATTTATCCATAAGCATCGCTAAAGGTTTGCCATGCAAATTGCCATCTAGCTTATCGTTACAATCTGCATGTGCGTCCACCCAGATAACCGCTACCTTTTTGTCCCGTTGTTTCTGATAAAAGGTCATTACCGCCTGCAGTGTGCCCACCGCGATAGAATGGTCCCCACCAATAGTGATGGGAGTGCGCCCCTGATCAAAGCTATTGAGTACGGCAGCGCAAAGCGCGTCTCCGTAATCCGCTAAGGCGCTTACGTTTTGTTCTTCCTCAAGCAAGCGCAATACCTCACTAGAAGGGCTCACATCACCGCAATCTTTAATGTCCGCATTCCAACGGCTATTTCTAACATCAATCCAATTCGATAGCCCTACCCAAGTATTTTGGCTAGCTTGCCTAAGACCATCTACGGTATTTTGCTTAGTGGTCACGCAACCTAAATGATTAAAGGGAGCACCGATGATGTCAAAGCGTTTGGTCATATTGGGTAAACTCGCGAGTGGTAGCTAACGCTAAAAATAGAGATCAATTAAACCACTAACAAATAACTTATTCATCAGTAATCTATTGATTAAACGGGAAAATGAAGTGGGCAGCTACCGTGGCAAGCAATTCTAGAATAAAAAGGGCTTTGCTAACATCAATAAGCAAAGCCCTAGATGGGATTAATTAAGCTAAATGCTGCTTAAAGAAAGCGATGGTTCTGTTCCACGCTAGCTCAGCATTGTCTTTGTCATAACGGCCTGTGGAGTCATTATGAAATCCATGATTGGCTTGCGCGTACATATGCATGTCAAAGTCGACGTTATTGGCCCTTAAGTCTTGCTCGTACTCAGGCCAAGTAGCGTTTACCCGTTTATCTAACTCAGCTAACTGAATCTGCAGCGGCGCTTTAATGTTGGCTCTTAACTCTTTTGCAGCAGGGGTGCCGTAAAACGGTACGCCTGCATTAAGCTCGGTGCCCATGCGCGCAGCCAGCATGTTCACCACATAACCACCAAAACAAAAACCAACTGCACCTAACTTACCGTTGCTGGCAGAATGACTTTTTAGAAAACTGGCGGCAGCTAAAAAGTCTTGTTCAATTTTGGCGCGGTCTAAAGATTTTTGCATACTGCGCCCTTCATCATCATTGCCAGGGTAGCCGCCTAAACTATGTAACGCGTCTGGTGCAAAGGCGATAAAACCATCTTTCGCTAAACGTCGCGCGACATCTTTAACATAAGGATTAAGCCCTCGGTTTTCATGAATAACCAAGACCACAGGAGCGCTTCCTTGCAAGTTGGTAGGCATCACTAAATAGCCACGCCCTTCTCCATACCCTTTGGGGGAATCAAAAGTCGCAAACTGCGCTTTTATTTCTGGGTCGTTAAACGATACTTGTTCCGCCAAGGCATAATTAGGTAACAAGGCTGACGACAACACCGCCATAGAAAACCCCACAGCCGCTAATTTAGATAAGCGCGCTAAAAAAGTACGGCGGTCAATAAGGCCATGAGCATACTCGTCGTACCAATCAAAAGCCTCTTGAGGAATGGCATACTGTGGTTTGCTGTGTTGCTGTCCTGTCATTGGTGTTTCCATCACTTGCTCCTACCCTTTGGTTAATGTATTACTTTAGCTCAATTAAAAGTACTTAGTATTACTTTACAAACTATCACTTCGATCACTTAAGTTAGGTGACCCAATATCCATTTATGCTTTGGGTTTACGCGGTGGTAATGCAGCAAATTGCGGAAGCTGCTGGCTGTCGACAAACCAAGGTGCCTTGTGGGCACAAAAAATATTCTGAATCGGTTCTATGTTGGGGTGCTGGTCTAAGGTACCGGCTGGGATCACCATAGTTTTGCCCGTTTTCGCTAGCCAAGGCAAAGACGAACCACAAGTGCGACAAAAGGCAGTAGCAAAGTACTTAGTGTGCTCAGGTTGATAGCGCTGAACCTTGTCTTCACCGGCCAACCACCGAAATTGGCTGGGCAATACAAACAAATTAGCAGCATGGGCACTACCAGTAAATTTGCGACATCGAGAGCAATGACAGTATTGAAAAATGCCTAAATTGCCGTTTATTTGGTAGCTCACCTCTCCACATAAACAGCTCCCCTCTATATCGGTTTCTTGCATACATCCCCCTTGGTTTCCTTGCCTACTGAACTACGCTAAGTGTAGCGAGTATTACTGAGGCAGCAGTGACTATATGCTTCTCCCAAAAAACTTTAAATACCTTATCCGAACGACGCTATAGCGCTAACAAATGATGCTAATAGTGTTTCAGTACTGGGCTTAACAACGTTATTCCAAGCCTAGAACCTTGCTTTGAGTTTGATACATCAGCTCAATTAAACGCTGATAGATTGAATCAAGACTGTTTGATGTCTCATTTAGCACAAGCTCTCATTGACCTCGGTTTTTAACCAGAGGTATCTTGGTGTTATTGTAGTACAAAATATCAATCTAAGTAATTGAAGGTGAGCTTATGAAAGTAAAAACTCTTGCTGTTATGATGCTAGGAGCTTTAAGCACTAGTGTAGCCGCTGCCAATACCACGCCAGCAGAGGTGCTAGACCTATCTTGTTGGAAAGTAACGTTGCCAGTGTCTTTAGACAATGGCGATCGCCCTACTGAATTCAGTGAAAAAGAGATCGCTAAAGGCGCGATGCACGCTGATTACTTTTACGTAAATGAAGCAAAAGATGGCGTTGTTTTCCGTTCTCCTGTTCAAGGGATAAAAACCTCTAAAAACACGAAGTATGTTCGCTCAGAGCTTCGTGAAATGATGCGTTGCGGCAACACCAGCCACAAAACAAAGGGCGTTAACGGTAACAACTGGGTATTTGGTCACAACGAGTCAGTAGATTCATTGAAAAATGCAGCAGGTGTGGATGGTAACTTAAAAGCGACTCTGTCTGTTGACCACGTAACCTCTACCGGTGAAATTTGGCAACAAGGCCGGGTTATTATTGGTCAAATTCATGCACCCGATGATGAGCCAGTTAAAATTTACTACCGTAAACTGCCTAACCATGAAACGGGTTCGGTATGGATAAGCCACGAACCAAATGGTGGCGATGATATTACCTTCCCAATGATTGGCCCAACTAAACCAAATTACTGGAAACAAAAAGATAAAGACATCGCTAAGTCATATGATGACGGTATCGCTTTAGGCGAGAAATTCTCTTACGAAATTGACATTAACGGCGCTGATATGACGGTAACGATTAGCCGTGAAGGCAAAGCCGATGTAGTGCAAAAAGTAGATATGCAAAATTCTGGCTACGGCTTAGAAGACCAATGGATGTATTTCAAAGCGGGTGTATACAATCAAAACCGCTCTGGTGACCCAGAAGACTACGTTCAAGCAACGTTTTACAGCTTAGACGTCACTCACGGCGCGGCTAAATAAACACTAGCCATTGTAGCTATACAACCAATAAAAAAGCGCGTTGAAGTTAAACTTTCAATGCGCTTTTTTCTATTCGGCCATAATGAGCGCTAGAAACGTTTACCCACACTAAAGCGGAATAAGTCGGCATCATCTTGGTGACCTTTACGGTCAATCACCCGACTAATACTCACCCCAAAGTAACCATCTTCGAAAAATGACCAATGTGGGTAGTAATTAGCACCAAAGCTCACAATGCCTTTCAAATCATAAGCGCTAGTGTGTTCAACCTTATCCACGACAAAGTAACCACCACCGCCCATTCGGCCTTCAAAGTTGTTACCCAAAGGAATAATTTTCCATAGCTGTGTGGTAAATCCGCTACGGTCTGTTGCGCCGTTGTAGCCACCCTCATCAATGTAACCCAGTGATAAGGCGAGGTTGTTATGGAAGCGCTTGGCCATATCTACGCTATAACCCACCTTGGTTTCAGGTCCGCCATGATTAATTTTTACATTCATCACTGAGGCCCAAACATCATCAACCCAGCGATAGTGTGCTTCTCTTGGCTGGTAATCTGAATTATCGATATCCCAACCCACACCAATCAATAAGGAGTTGCCGTTTGGTCGTGCAGACATAAGATAACTGTTTAACTGCAAGCGCAAATGCGCGCTATCGCTAAAGCGCTTTAAGGGATAGATAAAGGCCAATGTACTCATCGCCCCTACCCTTTTTTCGTTTAACTCTAAGCCTGTTTCATCCACTGTTGTGTCGAAAGACATATACGGGCCAGCACCCACTTCTAAGCGAAAAGCATCTGAAGGCACATACACATAGGTAGCGTGAGCAGAAAACCCATCTCGATGATGGTTATATGGGTGACCTTCATTGGCGTGAATTAAATCGACCCGCCAGTTACGATGAAAATGCTGGCCAAAACGAATATCAAAAGAGCGGAATTGTTGCTTCTCTTGTTCTTCTGTTGCGCCGTCATCTAGATGGGTAATACCACTGCCACCAGTAATAGAGAAATAACTATCTGCACTGGGCTTAAGCAAGGTTTTAGCGCTAACCGGAGCAACAGTGACTAAAGCACTAAGGCTAAGCAATAAACAACGAACAGTGAGGGTTGATTGAATAAGAGATCGAACAGAATAGATAGGCATCGGCTTTAAAGTTTAGTAAATACTTAAATAAATATGTAAAACAGCAGCTTAGCTGCTATTGAGCGAAGAGCTAGCCTAACCTATAAACCAAAGTAATATCAGCAAAACGACCGAATGAATAGAAAACAGGCGCTTTTAAGCCATGTTCAGTACATTTTGGCGAAGATCGTAGTGACCCGGCCGTTTTATTCTCTATTTTCGCTATTTCTTAAATGATAGTGATAAAACTGAGCAGTGTTATCTGCACCGCCTTGCGTGGAAAATCCTAGCTTATTTAGTAACTTTTGAGAGGGAGTATTATCTTGGCTTACGCCTGCAATAACAGTAGTAAATTCTCGCTCCTGCTCCGCCCAAGTAATAAACCCCTCTAGCAGCTCTAGCGCAAAACCTTGCCGCCAATAATTTTCACCCAGTAAGTATCCTAAATGCGCGCGGCTTTGGTCATCAGGGTAAACAAACATAAAGCCAATCATCTGTTGATCACTCATTTTCGTTACCACAAACAAGCGACTGCCTTGGCTCACCTGTGTTAACCACTGCTCAGCCTTACCTAAGTCGGTTACGTTCTGAAAATAAGGTGGCAACTCACTGGTTACTGCTGGAGTGAGTAACTCCACAGCGCGCAACATAAGCAAAGGTTTGTTTGTTGCAATGTAAGCGGCATCAGCAGCTTCCACATAGAGTCGCTTGGTACTGTAAATACTCAAGTTTGGTATAGGCGCATTGCTCACAACATACTCCTAGTTATCTTCACCACTTCTTTGTACAAGCCCTTCATTGAATATTCTCACCCGACCAACGCCATGCCCGCTACACTAAGTGATAGATTTGTTTAAGCGGATAGTTGCTATCAATGTTAAGGAATAAAGGCGCTAAATGAAATTGTTAAAGGTGACTGTTTCACTACTCATATTGCTAACTTGCAAACCAACACTTGCGCAAAACAACCCATGGGAAGCAGCCACCAGCACCTATAAAGCACCCGCTGCTGCAATTGGTTCTTATGCAAATGGTTGTTTAGCCGGTGCACAAGCGTTACCGCTTGAGGGCGAAGGTTATCAAGTTATTCGTAGCCAACGCCAGCGCTACTATGGGCATCCCAATTTAGTGAACTTCATCAGTGATTACGCCAAACAACTGAAACAACAAGGTATCAACAATATTTTGGTGGGTGATATGTCTATGCCACGCGGCGGCCAGTTTAATTTTGGCCATAGCAGCCATCAAATTGGCTTAGACGTAGACATTTGGCTCAAACTTGAAAACGATACACTCAGCGCTAAGCAACTGGCTAAACCATATGCGGTAAGCGTAGTAGACAAAAAACAGCTAACCATTAATAAAAGCAACTGGAAGGGTGAGCATAGAACCATGCTTAAAGTTGCCGCTCAAGATGAGCGAGTTGCGCGTATTTTTGTCAGCCCTGTGATTAAAGAGCAGCTCTGTAATCAACGTACCGAGCAAGACGATTGGCTGCAAAAAATTCGCCCTTGGTGGGGGCATACTTCGCATATGCATGTGCGATTAGTGTGTCCTGCTGGCGATAAACAGTGCAAAAATCAGAAGCCGATTGCCAAAGGCCATGGCTGTGACGAGTTAGATTGGTGGAAAACCCAACTTAGTAAGGCCCCTACTCTTAAGCCCGCTAAAAAACCAAAGCCGTTAAAAGTAAAACCGCTACCCTGCGAGCCCTTGGTGCAAAATTTACAAGCAAAGCAATAAAAGAGCTTGGACTAAATAACCAAAGAAGCGAAGCCCTTAATCGATACTTCGCTTTTATTTACTGCGTTAAATGGCTAACTACAAACCCGGTAACATTCCGCCACCAACCGGCATCGCTACCCCCGTTACATAGCTGGCGGCTGGGCTCGCTAAATAACTTACGGTATCAGCGATTTCACTCGGCTCAGCTGGACGCCCCATCGCAATACCTGCATTCTCTAGTTTAGCGGCCTCTTCAATGCTTATACCTTCTGCTTCCGCTAAGCCCTTATAAGCTTGCTGTAACATGTCGGTGGCGATAGCGCCGGGGCACACTACGTTTACTCTCACTCCTTTGTTTGCGTATTCAAGCGCGAGTTCCTTGGTAATACCCACTAAGGCAAATTTGGTTGCCGTATAGGGATAAGGCATACCCGATAAGGCACCTAAACCGGCTAATGAAGCAATGTTTACAATAGCCCCAGCGCCTTGACGCACCATATGCGGCAGTACGGCTGCACACATTGCCATGGTGCCTTTTACATTTACCGCATAGTTGGCATCCCAATCTTTACTTTGGTTCTCTAGAAACACTGGAGAGCCAGCACCAACACCGGCGTTATTAACCAGTATATCTACGCTGCCGTAATGATCTATCACTCGCTGAACTGCTGTATTCACCTCAGCTTGCTGAGAGACGTCAACAATCACACTGATTACTTCAGCACCTTGGGCAGTGAGGTCATCAACCACCAACTGCAAGCCTTCTGCTGAACTGCTTCGCCCGGTTAAGGCTATTTTAGCGCCCTGTTTAGCCAGTTTTAACGCAATTGCTCTGCCTAAACCTTTCATTTTTGTTGCGCCCGTTACAATGGCGACTTTACCTTTAAGCGTCATAATAATCCTCTGATATCAATGGAAACTAAATGCAAATAGTCTTCAATTAAGGACTTAAAACGAAGCGCTCCCTGCGCTCCTCAATCTATCCCTCGACTGTATTTAAGTTCTCGCACGAGACCGTTATTAATGGGTTTACACTGTTGCGTCTTCAGCAACTAATAATGCGTACTCTTCACGTAATTTCGCTTCATTTAAGCCGTATTTCGCTGCCGTTTGTTCAAAGAACGGTGTCCAATGGCTAGCAAGTACTTCCACTTCTTCGGTTTGTGCTTTAAGGCTGTAGTAACCTTTTTGCCCTGGCATACGTGGAGCACCTTTTCCTGGTAGTGGCTGAGTTTGTTGCACCGCTTGAGTAAAGCGATCGGCCTTAGCCAGTACCTCACCAATTGGCCCAAAGTGGCTTGGGTCGATAGCGATGTAATAGCTCCCCCCTACTGATGGTTTGTCGGCATCGCCATTTAAGTAATCAGTCAGCGTTGGCATTTCAGGCGCAATCACCCCTAATGGGTTAATAATTGCCGTTAGTGCTTCGTTCCACAGGTTTAGTGAATACACTCTAGGGTCGGTCAAGTTTTGGTAACAAGATTGATCAAATACTCGGCCATAACCTTCTACAGGTCGCGCATAAGGCGCTAAATCGTTACCTAGTTCACCGGTGTTTGGGTCAATCACTGTATTGCTTGGTACTTTGGTGCCTTGTAATACCGCTTGAGCGGTGTGGCCGTCGTACCATTCACACAACTTAACGCTGGTCCAAACGGGCGCTTCTTTACCCGACGGGGCAATGGCATCAAATGGTGGTACCGATAGCACATTGCCCATTCCGCCATATGGAGAATTCATCGGTACACTGTTGTTAGACGTTTGAGCAAACATATTATGTTGATGAGCCATCCATGCATACGAGCCAAAACTACCGGCGTCGTTATGGTTGCCGCCAAATACAATGGCAATACCGTATTTTTTAGCTTTAGCAATCGCCAATTCGGCCATTTTGGTTACAGTCCAGTAACCACTAGAGCGTTTACCATCAATCACAGCCCAGCTGTCACCTTCTTCTACAACTTCTGGCTCAGCCTTTATGTCTAACTCGCCAGCTTGAAAGGTTAAATCAATCGCTTCGTACACGCCTAGGCCTTGATTCAATTTACCTTGACGTATGCCGGTCATTAATGCGCTAGCCACTGCGTTTGCGTGTTCCTCACTGGCACCGGTTGCTTGCCATACGCGCTTTAAAGAAAACTCCATGAAACCCGCATTAACTGATTTGGTTTGAACTTGTGTGCTCATAATCTGTCTCTCTATTAGCTAAAAACAATGTGTATTTGTTTGACGGAAGCCAGTTTACTCAATGGCTAGAAATCTCGAAGTTACACACTGGATCCAAGCCGGAATAGATTAAAAATCACGTATAAACAAATACTTAGAAGTGACCATTTAGAGGTTTTTTTAGGTAACAATAAGTAACAGCAGACAACAATTCCCTAAACAGCAACTAAGCTATTGTTAGCAAAGGTTTTGCTAAGCAAGGTGCTACTTTTAGGCGCCTATTAATGGCAGAATGAACTCAGCATAATAAGAAACAGGTGATAAACAGTGGCAAACGGCAAAAGTTTAGATGTAGCAAATCAGCAGCATCAGATACTAATACGCGAGCAGCTAGAACGAATTATTGAAAGCAGCGTATTTGAGCAAAGTCCAAAAATGAAAGAGTTACTCAGCTTTTTGGTTGAGCAAACTTTGCAAGGTAATGGCGACCGCCTTAAGCAGTTCACCATTGCCATTGAGATCTTTGACCGAGGCGTTGATTTTGATCACCAATCAGACCCCATTGTACGTATTCAAGCAGGTCGAGTGCGTCGCTCTTTAGATACCTATTATTTTACCGAAGGTGTTAATGATGCCCTGTACATAAATATCCCTAAAGGCCGTTATGCCCCTAGTTTTAAACTACGCAGTGAAGAAGACCTTTCACCTACACCAGCGGCACAAACGCCTGTTACGAATAAGGCAGAGAGCTTAAGCCCTAGCCTAACGGTGTTGCCATTTTTGTCTTTAGCAGCCGATGATCAGCAACAGTTTTTTGCCGACGGCTTTGGTGAGGAGCTTGCCACTGAATTGTCTCGTTTCGACAGTTTAAACGTGGTGTCTATGTATGCCATGGGCGATACCAACTTCGACATAAAAACTGCTGCCGATATTAGCCAAGTAGGGAAAGAGCTAAACGTATCTTTTATTACCACCGGCACCATGCGTGCGCTAAACGATAAAATGCGCATTCACGCTCGTTTATATCGCGCAGACACAGGCCAACAAATTTGGGCTGAAAAATACACCTGTGATATGTCTACTCAAGATTTGTTTGACGCACAGGACCAAATTATTGCCGAGATAGTGGCAGAACTCGCGTCTAGCTTTGGCATTATTCATCGCGAGATTTACCAAAGCTGCAACCATAAAAAAGTTGAGCAATTATCCACTTACGAAGCCACCTTGCGTTACCGCCATTATTTAATGACGCTGAACAAAGAGCACTATCAACCGGCTTTAGCGGCGCTGCAACAAGCCACCCAACAAGAGCCCGAATTTGCCCTTGCTTGGGCAATGTTAGCGGTGTTGTACATAGATGCCGACCGACTAGCAATGGCCAGTATTCCTAATGCAGTTGAACTGGGCTTTGACTGCGCGCGTAAAGCGGTTGAGTTAGAGGCTAATAACCCTGAGTGTCAAATGGCCTTAGCCATGGCTTACCAAAGCAATGGTGATCAACAAGGTTTAATTGCCGCGGTAAACAAAGTGGTAGAGCTTAACCCTAATGCGGCTTATCAAGTAGGTTTAGCGGGTTGGGCATTGTGTTTAGCCGGTGAATTTAATCAAGGCCGAGCTTTACTAGCGAGCTCTAAAGCGCTGAATCCGTTCCGCCCACCGTGGTTTGCTTTAGCCGACATACTCTACTTTTATTCTGAACAAGATTTTGATCAGGCCTTAAAAGCCTTAGATCAATTCTCTTTAAGCCAACTTTACTGGCAACCATTGTTAAGAACCATTCTGCACTTAGAAAAAGGCGAATATGCGCAAGCAAAATCGGCTTACTTAAAAGTGCTAGAACTTTGCCCTGACTTTAAGCAAGCCAGAGAGCAGTATCTTAGCGCCTATATTGTTTGCCCTAAACTTAAGCAACAAATGCTTGCCTCATTAGACCGCTTATAAGCCCAAGCAAAGCCTGTTTTAATCGCGTTAAAGCCCAGCTTTGCTGGGCTTAAAGGTATTCAAAAGCAGTGTATTTGGTTACACTCGCGAGCTATTTTATTCAATTCACCCTCTATCTATTTATGCGCCTGGATAAGTTTATTTGTAAAAGCACTTCGCTAAGCCTGCTACAAGCTAGGGAAGCGATAGAAAACGGCCAAGTACACGTAAACCAGCAATGTGTTTTGCATGTAAATACACAGGTACATGAAAACAACCATATTAGTTTGGCTGGCAAGCAACTCTTTGCTCGCCCTTCTCGCTATATAATGATTAACAAACCGGCCGGATGTGTATGCTCTAATGTTGATGAAGCTTACCCCTCGGTTTTCACCGCGGTGGGCCTCCCCTTAGATGACCAACTGCATATAGCAGGAAGATTAGACGCCGACACTACTGGTTTAGTATTAGCCACCGACGATGGCCGCTGGTCATTTTCTATCACTCGGCCAGAGCAGGCCTGCCTTAAGGTTTATCGGGTGAACCTAAGTAAACCGCTAACTCCACAAGCCATTCAAGCCTTAGAAACTGGCCTACAACTGCAAGGTGAACCACAACTCACTCGCCCTGCGGTGGTTAAGCTGATATCGAATAAACAAATCTTACTGAGTATTAGCGAAGGCAAGTTTCATCAAGTGAAACGAATGCTTGCGGCAGTTGGCAACCGCGTGACCGCCTTACACCGACAACAAATTGCTGATATTTGCCTTAACGTTGAGCCTGCCAGTTGGCGAGAGCTAAGCTCAGCAGAGGTCGCCTGTATTAAACAGGTGGAAAGCGAGAAGTAAAGTTTACTCAACGGGCTAGATTTCAAAATTGAAACTGTTTACCTGAATTTCACTGTCAGGTGTATGACTTGATGCGTTCACTTGGCGGTTTTTTAGCATGCTGTCGTGCAAAGCCTGAATCTGTTGGCTGCCCGTTTTAACAAAAGCAAAGGGCAATACAGCATGTACTAAACACACAACTGCTGCAAAAAATAGTCGCAAAGAAAAACGCCCTGCAGTCATTAAGTGCTGAAAATAACTCTCGTTAACACTACTGGGATGCTCGTTAAAAATTCGAACTAAATGTGACCACATAATTCAACCTCTATTGATGTTAATACCTTGTTAAAGAGTAATTCTTAAACCAGACAAAAAGTTTGCTTATACATAGCTAATACGTGACAAACACAGAAATTGATTTCACTTAAGACGATATCTTTAGAAAGCGCCGCTAATAAACAGCCAAAAATAAAAAAGCACTCACAGCGTAACGCCATGAGTGCTTAAATATATTGTCGCAAAGTTGTGGTTAGCCGTTAAAACTAGCTCGGTGCATTTCAACTATTGGTTTAGCACGCATACACTGTAATCCCAATAACAAGGCGATAGTGCTCACCATAGCAACTAACCAGGCCAACGAGCTCCAGCCAAAAGCATCGGCACTTATCCCACTAGCAAAATTGCCTAATGCATATGCCCCGGCAATCGCAAACATTAATAAACCTTGAGTCATGCCAGCGCCAGCTCGCGAAGCTTTAGCGGCAATCGCCGGTTGCACCATATCTACAGTGGTAACGCCTTGCAAATACGCCACATACAGTGCCAAAGGTAAGTACGCCGCATTATTGCTGCTTAATGCTAGTACCACTAAACCCAGCATCACAAAAACTTTCACTAATACTGCGAGTAGCCATACTTTCTCCCCGCCCACTTTTGCCATGGTTTTACCCACTAACGACAACAATACCAAGCTCACCACCGCCGATACCGACAAAGCCATAGCCGACGACGCTGCGTGTATTGCGAACACTTTGCCCATGTAGTTGGGAAATTGACCGGTAATAATTCCCTGACCTATCGACACAAAAAAGATAGCCAGCAAAATTAAACCAAAACGAGAGAAAACGATCTGTTTAATTCCACCGGTTCCACTTCCACCTTGCTCGACTTGATCAACCCTAATTCGAGAAGCAGCTTGTTTATTGGTGGCGGCGGTAATGATTAAGGCAACTAAAGGCACTGCAAACATTACTGCAAAGCGTATTTCAAACGATACGCCTGCCTCGGTTAATGCAGCCAAACCCACCCCCGCAAGTAATGAACCTACAATAGCGACCTGATTAAGCACTGTAAGTTTAGAGGCTTCCTCTTCTGCGTCATAACCCCCGGAGACGATAAACGCCGGGTTAATCATCAGAAGGGAAGCGGAACCTAAACCCAGAAAAACCGAAGCAATAAGATGCAGCGCAAAGCTTGCACCAGAAGCAGCAAAAAGCAATGCTGCAATGGCAATGGCGGCCAATCCAATTAGCTGTGCAGCTCGATGCGCACAATACTTGTCAGCCAAGCCTCCAAGTAACGGCGCCAATAAACCCGATAAACCCAATATTCCCATCGCCAAGCCCACTTGCGTAGCGCTGCCAGTTTGCTCATAAATAAAAGTAGGGACGAGGATCGGGATAAACACCAGCTGAATAACCCCGTAACACAAATGCGCGGTGTACCAGCCTTCTAAACCCCAAAAACGTGGTGTTTTCATATATAACTCCTAAGCGGGAAAAACAAAAAGGCGACATTACTGCCGCCTCATTCATTACAAACTGGCTTTGCCAAAGGCTTGTGGCCATTCTGTTTTACGTTTTTCACCGTTACGCTTAGCAGTGCAGTCGGCTAACCAGCAAAGCAGCTTCCAGCTAATACCCGCAGCAATGTAACCATCACGCTTAGAAATGTCATGCTGTGGTGTGTATTCCACCACGTCGGCCCCTACTAAGTTAATGTTACCGTGCTTACGCAAGTAACGAATAATATCCCACACTTGGCGTGACTTAAGGCCAAAGGGTTCAATCGCCGAGTTAGAGGCATTGTCTGTGGCATCTAATGAATCAAGATCAAAGCTAAAGTAACAAGGGCCATCACCAACTCGTTGTAAAATACGCTCGGCGATCTCGGTGGTGCCTAAGTCGAACACATCGTCAGAGGTATAGGTTTCAACCCCAAAGTTTTTAGCATGGCCGCCGACTAAAGCTGTCATTCGACCACGAATGCCCATGGTAATCATGCGTTCAGGATCTAGATTCCCTTCAGCAAAGTTACGAGTAAACTGGTTGCCCGAATGGTACGGGTATTCAAAGTCAGCAAATGTTACCAAGTCATAATGCGCATCAAAGTGAATCAAACTTAATGGGCCAAACTTTTTACCTAAAGCCGCAATAGGTGCATAGCTGGTGGTATGGTCGCCGCCCCAGGTAAAGGTAACGCAATCGTCTTCCAGTACAATTTTTTCGTACTCTTCAACAATTTTTTGCACTTCATCTTTCATATCAAACTGGCCGTAAGTATCAATATTGCCGTAATCAATAATGCGCGCATCATCAAACGGAATATCCCAGCCACCGGTTGGGCTTGGCTCAATAGTACCCATGGCGTTTTTAGAAATTTCGCGCAAGGCCTTTGGCCCATATTTGTGCGAGCTATTCATAGGCGCGGCTTTTTCTAAAGGCTGCCCTACCACCACAATATCGGCATTCTTGGTATCGCGAGAGAACGGCGCCATAAATGCACCTAAGTATTCTTTGTTTAGGTTACCCACTACCTCAAGCCCAACACCGCCCATTTCACTAATGCGTACTAAGTGTTCCATCACGTCTTGATCGATACCATCGATGCTCTGCGAATTCATCCATAAATCTTGATATTTAGCCAAACGCTCAGCTGGAATTGGCGGATGCTTTTTAAAAGTAGATGTAGTCATAGTGTAAATCTCCGGTTTAAATCAGCGATTAAGCAGTTGGCGTAACGCTGTTTTGTTTTGACGGAGCCATTGTGGATTTTTGAGCAATCGCAAAGAAGTAAGTTACTGGAGTAACCCGGTGACAAAGGGTAACAAGAGAATGTGATAACACCATAAGATCATGTAAAAGCTAATGTTTTTAAATGAATAGCTTTGACAAGGCTAGTAACAAAAGACACACTAACTGACTGTAAAGTTAAAGGAATAACGGGTTATGCCAAGGGGCCAAACATCATCTTAATTAAACACTTAGCGCTAAGTTTGCTAATTTTAGGGCTAACCGCCTGCGCAGGAAACTTAATCCAAATTAAGCTAAAAGTGGTTGACCAAGATGGCCACCCTGTTAAAGATGCTAAAGTGGTTATGAACTTTATGTTAAGCCAAGGCAGTAACGATTTTGATGGATTAACGGATAAACAAGGTGAAGTTAGCGCACGACGAACCAGTCAATTTGGTGCGATGATAGGCATATACAAAGACGGTTATTATCCTTCCAACATTAGAAGAACCAGCCGTGGTGACCAAAACCTCACCATCGAGCTGCGCAAAAAGAAAAATCCCACCGCTATGTATGCCAAAAAGCTAACGCTTCGCTTCCCCAAGAAAAAAACCGCGATTGGTTTTGACTTTGAGCAAGCAGATTGGGTTACACCATATGGAATGGGAAATACTGCCCATATTCTCTTTTACTTAGAAGGGGAATATGTAGATTATGATAATAATAACAATGAGCTAAGGGTATCCTTTACTAATGTTGGAGACGGCTTAATTAAACTAAATAAAGCTACGACTAACTCCGAATATCTATTCCCCTATCAAGCCCCCGACTCACCTTACTCTAGAACCCTTGCTTTGAAAAAGAGCCTATCTTCAAACACTAAAACTATCACAACCTATGATAGTTCAGCTTTAGGTTACATTTTCCGAGTCAACACTAAGCTAAACAGTGAAGGTGAAGTAATACATGCAAATTATGGAAAAATATTGGGGGAGTTTTTCTCATCAACAAAACAAAACAAAACCAAAGGTAGAGAAAATGGTTTTGTTAGATTCACCTACTACTACAACCCCGCCCCCAACGACCGCAGCTTAGAGTTTGATTGGCGCCAAAACCTTTTTCACGACCTAGTACACGAAGAGAAAGTTAAAGCGCCTTAAAAGCGCATCACCCTCACTCGCTGAAATAGCCGGTGGCTAGTCGCTTCGCTGTTATAACAAAAACAAACGAACATCTATAAATTTGACGCTATTAACAGTAAGATTTTGTTATTCTTCGTATTTATCAGCTTAACATTTTGATAGAAAAGACAATGAAGTTGATGATTAGCGCGACAGGTAGCTGAAGGATCTGCATGCCAGCACCTAGCATTACCCTATTACCAGAGCCATTCGTCACCGAGCTTGCCCCTAAGCTCTTTGGCGAAGTAGCCCTAGAATACTTACTATCTCTTTACCCAATCATTTGCACGCAAAGCATCAGTTATCTATTAACCGAGCAATCTACCTTGGGCATAAAAGACTTAGTTAAATGGCCTTCAGAAATACGCGGTGATGATATACCACGCTTTGTTCGTAGCTTAATGAGACAATATTATACTTTTGCTCAAGAGCCCCATCAAAGCCAAAATCTTGAACAACGTTTAACGGTGGTAGAATGGCTATTAGGTGATGAGTTTACGCCGCGTAGAAACTGCTCTCGATCCCCAGCGATAGGCGAGTGAACTGGGTGATTGCGCCCTAATACAATTCTACTTCCATTTAACTAAATATTCTCCTAACCACTCCATAACTAGGACTAAGAAATAGCATATAACTAAGGTTGTCAATTGTGACTGTAACATGATGTAATTAAATAAATTAAACATAAAGAGTGTCGAGAAGGAAGTAAATGTTAGCTAAAGGATTAAAACGGATTTCGCTTATTGCATTACTCTTTACAATAAGCCATGTGCATGCGACTAAGTTTGAACCCGATAATGACTCTATATTGGTCTTTGTAGGACAAGACAATGACACCGTTGGTGGACATGCTGATTACCGCAATGGCTACATAGATCATTTTGGTAAACCCGCGGGCTTAACCCACTATGTTTATTTTGGTGAGGGCGGGACCCTGAACTTTGAATTAGATAAACATTCCTACACCTTTGCTACTGGGCGTATTGACGGCCTAAATCATAATGATAATTGGGGTGCCGGCCCAATGTGCTTAAAATGTTATCTTGATAGCCCTGAGCTTAAAGATATGATGGTACATATTGCTATATCGATGCAGACAGATGCAGAAAAAAAAATCAGCACGGGTAAACTAGATCATTTATTAGACGAATTTAGTACTTTTATGGCTGCCTACCCCGAGCGACAATTTTTCCTGCGGATAGGCTATGAATTTGATGCCCCTTGGAATAACTATGATCCTCAAGCCTTTCAGCAAGCTTTTCGCCGCATTGTCGATCACCTACGCAGCCGAAACATTGATAACTTTGCCACCGTCATGCAGTCCAGCACTATGCATATTCCCGCCAAAAAATGGAAGCAATTCTGGCCCGGCGATGACTATGTTGACTGGATAGGCTATGCGCTATTTAGACCATTAAGTGCTGAGTCTAGCGCCAATCCCGTTGCGCATCGCTTAGCTAAAAGCAAGAAGCTTCCGGTGTTTGTCGCTGAGTGGGCCGCTCACGACTATGATACTTCCAACCCAAACCCAGATAGGGTGTGGCGTTTCTTTGAATGGAGTCATAACTTCTTTGAACTTAACCAGGGATTAATTAAAGCAGTGTCTTATATCAACACTGACTGGCCAACTCAACCGATGTGGAATGTAGAGCTGTGGAAAGATCACCCCTTTGGTCCTTGGCATAATTCACAATTACAAGCTAACCCAAACTTAATGAAGCGTTGGACAGAATTAATGGAAACGGCTCGCTACATACACGATCCTAAACAAGCTCGAAAACTAACTCTTCGGTCAGAATAACAAGGTGTATTATCCTGAAAGAAGGCTAGCGAAGGGGCTAGAAAAATACTTAATCGTATTATTCAAACCTTGTTGCCACGAGGTAAACTGGTACTTTCCGAGTAAGGCGTTGGACTTAGCAAGGCAAGGCCTGCGCCTTTGTGGGTCGGCTTCTGGCAGTGCTTGAAAAGCAAAGGGCAATTGCGGGTTAATGGCACTTTTAACATCTAAAGCTAATTGCAAAATTGTTTTTTCTTGGTCATTACCCACATTCACAACACAGAGCTGCTGAGTCACTAAAGCCATTAAGCGCTGTAAAGCTGTAACAGTATCATCAACATAAACTAGAGAACGGGTTTGCATTCCATCGCCATAAATCGTTAATGCTTGCCCTTGTATAGCTTGATTAATAAAGTTAGCGATCACACGTCCGTCGTTGGCTGACATATAAGGGCCAAAAGTATTAAATACTCGAGCTATTTTCACATCTAAGCCCAGTACATAGTACTCATAACAAAGGGTTTCAGCGACTCGCTTTCCCTCGTCGTAGCAAGCCCTTTTGCTCAAGGGGTTGACGTTACCATGGTAAGTTTCAGCTTGTGGAAACTCCAAAGGATCACCGTATACTTCTGAGGTGGAAGTGAAAACAACTTTACTGTTATTTTTTAACGCAAAATCTAGCAGCCTTTGAGTTCCTAAAAAGCACGAAGCTAAAGTTGCTAAAGGCTGCGCTTGATAATGTTGAGGGGAAGCCACACAGGCAAGGTGGTAGATTTCATCTTGCTTAGGCAAGCTAGAAAAATCAAAGGAGCATATGTCTGCCACAATCAGCTTTATATCTAAACCGACTAAATTTTGCTTCGTTCCGCTCTGCAGGTTATCAATAACGGTTAGCTCAACGTCAGTGCCTAGGGCTCTAATTAGGTTAGCGCCAATAAACCCCGCGCCCCCCGTTACCAAAACCCGCTTCACTTAAGTCCGCCCTTAGCATAACCGGTGGCATAAGCTACATACTCTATCAACGCTAACACTAAATTAGCCCAAGTAAACTTTGTTGGTAAAAAGGGTCGCGGTTTAAAGTCAAGCTGATACTTGTCGGCTAACTGTCGAACCCCTCGCCCATAACGCTGAAAGCGCTTAACAAAACCGCTAAAACCATCATCAAACTCATGCACCGTAATACTGTTGAATTGATAAGCTAGCTCGCCAATTTCCAGCAGCCGGAAGGCCAAGTCAATATCTTCCCCTCCCGCTTGTTTAAAACTACAATCAAAGCCTCCAATATGCTCAATCGCCGCTTTCAGCACCAAACAATTGGCCGTGACTAAATAATCTGGTGCTAAACGTTCACTGTATATTGCTTCTCGCGGGGTAAGCGTTTCTTGCCCTCGATAATAACGAGAGAGTAAATCATTAGATATAATTTCTATCCCTCCAGCGTAAGCAACATAGTGATTCTGCTTAGTCGAGTAACCCGCCACCATGTTAGCGGTGGGAATACAATCTGAATCGGTAAACAGCACCCATTCTCCTTTTGCCAAACCAACGCCCACGTTTCTGGCAGCAGCAGGCCCCACCAACTTACATTGAGCCAGAGTTAAGGGAAGCGGATAGTCTTTTGGAAGACTCAGCGGCTGATCAGAATTATTGTCGACAATAATCACCTCTAGGGGACGCTGATCAGCGACCATCACTTGTTGAAGTCGAGATAAGAAGCGAGTTATCCCCGCTTGGTTATTCTTTACCGGTATTACCACACTCACCCTCTGCGGGCTAATGTGGCTTGCTACTTTTATTGGCTTTTTTTTGTTCGGCCGATAACCGAAGGCGCTAAGTAGGGTCATACTTATTTCATCATCTCTCTAACTCGGTGGAGGGTTATAATAATACCGTTCAGCTCTAACACGAACTTGCCCAACGTCTTCATAAGTCACATGCCCAGTAGAGTCGACCACTAAGGCCTTAAGCGAATACGTTCCTGGAGCCGTCGAGGTTTGTACTGGTACCTGTAATGTATACTGTTCGTCTTGACTATAAATATATTGCCAACATGCGTCACCTTTAAAGCCGTTGCGAGCACATAAGCTATTGGTAAGCTGATTAGCCCCCGCACCAATCTGCCGGATACCACTCACCTCTCCCATCAGCTGCACGTCACCTGCAGTAGGGGCACCATCCAAATACAGTCCAACATAGATAATATTCTTACCCGCGTCCTGTACTGTTAAATCAAAGCTTCGTTGAGATTTAGCAGTGATATCCCTATAACCAATCGACTTAACGCTAGGCGCAGGATCATCTATCAAGGATAAGTCTAAATTTTCCTCAAAATCGCCACAGTCACCACTACCTTTAAGAGTGAGTTGCTCACCTTGAAGATATTGGCTAAGTCCAGCAAGGCTGCCATCAAATTCAAAGCGCTTAGATGAGACCTGCGAGAGCACCTCCGCATTATAACTGTCATCTAGCGGTGAATATAGCGCGAGCTCTTGAATGCGAGCCCCAGCAAACTGAATTGGCTTGTCATTTATTTGCACCACAGAGTCTTGCTGCAAGGCTAACTGCTGCCAAATGAATGGCAAATAGCGGCTCTGAGCGGTATTTAACTCATTATCGGCATGATAATGACTTCCCCAGCTTAAATCTCTGTAAGGCTTGCCCGCTTCAGCCCATGCAATACTTTCCTCAGCACAACTTGCAGGACTGACAGATACGGCCCCCAGTTCGATAGCATTAATATCACCGGTTTTACTTTGCACGATTAGGCTTAAATCTTTACCGTCATCCTCAAGACTAAGCTCATGGCCCCTCGCCAACGAGTGCCGCTCAGAACTTGGTACCGCATAGAAGTTATCTCCAACGGCTAACCATCCCCAAGACATTTGTTTGAATGAGTCGATACTTCGGGTAGAGAAATGCTTATAGACTTGCTGGTAGTTATTACACTCCATGCACTCGGCCAGTCCCTTCAATAAATAGACATTGCTATCAATAGCTAATAAGTACTCGTCATTGCCTAAATGCACAAAATCGTCAACATCTGCGTAGCTGCTGCCTACTGGTACGTTTAAGTAAGGATAATTTGTTAAATCTTCCCACGTTAAACCATCATCAAGGCTTTGATAAGAGCTGCCATTTTCAGCAATTGCATACAAGGTTTGTTCATCATAGCGAGCAATAGAGAGGCTATATATATGCGGATTCATAGTGCT
Organism: Agarivorans sp. 1_MG-2023; assembly: GCF_030548385.1. Taxonomy (NCBI): domain Bacteria; kingdom Pseudomonadati; phylum Pseudomonadota; class Gammaproteobacteria; order Alteromonadales; family Alteromonadaceae; genus Agarivorans; species Agarivorans sp. 1_MG-2023. The sequence continues at coordinate 196,877 of NZ_JAUOSJ010000001.1, read as the reverse complement.
TGATAAAGGCTTCCACGTTAAGCCACCATCACTAGACATCAGACCCACATACCCTGTACAGCTATCATAGTAGGCAGCCAACCAAGTCTGACCTTCAATATAATTTATGAACCTAGGGCGAAGGCTGCAGCTGGTGTTTAGCCCTAAGTTTTCCGGCAAGGCATTCCATGTCAGGGCTCGATCGCTGGAACGGATCACCGAACCATCTGAATACATAGCAAGAATCACTCCATTGCTATCATTTGCAACACTAGTCAGCCCATTAGACTCCAGCCATTCCATACTAAAGTCATGAGGTAGAGGGGTCCAAGTATCGCCATTATCACGAGAAATAAGGTGAGAATCGCCAATCCATGAACCTTTTACTAACCAGGTTTGTTCACCAAGATCCATGACATCGGTATAATCACCATCTGGCACCGCAATCTCTTCCCAACTATAAGCATCGTCTATAGAGCGGAACACTTGCGCAGCAGAACCAAGGATTAACCAAGTACTTTGACCATCATTAACAATATTTTCAGAGTAATAACGCCCTTCTAAGGAGTAACGTTGTGAGCTGCTGCTTTCAGACCAATAGCTACCGGCATAAATACACGATTCTGAACCTACACAACCTGATGAGCGAATATCCACCGTTGTTCCTGAAGCAGGGTTAATAAATTCAACACCATATCCCTCTCGCTCATATTGTTTAAAGAATTGCCAATCTGATTCCAGAATTTGCTCCGCGAAGAACTGCTCTAGTTTATACCCAGTATGAATGATGCCTACATCTAGCCCTTTGAAAGGATCAATATAGAAATGGTTCGCTGATAAGGTGCCTTGGTATTCACCATTTAGGGCATAGCCTACTTGTGCAACTTCATTCAAGGAGCCAAGCTCAGCAACTAAATCATTGAGCATGTCTCCTTCCGATAAGCTTGTTAAGCTATCAATGCTATATGTTTGAGTATCCGACAATAATTTGGGTAAAGTTTTGCAGACACTACGCTTACCAGAAGTCACATAGAAGTCGAAACAGACCTGATAGTCCAGTTCATCAGCTTTCTCTAAAGTAAGCCTTAACAAGTAACGGCTACCAGACTCTTCGGCATTAGCTCGGCCCGAGTGACTATAACCACCACCATAGTCAGGGGAAGTAAAGGCTTGATTGTCGATGAACACCCCCCCGCTCTGATAAGAACAATAATCAGTACCCGCTACGTATCTATTACAGCCAGTGTATAGGTCAAAATCTAAGCCCGCATCGTAACTTCCAGACAGGTGGTACTTGCTATTAGTTAATACATCAAAGGCTACATAATAATAACCATCTGCACTAGGCCGCACCGAACCCTGTAGCCATTTTATAGCGGCATTAAAATAATGGTTGTTATCAACAGGACTGCGACCACCGTTCTCACGCCAACAGTGACTCGCAGGCGCCATTGCAGCGCCTGGCAGACATTCCTCTACAGTAAGAGTAAGCTCTCCCCCTAAGAAATTAGGGTCATAACCGACCAAGGCATCAGCAAAAGATAGCCCCTCAGTGGCAATATAAATAGTGTATTCGCCAGGTTCAAACCACGCGTAAATACCCGGAATGTCCCCTTCAAAGTCATCGCTGCTATAAATTAAATTACCATTTGCATCAACCACATAAAACAAAGCGTTAGCGCCTATGTCTCCCATAGCAATCGTTAACAGACTTCGCTGAGTAACAATAAAGCTGTGCTGCCCGACTTCACCAGCCGCAAGAACTTGATTAAGCTCAAGCAAGACATTCTCTTCTGCCTCCAGAATATCTCTAGCATTATTTTCCATAATGGTCAGCTCACCGAGCGCTTGCAATTCAACTCGGCCATCAGCATGTACCACTAATAAACTCATGCGATGTTCTCCTAATCCAAGCTCTGTATAGACAGGGATAGATAGCTGAAGATCTCGACTAAAGCCAAACTGGTATTCAGACCATTGCTTGACAAGATCTAAGTCGACAAGACAACGTTCGGCTAAAGTACAGCTCGCTTGTTGCTTATAATTAGACAGTTCACCCAATAGTTGGAAAGGCTCGTCGCTTTCTTCTACATGGGCCAGTAAACCAACATAAACGGGGGCTGCACCTTGTCCTTCAAACTCAATAGCAATGCTATTGGTCATTTCCTGCTCAAGATCAAGGCTTAGCGGACTTACGATGAAATTGCTGGCTTGATCTTTAATCTCTAGATCAAGTTGATAAGAGAAACTCTCCCCACAAGGGCTAAGACCCACTAAGTGAATACTATTATCGACAATAGCGTTCGCCAGCATCGCTTTATCGTCTAAGAAGAACCGACCCAGCGCTGTTTTAACTAATGGAATATTGGTGCTTACCCCCTCGTTATCGACGACTAATGCCAACGATTCTAGGCCGGAACTATCGATATAAAAGTCTTCATTTTTGAAGATTGGTCTTGCTATCTCAGGAGTATCTGGGCTCAAGCTCGCTAAATATTTACTCTTATCAAGCAACGATTGGCCATAATTGTCAGCAAATGACTGTGGCAACTGAATGTGACTATCATTCTCCAAATACACACCATTACTGTATTGTTCCGGAAGGCTAACACTGGTAGCCAGACATGTTTCTTCAGCCAAGTTTAAGCGACCCAAAGCGAAGTATTGCTCTTGGCTATGGTTGGCCGTATGGGCGGTAACTCTAAGGCTAAGCTGCGCCCCCTCTAGCTCACTGTTTAATAAGACCGATTGCTGTATACCTGGCGTACCGGCACAGCTTGGGGTTCTTAAATCTAAACCGGTCATTACCTTGGATTTAGCCCCATCAAGATGGATCCCAACATTAGATGCACCTAAGTAATAGTCGGCATAATAACCACCTTGAAAAAACTCAGGGAAATAAAGAGGGGTATATACCCAAGTATGGCCAAGGTCTGAAGTCAGATACAAACGGTCATTATATAAGACAGCCCAATCGCCGGCTCCCTGAACCAACTTGACAGCCCCACTGGTACCCCAGTAACTGCCTTCAGAGTTAAACGACACATCTGCTTTTTCAAATGAGGCGCTATTATCATAAGAGACATAGACTCGATCACTGCGCAAGTACATCCAGGTACCTTGCGCATCTGAGGTCAGAGATTCAAGTCCATACCCTACATTGGTAGCTTCCCAAGTTAGGCCATTATCAGTAGAACGTAATATCGAAGAACCTTCATATGCTAGCCAAACATTGTCAGCCCCCGCTTCCAGGGAACTTACCGTTTTATCCGAAAGCTCATCCACGGCTTGCCAAGTTTGCCCATTATCATGAGACATGGCCGCTTCTCTTGAGTTAGTAAGCACCATCCATGTGCCTTGCCCATTGGTTTTAACCGTTTTAATTTTTCCGGTAATAGCGCTACGAATATTTGATGGTAATAACTGCCAATTCTTGCCGTTATCAACAGAAATGTATCCGGTACCGCCTACGATAAAGCGCCCTTTACCATCACTGGCAATGTCACCGTAGTAATCATCAGAACCCGGCGACACGCTAAACCAGTTTTCACCTTCATCGCTAGAACGTAATAATTGCTCACCAAAGCCATCCGCCTCGTGAATCGCCAGCCAGGTATTACCCGATATCGCATAGCGGTTAAGGATAAGCCCGTTATTGGTTTGTTTAGTCCAGGTTTGAGTTAAATCACACTCACCACCCAAATCACTCCACTGATAAGACTTTTCTCGAGTTAAGAGATCAATACTTAGCTCGGCCATAGCAATCGTGGCTAGGGGCTCATCATCGGCTAACAATTCCACCTCAAGCGGCGCAAAGCTTGGATTAAGCACATCAAAGTCTAAGCTAAAGCTCTGCCCTTCTATTGCATCAAAGCTTCCCGTTAGCGGAGTGTGAATGATCACTTCCGGCTCAGAATTCTCTAGTACTGGAATTTGCTTAACTAATGGTAGCTCGATCAATTCGTCGGAGACACTATCTCTGACTTTAATCACTGCCATTAACAAGCCCAAGGTATCTTCTGTAACACCTTGTGGCATGCTTAAGATAAAGCGGTGAGAGCGTAGGTCTCTATCACCTAGCTGCGGGTAAGCCGAATGCTCATCACGATAAACATAGTTAGTAGTGCCGTTACAGTTGTAATCTGAGTCGTCCATGGTGGCACAGTAAAATTCACTACGCGCATAATCGATAGCGACACCATCTAACATGAAGCGCTCAATAGTAAATCGTCGATCCGAAATTATATCGAAGGTCACTTCTCCCTGTTCACTACCAAGATACAAACTATGCGAAGGCTCCGACCCCAAGAGTTGAATTCTTGGCACCTGAGTATCTTCGGTGCTGGCAGGTAACACCTTAAGCTGAATTATTTTACTTAAGCTGGTGTTTTCTAGCAGGGCGATTTCTAACTCCACTTCACCTTCGCTGTGTATATTTAGATAAGCACCAGGCTGAGTTTGGTCAAATTCAGCAATAGTGGGCTCACTACTGTGTAAATACAGCAAATCATAAGCATTGCTTAAATTAACCCCCGAATAGGTCTTCCCTTCCATTACCAAAGTAGCGGATACACTGAAACGGTATTTATTCTCTTTACCCGCTTGCATTGGGAATTCCAATACCATTGGTGAGACTTGCAAAGACGTAATAAAGAAGGGATCAACCCATGCATCCAACTCACTAGTAGGGTCGGTACCAAACTGAGCTTCTAAGTAATCAGAAACACCATCTCCATCGGAATCTTTTAATAAAGGATTAGTACCATATACGTAGATCTCGTCGTAATCAGATAAACCATCCCCATCAGAGTCAGGATTAGTAAGACTAGTTCCATGCTCAACTTCATCGCGGTTAGATACTCCATCGCCATCGAGATCATCATCGCCATCTAATGTGCCATTACCATTAGAATCAGGATTAGCGGGGTCGAGTCCATCGGTTGCGAATTCTAGCTCATTAGATAATCCATCTTGGTCAAAGTCTCCACCTTTTTGAAGAACCTGAACAGTGGCGCGGTTATGTGACTCAGCAATAACGGTATTTCCGTCAAGCGCCTCTATAGATAGTCGCAATGCTGTTCCGTCTAAGTAACCGGCCTTATCGCTATGAACAGGCGCAGATAACCTTAACATTGCTAGGTCAGTATCTTGGTAAACAGGCAGATCACCATCTACATCAAGTTTAAGACGAACGGCTAAATTAGCTAAATCAAATGTATCAGCGTGCTCCGCAGATAGAACAAACTCTTCACCTTCTAATACATAAGGGTAACTCGGTATATGTAAACGCAATGCTGGCACACAGGTAGATAACTGCTGAGGTAGCAACGAATCACTAGCCGCTACACCGACTAGTACTGAAGATGCACTGTCAATTTGATAGCACTGAGATAAAGCCAAAGGCTCTAAAGGAATAAACTTCACCTGTTCGTCTTCTACAACAAACTCGCCATCTACCATTTCATCATTGGCAGTGACAGACAAAACGCTACCAAAGAACGGTTGGGTAACCGCTTCATTAAAGACTAAATTGATTGGCGAAATGATGCTGTCATCAACCCGCCCTACTTCGACCGATAGAATTGCGGGTAAGGGTTTAAGGAAGTCCAGCTCTAAGCTTCCTAAGTGGTCTAATTGAACGCCTAAATCAACCAACTCTTTACCCACTACAGTGATTTTTTCTATCATTGGGGTAAATACTTTTGCTGTTGCAATACCAGAGGACATAGCCACAGTGACTTGATTTGCATTGCTATCGATTATCGCGGAGCCGTCAACTTGTAACAACAAATCGTAATCTGCGCTTTCTGCGTTAAACGGAGTAACAGTGGTTACGTGATTATAATATTGGTCACGTAATGTGGCTTGCACACTAACGATTTCTCCGGCTTCCAGTCGGTCTATATGCCCTAGTGGCAAATTAGTACGCTCGGTCGCTTCCACCGTTACGAATGCTGCATTGGCTCCAACTACACTAATGTCAATGTTATCTAGTGCGATAAAGTGGCTTGTGCCATCTTGGTCGTAACTTGAGAAGACTGAGCCATTATCCATTATCCCTAGCGCTAAACTGTAATCACCCGCTTTTTGAGCAATAGATAGCGGCACTGATGCAACACCATTTTGCAAGTTAATGATTGCTTTTTCAGCACCATTAAATTGAGGAATTAGCTGCACGTAATCTGCATAGCCAAAGTGGAATCCGGGCTGTTCAAATGTGGCGGTTAATTGAGTTTGGCTATCTAACTCAACTAGGTTATTACCTACGTCTCTCGCTATAAACTGTAACTCTGCGATTTCCCCAGCCACTAAAGTAGGAAGATATTTAAGTTGTACTTCTGCAGTTTCCCCAGCAATTAAACGTACCCCCATAGCGACAGTAATGTCACTAACACCAGGGTCAACATCTAACCATGCTGCATTACTTAACTTGGCTTGCAATTGATACAATCCAGCAGATATTGCGGTATTCAGAACTAACGATACCTCACCATTACTGCCAGAAATTTGTTGTTCCAACTCAATCACTTCACCTTCAGGCTTGCCATCAACATAAGCTTGCAGTAACCAGCCAATAGTTTGTAACGGTACACGTCTACCTGTTCTATCCAGAACAGCAACGTTATAAGTAGCAGGTTGGCCAACCGAAACATACGGCTGATTGATGGTTACTTCAGCTAAAGGATTTACAAATGCTAAGCTATTTGGCCTAAACCACAAAGGAATTGAAAACTCGGCAGATTCACCCTGTTGCCCTAGTGAGTCAGTTAAGCGCAATCTAAAGCGATAAACATTATCGGCCACTTCTTCAGCAGGCATAGGCAACGAGAGTTTAAGCTCACCATTTAAGGATGTTTCTGGGTCAAAACTTGCGCGCGTAGTCGACAGTCCTAACGACTGACTAGGAATAACTTCAACCTTAACTACATCATCCCCTTCATTAGCTAGATTAAAATTGCCAAGGGTTAAACGAGCATGGCCGCCATAAAAACTTGCAGGATCGAAGTCAACCGCTAGCTTAGAAAGGTCTGGGGCTTTGTCTTGTACCAAATTTACAGCAATTGGTAGTTCAGTAAGTTGGCCTAAATTGTCTGTAACACGGAGAACTAACAACTCATTACTGTTTGCTGTTAAGCGCTCTGTACGTTGGTCTCGGTAACGATTCGTAAAGCGAGTTGTTTTACCGCTCACCGCAACAGGGTAAACAAAGCTATTCCACTCAATTTCGGCTAAACGTAAATCAACATCATCAGCAAAATCAGCACTTAATGTGAATCTCCCCTGTTCAAATATTTCCATCGGAGAAATCACAACATTAGATATAGACGGGGCTGAATCCTCAACCATCGTATAGCTTTGCTCGTATAGGCTTCGGTTACCCGCATTATCAACAACTTCTAGTTGATAACTATATTCTGTTCCGGCGATAGCCCCCTGCTCAGTGATATTTATCTCACCATCAGAGAACCTTGCGGCAATCATCAAACCATTACGCTTCATAATTGCTGAAGCCACACCACTTTCATCGTCACTTACGGCGACGTTAATTTGGTAGGCATGCTGTTCAATGATGTCACCGTCATTATTTAATGCGCCGCTAAGCTGATAAGCTCCAATATTAGGTACTACTGAGTCTTCGGCTCGAACAAATGATATAGGCACAGAATCAGTAGTGTTACCGAATACATCAACGGCCCTCACCTTCAAGAATCTCCCGCTATCTTCAAGGCCATAATCTCGGTAAATCACATATTCTGGTCCAAAATGCTTACCGATAACTTGATAAGGACCAAGCTCAGTATTCGCTTCTAGGTACTCGACTTGATAAACCGGCACAGAGGAATCATTAACCACCGCTCTAATCTCTAGCGGTTTAGGAACATAAGTAGCAAAACCGTTAGTCGGTTTAACTAGCGTCACATTAAAGGCATTACCAGGAAGTTCCTCACCTTGTAATAGTACTTTTAACGCTTGGCTTTGATGCAAATTACCATTTTGTAATTCAACGAGAGCTTTAACAAAAAATGGCTGACCATTACGCAAACTAGGTGGCACTAATGCGTCGGCAACAAATGGACTTTTATCACTTCCCCCAACTTCTAGCTGATTAATGAAATAGCGAACAGAAGCAACGTGAGATGTATCGTTCAAACGCAATGAAACAGAATCACCTTGTACAAAGGTAGACCCTTGTACTGGGGACGCTAAACCGGGTTGAGGTGAAAAATATTGCCTATTTAATTCATAAACTCTCACTCCTTGGTTTACTAAACCTAGAACAATGAGATCTTGATCAATGTCTAAAGAGCTTATCTCATCACTAAAGGTATAGGGTAAATAGTCGTCTATTTGCATAGTCTCTGCGTTGACTACCGCAACAGTACTATTGTTTTCATTTTGATAGGCTACGTAAATATAGCCATTTGCATACACCATAGCAGTAGCTTTACGTAAATCGGCAATACTTAAGCTAGAAGTTGCGTAATCGATTAACGATAATTTGTTGAGGGTTCCACTTTGCATAAAGTACAGTGCATCGCTTGAATTACTTAATAGACGGATCTGTTCTGCAGCGCCATCAATAACACTTTCAATAACTGTATCAAATGCTTCAAACGGCATTTCACCCAATCGAATTCTATATAGGCGACGATTATTGGTCGCAACAAACAAGGTTTCCCCTAGATTTCTAACGTCAATGATCGTTTCACCCAGCGGTAAATCCACAGAATCAATCGAATTAAGATTCTCTTTATTAGCGAACCAGAGTTGATTACCTTGAGCAGCAACAATACGCGTAGGCGTTGTGATCAACTCTTCGGCAACGACATTTGAGAACACAGATGTAACTTCAGGTGAAGCGCTTGCAAAATCATCTATCGCTATACGACTAATACTGCCAAACGAATGGCTAGCGATATAAACGAACTTCTCATCCAAAGCTATTTTGTCGATAGCCTGTGAGAAGCCTTTTTGCGGATAGCTTTGTTCTTGCCATTGTTCAACATTACGTTGGAACAACAAACTCCCATAATAACCAGCTGCAGCTGCCACGTGGCCATTCTGTATTGCGACTTCGCTTATCGCACCTTTGGTTCCATCAGAAGCAAGTACTAAGCTTGGACTATGAGGCTCAACGTTTATGTTAACCACCGTCCCATTGTCACCACCCAACCACAACTGACCGTTAAACCAAGTGGCCGCTTTAGCACCTGGATTTGCAGGAAGTGCAAAGTAACCTAGTGATAACAGCTGAGAAGGGTTAACCGCATCGATAAGTGTTAATACCCCGTTAGTCGCGTCTAACGCTAACAAGTATCGGTCAAACTCTATTAACATTTCGGCAGAGGTGCCCAAATACAGTTCATCAAGAACAGTATTCCCATTTAAGGAAACTAGTTGCTGCTGAGCATTAAGAACAAACTCCACCTCGCCTTTAGTTAAACTACTGAGAGGGGTTTCAAGCTCAACACGTAAATCGACTAGTTCATGTAGAGCCAAGCTTTGGTTCCCGCCTACAGCATCTAAATGACCTTCAAATCTATGTAAGCTATCGCCTTGTAAAACACTAAATCCATTTAAACTCGCGCGAATCGAACGGATCTCTCCTTCGCCACTATAGGGTTGAGAAGATTCTCCCTTTGATTGCTTGCTATTTACCGCTACTTGCTCGAGCGTATTGCCCTTTATTTGATAAGCCACTAATGAGTATTCTTGCTGTACCAACAAGATATCTGCATAAACAGCCATATAGTGAGTACGTGAAAGCGAAGGTGTACTGCTCAGTAACTGGAAGCCTTCCTGAGGATCGACAATTTGTAAGCCTTGCCCCTCAACTGCCAACAACAGTCGGTCACCAATTCTTACCATGGCTGTAATGTCACCCGCCATTTCTACCACAGCGTCACCGTTGTGATTGATTAACTCCCTGCCTACGCTGTGCCATGCTTGACCTGCATCACCCAACATTGTGTCGAAAGGCAATCGTTGACCAGCGGCCTCGACTGAGACGCCTTTACTCACTGCCACCTTAAATTCCTGTGCAGATTGATTGCCTTCTGAATCACGTAATATTGCTTGAACAGATAGCTCTTGAGTATCAGGTACCACAAAGTTTACTTGATTCTCGTCTGCAGAGATTAACTCACCATTGAGTTCGAAAACCTGCAGCTCACCTTGTAACTCAGTCGATGAGTTAGTCAAGGTATACGCCACATTTGCACCCACCATTGCGCTAGCACTTATGCCCTCTACAATAGGTTTAGGCAATTGAGATCTTGCTAGTATTTTAAAGGCGACTTCACGTTCAGAGTAATAATAATGCTCTCCGTGATACGCCCTTACTTGCGCATAATAAATATCACCACTTACTTGGCTAGGCAGAGGGATGTCAATCTCACCGTTGCTATTTGCCAACAACCAACGACCTAGTTGATTACGATTGAAATCAAACAAACGCACTTCAGCAAAGCGGAAGTTATCTACTTCAGTACCGTTAACTTGATATTTAACAGACGCAACTGAGCCACTCGCGAACGTATCTGTAGTAAGAGGAGATAGAATATTTACCGACAAGCTATCTGATTGATTCTCTATAACTTGGTATTGAGTGCGAATAGTAGGCGAGCTGTCTATATTTAGCTCTACACTCAAATCATCTATAGAATCAATTTCAGCCCAAGCCAACAAACTAGAGCTATCAAAAGAGGCGTAAGCTAACTCAGTGCCTTTTATAACGCCCGATGCCCGTTCAACACGAGAACTACTGAGCAACGTGGATACTAATGGTACGGTCGCGCCTTCGGCTATAGTTTGCAGTTCAGGAGGAGACTGATTGCTTAAATCTGCTCCTCGCTCTGTCGCCAAATAAATAGGTTCTTCAGTTCTGCCTAAATGAGATTTAGTCACTAAAGTAAGCGCATTTCCGTTGATCGCATTGCGCGGAATACGCCAGCGGTAAGCGCCTTGAGATTGTAAATTAACTGCAGAGCCACCAATTTTCTGCTCAGCACTAAACACTGCAGTAGATAACTGTCCAAAAGGTTTTTGAGCAATACTTAGTTCTAATTCAACAGTATTAGGTAATTCAGTCACTGTTATCGTAGACAACAAAGACTCATCTTTAACGGCTATATGGCGCAAGAAGACTTTTGGTACCTCTTGAGTAGAATCAAGTAAATACATTGTTTGCGGCAACACCGCTATTTTTTCAGCTGCATGAGGAAGATACCCCAGCAATTCCTCTTTATGAGTGGCTAGCCATTGAGACTGCCCGTTTTCCAAGACATTAACCCAGCGTAACTCTCCATCTAAAACAACGTTTTTAATTTCTCCCGATAAGGATAGCGAATTGACAGGAACTAGCTGTCCATCACTCAGTAGTTGGTAGTTGTTCAGCTGGTTATTATGCCATGTACTGATTGCACTTTGATTAACAACAAAGTTTGACGCTTCCGCAGGCAGAGCGATTGAATACTCAACGCCTACAGCTGGAACTGGCAGTGTATTAACAGACAAGCGTCTTAGGCCAGTGGTAGATAACACCAATAAACTACGCCCATCACCTTTGGCTGAAAAAACGTTTTCTCCAGACACCGTGTGAGCGGCAACAGGAACTAATGTATCACCGTTATCAATGTAAGCGGATATAGCCTTACCTTGTTTAAACCATAATAAATCTTCGGTTATTGCTAAAAGTTCGCCTGCCACTGTAGACAACATAGTAGGCCCACTAGCAATACCATTACTTGTTACATCGTATCTAGAAAGGTGTATTTCAGCGCTATCACGAGAGACCACATACATACCATGTGTTCCCATTTTAATAGACTCCAACACGCCTTCAGCCGACTCAATTACCGTGGTTGAACCATTCGTAACTCTGTAACCACCAGCTCGATTATCAAACCCAATCACAAGGTCATTTCCGGAACTCATGCCTGGCAGGCCAACCATATCCACCACTGACTCAGTAGCTGAACTAGCCTTAACCAAAAGGTCCCAGTCATCAGTTACAAAATACGGAACTTTAGTCAATATTTGCAGTTCACGCTTCTCGTGGCCTGAGCGATCTCTTAACACCGAACTTATACTGAATTGCTCCCCAACATTTGAGACTTCAACAAACTGCGGGAACCCTATTGATAAGGTGCTCGCAGCAGATGCGTCTAAGGGGTCATTCAGTTCTATCAAAGACAACGGCGAGTAATCTGCCATATCATTAGGTTTTTGCGCTTCAACTTTCACTTGAGTACCAGTTAATACCCTTTGCGATGGTTGAACATCCAATGGCATGCTTTCCTCAATGCCATCATCATTGGCAACATTAAGGAAGGTGAACCCTTTAAGATTTGCTTTCTGAATCCGTGCTAACACCACCACATTTTCATCAATTGCAGGCATGTTGATCGTAACAAACTGCCTTTCATTGTCTGCTTCGTTGCGACTTACCTGCATTACAGGGTTATCTGATTCAATACCGCCGATGTCGAAATATACCTCTGCATCAAAAACATTTCTCAACAATACTTCAAATACAACAGGCTCACCCTCGCGGTAAGAAGTCCCATTGTCCGGTGACAAAAACGCCACTTTAGGTGCACCTTCTTCGGCATCGTATGGATACAGTGTAATGCTCTCGATAACACTCACATTCCCATTTGGATCGTAAGCACGAGCGTCTATCAGAATGCCGTCTTCTATATCTGTGCTGCTAGGAACAACACTATGTTTAGTAGGGTCCGTCAACGGTTGCCAAGCACCACTATTTTGGCGTACTTCTACTTTTTCAATTCCATATTTATCAAATGATTTGAGGATGACGTCGGTACGCTCATCTAGAGCAACAAACTCGCCATCGCCTGGCGACACAATCTCTATAGTTGGCGGTGTTCGGTCCAAATATAAGGTGTAATCTTGGTCAAATGTTTTGCTGGCACCAAATCCATAAGCCACATTCAGCCTAGCTTTGAATTCAACAGGTTTTACATCTGCACCTTCTGGTAATAAGTCCTTAATCTTGGGATTTAAAAACGACCCTTTTACCAAACCGGTAGCCAAGGAATAGTTGTTATAAACATTTACTGATGCACCATTTCTAATTTTGTCTACACCCATAGTGGTTGCACTAACCATATCTATATCGCCAAATAGGTCAAAATATAGTTCTGATCGTACAGACTCTTCAGGTTCAATCGGATTGGTGTAAAAGCTTTCTAACTCAATGAGAGGGTCGCGTAATGACGACCTAAAGCTCATCTGACTGCTATTTCCAGCACCATCAGAAGCAAGTAATCTAAGCTCTAGGTATTCATACTCTTCTTTTATCTGTTCAGCTATCTTCTGGTTATTTGTAGACTTCCATCCACTAGCAGCAGCTCCAAAAGCGTAGGATAAGCGATATTTGTAATTAGCTTCACCTTCATAGTTGTCTTCTGCGCTCACTAAAAATTGTTCAGTTCTGCCGCGGGTTAACAACATTCCTAAATCAACCAGTTCACCGTCGGATATGCGTTCTATACGCAATAACCTAGGTGCAAGCGTATCTTTTGCTACAAAATGTTCAAGATACACACCAGTGTCAATTTTACTGTCATTTGCAATATTTCCCGCTAAGTCTCGCAGACCATTGATAGCTATCCGGTACTCTGCGTTATGCTCCAAGAACCCTGACTTTAAGCGTAATTGAATAACGTTTTCGCTTAAAGTAATTAACTCAAAACGCTCAGATATATCTAAGTTTTCAGCATCACTGTAGTCTCGGAATTGCTTAATCACTGTGAAATGACTGGCGGTAACAGCTTCGCCAAATCGCATAGTTAGCGCTTGGTTATAGTTAAGCGAGTCAATATTTTCTAGTGTTGGGGCTGTATCATCTATAACGGTTAGCCACATGCTTTCGTCAGCATAAATAAGTTCACTTGTACTATTTCGTTTTATTACTACTTGATACTCGGTGCCTGCTTGTGCTTCTGGTGAATCCGCAATCACTAAATCGTCGCCAATCACTGAATAGGCTACCGATTGAAGATCATCAATACTCCAACCTAAGTTCAGAGGTAGTAAGAAAACCTCCAATTTACCTTTCAAGCCAAGCCCTTTAATCGTAATACTGTTACTACCAGAATCACTAAGTAAACTATTACCAGACAAATTACTTGTCGTTACACTGCTTAGCTCAATGGCTTGGCTCACAAGAACAGCCGCTGGTAAAGTAATTTGATCGGCATTATCGGCAAAACTCGCTGTAACCGAATAAATACCAGGCGCTCCAATAGCATGTGAAAAATTAATTTCTGTAGCATTTTGATTAACATTAAATGCATCAGATTGAAGACTATCGCCACCTATAAATAACTGCTCAACCTGATCCAAGCGCTCACCATACAGGGTATAGAAAGCGGTACGACTAGTAATTGAACCACTAGGTATAACGTGTGTTAAACGAGGTTCTAAATGGCTGAATGCTGGCTTAGTTGTTAGTGCCCAAGGTAAATCTATATTGACAGATGCACCATTGACCAACTGATTAGGTTGATTAAAGAGCGTTACCTTATACTCATCCCCTAGCTTATATTGGTCACCAAAAGTTTGAAAACGTAGCTCTTTTCCAACTAAAACCGTGCCGCCATCTACTATGTTATTACTATCGTTAGCAGAAACATCAATCAGTACCGATAACCAATCAATACCTTCCCCAGCAATAAGAGCAGATATCAGCTGATTTGAGTAACTCAATTGGTAAGGGTGTATTCCCCAAAAGTTATTTAACGGTAACGATAAATTCCAATAATTGTTGTCACTTACCCACTCAAGTAAGTTTCCTTGAATACTCCATTGCTCGGTCGATGAAAAATGGTCTACTTCTACAATTTTATTTAAAGCTAATTGAGAATTATGACTATCTAAATCATAAACAACCGTTCGTTCTGGCGCCGTTAAGCGAGCGATCAGTAATTCGCCAGATAAGCGTACTTGCTGCTGACTAAATATCACTTTACCTAAAGAAGCCAGTTGCGCATTCACATCAACCAGTTCCAACTCGCTATTTGAGCGAATTAGCAGCCGTTGTTGATCAAGGCTTATTTCTGTTGGGGCAATCACTGAGTGGTTAATTGATGTAACTTGTTCAATCGCCTCAATACTACGATGTTCTAAACGCCCAGGGTAAAGCAAGAAAACGCCTTGCTCATTAGCCACAGCATCAATGCCAGGAGCCCATGATATATGCTCTACTACATCGCCCTTAATGGGAGATATAACCGCTCCGCTCGTACTGAAGCCAAACCATACATCGTGCCATAAACCAATCTGCTCAAATGGATGGTTCTCATTATTAGCAAAATGAGACAGTAAGTCAGGTGAATAAGGATTAGATAAGCCCAAAATGTCAACTTGCAAAGACTTCTCACCATAGGCGAGCGCAATATATCCGTTACCTATTGCAGCGTCTTTAATAGTGTTGGCTACGGTACCTTTAGAAAGCAATTGTGGTACGTCTGATTCTAAGGTGCTTAAAAGCTTCCAACTTTTGTTACTGTAGCTAAGTAGCAAATCTCCGCTACGCACAAAACCATTCACTCCCGTTAAGCGATCTGTACCCTGCAACACTACGGAAATATCCCGATTAGTTACCTTATCCGCATCTGTGTCTTGATTACTTAATTCGATCAGTAACTCACCAAGAGTAAGCTCCGGTTGGCGGAATACAATGGTATGCGGGTCGATAAGCTGTACTTGGTCTGCAATTTGACCGTTAACACGCACAAGCGTTTTCTCACTAAAGCCTCTACCAGTAATGCCAACCCACTGGCTATCGCCGTATTGAAGGCGATGTTGATGACTATTAACTTGGCCATCATTCCAAACACCAACGCTATCAATATATGGGTCTGCAATATAGGTAAATGCGCCATTCATAACATTGACTAATTCACCATTTTTAACCCCTACACCAACGCTAAGGTTATCGTTAGGCGACTGCGACAAACTAGGTATTAAAACGCTTAACTCATTTTCATTGACCCAAGTAACATGTTCATTATCCAAATAATGATTAGCCACTAAAACTTGAGATTGGCTTGTGAAACCACTACCAACAATCGTGACAAGGTCCCCGCCACGCCACGAACCGAACGAAGGCATAACATCCGACAGCTGAGGCTTAACGCCGTCAGTAGCAATAAACCTGAATCGATAATCATTTGGTAAATGCATTCCATGAAGATCACGAACCGCCGACGACACAACAACCTGATACCGTTTGCCGGCCAACAAAGTTTGATGAGGAGTAAAACGTAAACGCGATCCATGAGCCACTACCTCATGAGATAAATCACCTGATACTTTCGCGCCATCAACATATAACTCAACAAGACTGTCGCCAAATTGACTCAAAAATTCTCGATCTAATATTCGGTTAAAATATAGGTCAATTGGTTCTTGGCTCGGCCACACTGATTCTGCTTCAGGGGAGTGTGAAGATATCTGCAAAATGTCATTTTCAATGGTACTTAGTCGTCCACCTAGATGATTTACACTTTCAGGACCAGCAATTGGATTTTCCGTTGGTTCGCCACTTAAATATGGGAACGAAGAACCTGCATAAATAGCCCTAGGGTGGAGGCTTATTGTTGTGGCATCACCAAGTACAGAAAAGTAATGCAGTAATGGTAAGGCATTAGAATACTGCCCACTTAACCAAGGTGAAACATCATATAGCTGTATATCCCCCTGACCCGCAGCCACATATAGCGTTTGCCCTTGTAACTGAAGTTCGCCAGCATTAACGGTTCCATTCTTAACTAAGTAAGCTAAGTTAATGCTATCTACAGCTGCAGCACCATCTATTCTATTCCGATCAAAAGCAACAACAGAGGCCCCTTTACCAGAACTCACCAACACCAAGTTGCCATGAACAACTAAATCTTCGGGTCTAAACCTAGTACCGCTGAGATCGGTTGTATTAAATTGAGAGACAAGTTGATACTGACCGCTACCAAGTTCTAGCTCAATAATCCTGCGGGAGTCAGTCATGGCTATCCACAAACTGTTATCGTGTTTAGCTAACTGATATGGCGTACCGCTAAGTACCGTCCGGTCAACTATAGCGATAGACCAAAGCGTTCTGTTGTCTTCACGCCTAAACACTTCAACACCTCCGCTATGGGAGACGTACACCAAGTTTTCGTCAGATAGAATATCTCGAACATTCCCATCCAATGGGTAACTATTCAACAATAAGGGATCTGTCGCTAATGTCACATCAAAGTGATATAAGGTTTTTCCGCCAGCTATAAACAAATCATTGTTACTCAGAGAAATAGATTCAAAACCTTTCGTTCCTAATCCCCCGCTTACATCAAACACATAGGGCTTAACTAAGTCACTAAAGCTTTTTTCAACAATAATCGGGCGAACCGGATCAGATACATCAGCCACCACTAAGCGCGCTACATTAGTGCGTAGTTTCTTACTTAATCGGCCCGATAAATTGTAAATATCATATTCACCACCAGTAATGGCATATATCACTTGTTCAGCCATTGCCATTCCAGACACTGGACTAGGTTTATCACTAGCTAAATCTACAGAACCAGAAGACACTCCAGTGTAAAAATAAGACTGATTAGCAATAGCAACTTCGTCTGGGAACTGTGCATTAGCAGCAGTAATATCACTATATCCAAAGTCTCCTGCGGGTACTTGTACGGACAAACGATGGCTATTAGCTATTTTTACATTGGCTGCAGGAACTCCTGAAAACCATACACTTGTGGAAGAACCAAAGCCTGCTCCGTAAACTTCAAGGTAATTGCCACCTTGAGGTGGTCCTTGCAGAGGATTCACATCTTGAATATCGATGGCTGGCATCACTACAACAGCACCAAACAAAGTAGCCGTTGCGTTGTTACGCGTAACCGATACTGGTAGAGAAACAATACTGCTTCCCAGCAATAAATTAGGTAGCTCAACAACTACACTTGAATCATCTAATCGTTGTAATGCATCTTCAGCCAAAACTACATCACCAATTTTGACCGAAATTTGTTCTACGTTGTCGCCAAAATGACGACCTTCTATACGTAACACCTCTCCAGCCACACCATGAATATAGTGTCCAAGAGTTTGGTTATCTTTAACCCGTACCACTGAATCAATTATCGGCTGAACTTGAACCAATTCGTACTGAAGGGTCACTACTTGCGACAAGGGTAAACCATATAAATTCAACAAGTCACTAGTTAGATTAATCTCAATCGTACCGCTATTTACGTCTCCAAAATCGACATCCGAAATGCTTATCATTCCACCACTAAGCGTGTTAACCGCTGCGATAGAGTACTTGTCAGCACTGAGCTCTTTACCATTCAAGCTCACAGCAATAGACGATTCAATATTAGATTCTTGAGTGTTTATAAGCTGATTAAAATAGATATTAAGCGATTCATTTTTACCTAACACACCGCCGTCATTTGGCGTTACCTGACTAACTATAAAGCTAGTATTAGGTAACTCACCTACTCCAGGCTGACTGCCGATAAGCGTACTACCATCAGAGATAGCAACTGCTCCACCACTAGATGCTGTTGGATACCAGCCACTATTTTCCCAACGGTTAGTTTGACTTAGTGCATAAACACCAACCATTGAATCCGTGGCAATGGTTAGCTGGCCATACTGCAAAGTGAAACTAGCATTAAGGTTTTCAATCGACAGCCCCTCTAAGATTTGCGAAGTGTAAATCCCTTTCTCTACATCACTAAAAACAACCAAAGACACCTCGTCGCCGCGTTTTAGCAATACATGCAATACACCATTATGCCACTGTACATCTAGGGGTTGACCCAGTAGGTCATTTTCACTAAACACTAGATTAGATAATCCTAAAGGAGGATCTAATCTAGGACTATTCAAATCAAAGAATCTTACGAAACCTAATCCAAATGGGTCGGCTACCGACAAGGCCAGCAGTTGGCTATTAGGATCGAAGGCGATACCTGTCGCCATGAATCCAGGAACAGGGAAAGTACTCATAAGTAGTGGTGAGCTCGGTTCAGTCACATCTACCGCTTGTAAACCATCACTAGCACTAGCGAGAAACACGGTGTTGCCAACCAAAACTAAGTCATTTACAGGCTGGTCTGTTGGTAGCTGTGACACACGCAATGGACGCGACGGAATGCTCAGATCATATATCTCTAAACCATGCTCCATCAGCGTTGTATTACTGTTGTTAGGCTTAGCGCCAGCCGAAATACCAACAAACAACAAATCACCGTAACGCTGCAAAGAACTGATTTGATGCGGCGGTACGTTAGGTAAATCAAACAAATCTGTAGAACGTTCGGTATAAGCCAAAGACCCTATAAGAGTAAGCTCTTCTTCTCTCTCTATATATACCTTGTAAACACCACCATTGAGCACGCCTGGAGAGCGAAACTGGAACTGGTTTAATGAAATAACATCATCTTCTAGCTCTTTTACCAATGCACCTTCTTGAGTATATTCTGTTCGAATATATTCGCCTTGAGGGCTTTCCAAAACAACGCGAGTACCAGGTAATATTGCCTTTGCAGAAGCTTTCACATTAATGAGATCGCCTCCTACCAAATCGATAGACTCGGGGCCTATGTCAAATTGGATGCCGTCAATACTTTCAGCCGTAACAATCGCGCCCAAGAACTCACTTTTCTGGCTACCATTAACTAGTTTTAAATGATGCTGGCCAATTGATAAAGGCAACATGCTCAAAGCATTTTCTGGAATTTCTAAGCGATTTTCACTCACCCATGAATAAGGTACTTCATATAAATCTACATAGAGTTTCAGTTTGTCACTAGCCACAAAGCCATCACCATTAATGACTACTGCCGCCTGAGAGTACTGGCGGTACGCCCCATTTTCCACAGCATGGATAGTTGGTTTCAATTCATCTTCATTAGCTGTTGAAAACGCCACGTTGTATTCTAACCATTGACCAGTACCACGAAGCGAACGAGCCCCCTCGATCATCAAGCTGTATTTTGTTGAAGGTTTACGGGGAAAAATAACCTTAAACGAAGCCGCTGCATTTTCTTGGGAATCAGCGGCATCTATAGTTACTGGAACAACGGTATTACTGCCGAGTTCGGTGACGGTGATACCCGTTTCTAAAGAATCTAAAGTTACCGCTTCGCTAAAGCCTATTTGTATTGAGTGATTACTCGCAATCACTTGCTCTGGTTGTATTGAAGATTCCGTTACAAAAACCTTATGTAGGTTAAAACTTTTTACTCCTCCACTCCCAGACGCACTAACAAGTCGGCCATTAAAATAATCAACATTAAGTACTAACTCATTGTTACCCGCAGAAATAACCTTGGGGTTCATTGGTTCACTAATGTCTACCATTACCACTCCAACTTGAGTAGCTACCGACAAAACGTTAGCAAAACGTGTTAAACCTACAGCACCGTAGCCTGTCGAGTTTGCTTGAGATTGTAATGAGCTATCAAGAGGCAAACGAACCCGCTCTTCTGGGCGCTCTATATGGAATACCTCAAGTCCTAAACGACCTATAGCTACAAATACGTAGTCACCATAAAACTCTAAATCAAATACGGTATTTTCAAACGACCAATTACGGCTTAGATAAGGATCGAAAAGGTTAGCAGCATTTATTTCATCACTTAAGCCATTCTGTCGCGCTGCTGCAGTGTCGCTTAACTGAAGTCCACATGTTATCCAATTGGCCGCGGCCCCAGAACGTTGACCAAATAACCAACCATTTTGATAATACAGGCTACCCGCAGGACGGAAACTTGTGTCTGATTCAATGTTAATCGGGTCATTCGCCGCCATAAAATTGGCTGTTAATACAGAACCCGCTGAAACCGAACCACTTAAAAAGCCACAAGGTGGTATTGGGTTATCAGGTAGGTAGTCATTATAGGTTGATGCAAATAAAGAGTTCCCGGATTGGAATAAACCACTAACAATTTTGCCTTGTTCAACATACAAATTCCCCTGACTTTGCAGGCTATTCATATCATCAAGATTTAACCAACTAATTCCGGCAGAACCGTTAGCGGTAAACAACACAGATTGATGACCAATTTGGCTCTTTTGTATAAATATAGAATCTGCAGATAAGGGAAGTTTATGCTCTTTGCTCCGCTCGAAAGCGCGTTTTTCATCTTCACTAAGTCTATCAAGATCCACCACGTTGGTGCTCAAGTCGCTCGCTTTAGATAACAAGCTTGAAGATAACAATGCCCTGTCTAAGTGCCGTTGTTGTAATACTCCCGCACCTATAGATCTTGCTCCCCCAACTAATTCAGGTTGATTGGCATTTTGTACGTCAAAGGTGCTCGCTAACCAAGAGAAAGACACTTCCTGCCCAGCAACACTCATAGAAGATTTAACATCGGTATAGTAACCAGAAGCCGCTAAAGCTATGCCACTCTTTTTGTCGACAAGAATATCTACAGGGCTTGTTTGTTGAGCAGTTGTTTCGCCTAACAATTCTAAGCCATAACCAAAACCCTTAGATGGTTGCAGCGTTGTTTGCTTACCATATCGATCTCTGGCTTCAAGCGCCGTTTTACCACTCACTCCTCGAGGAGTGGTCAGCATTAACTTACTACTTGATACAACTTCAACATTGCTTACAGGCGCGCCACCGATGCTCAGCGACAAGCTTTCGCTTACCGATGTGCCGGGTTCAAAACCGCTACCACTTACTGTAACTCTAGTTCCTCCAGATAACGGGCCCCATGCAGGAGTCAAACCACTTAAACTCAAGGTATTATCAACAATTAACGCGCCTGCCTGGCTAGCGCTAATGGTTATACCGTTAGTCTCTAGAGAAACAAACAAATCATAAATGCCTGCGTGCTCAAAACCCTCGCTTGTTACCGTGATGATGCTGACTAAAGCGTTATCTTCGCTACGTTGTACGCCTTCTACTTTTAGCTCTTTTCCACCAATGAAAACCTGTAATCCTTCTGTCGATAAAGGAATACCACGAGCTGAAATAGTTAACACAACCGGTGTATTAACAGAAGCGTGATTCGGTACTAACGAATAGAGCTCTATCGGCTCAACAAGTTGTTGAGAAACAACGAATTCACGTTTTATAGATTGCTTTAGTTCATACAGGATTTTACTGGCTTCGACTCCCCCTACAATGATCGGTTTCGCTGCAGTTAATCCTTCTCGAACAGATAGTTCCAGGCTATCGCCGGTTCTTAATTGCTCTGGCGCAACGAGGTTAATAATTGCATCATTATTAACAATTTCAATGTCATAAGGAACTGGAGCATTGTTGCCATCAAACAAGCTAAAGAACTGTTCGTTTCCTGGAACTAAATCTATGGCCTTGTTAAAACGAAAGCGTATATCTGCTTGTGCAACTGAATCAAGTTCAACAATCCCATTAGACGGATCAACGCTGCTTAGTTTTAAAACAACGTCCGGAGCTGCTTGAATCCACCCTCTTCCGCCACTCACTACAGAATAAGGAGTCGTGACTAAGGTTTTAGCCTGCCCATTATTTGCAAAGCTATCTATAACAATAGGGGTTGCAGGAACAGTGACATCAATAACAACTACACCTGATTTTTCTGTTACTGCGTAAACAAAATCTCCTGAGATAGCAATGTCATAAACGTGACCGAGAGTATTCACTCGATTAACTACAACTGGGTTTTGTAAGTCGCTAATATCCACAATCACCATGCCTGAATCACCAGCGGCAAGATAGGCGTATTGGTTATGGGAAAATACTCTAGAAGCCGGAATATCTAGACTAGATAATACAGAAATGCCGTTCTCGCTGGTTGAATCGAGTATATAAAACCCGCCCTGATTACTGATTTCAGGGCTTAATAAACGTTGGTCATCAAAATCGTAATCACCAGCCACTACAATGTACGCCGAGCCATTTTGATCGGCTTGTAGCATTTCTAGATCCAAAGCAGGTAACTGATGAGTCAATGGGCTAGTACTCACTAAATACGCTTTAGTATCTAAATTAACATCCGCAATTCCCATTCCTTGCTCAGCTAAAGCCAATAGCAAGCGATTATCTTGATGCTTAATCGCCTTGGCAAAACGAGCATCTAACGGCAGCGAACGTATAATTACAGAATCTGATAAATCCTCGGTATCCACACCAACAATAAATAAACGTGCATCACGTGGGGACGAGCCAGAAAATTTGGCGGCGCTGACATAAATTCGTTTACTATTTCGACTAAATGAAGCGGCTACGCCTAGTGCTCGATAGCCACTAGGTAATGCTATACGCCCAACCACACGGTCATCAATTTCGTCACCATCGTTATCAATACGTTCTAACAAGTCATCTGGATTGCTAATATTATCCACATCAGACGTATACGTAGACGCGTCGATATTCGTAATGAGTACGCCTTCGCTGCCCGCAGCAGCAATAACATAAGTGTTCGTAGGGTCCATAATCATTTGGTAGATGCGACCAGACGTTGTATCAATAAACATGTTGGCAGCTTGCTGATATACAAAGGCTTTAGTCAAAGTAGCGGTTTGCTGATCATTATTAACCACCGTTACATCATGGTTTCCTAGTTGACCAGGAGGAGTAATTAACTCAATACGCTCTGGACTTAGCACCTTAAAGCTTTCTACTTCAGCGTCTCCAATCCAAATTCTGGTCCCTCCTTCGCTAACAAAGCCGGTACCGTCTAAAATGACTACAGACCCGCCGTTAACACTCCCCATTTCCGGCAAAATACTATTTAAATTAAGGGGCTCGACATAGCGAACGGCTCCCAACAATTTATCTAAACGACCATCGGCAACTTCAAGCTCTAATGACGCAACTCCGGCAGCATGGGGCGGAGCAGTAACATTGTAAGAATGTAAATTACCGTCTGAAGCGATCGGTTCAACACCAGCTATTTCGTCGCCAACCCTAATTATTGGGTTCTCAGCAAACGCGGTATGAACAACAAATTGGCCACCACTGGTAACAATGACTGCTTGCTCAACACCTTTAATTTTCGGCGCTTCGCCTAATAGGTTCGCAGTAGAAAAACGTAATTCATAGTTTACTAAGCCTTCACTGCGACGACTGCCTAATTCAGGTTTTATAGTAACGGTATAGCTAGCGCCTGCATCAAAATGCATAAGCGGAGTGATAAGCAATCGATTTGCTTTAGACGGATCAATGCTAGCCTCAAAATTAAGATCTAAGCCAGTGTCTGTTCCGTCGTCTTTAGTTAGCGCCACATAACGAGATAAATATGTGCTTGCACTCTCGTTCGCTGGAATATTTAAATTATGGTTAAAATCAAATTCGATCCTAGTATCTACGGCAATAAGTTGGGCATTTTGGGCTGGATAATGACTAACAATATCACTAACGTAAGTGTCTACAAGCTGCAAGCGAGAGGTATAACCGATTTCACAACTGCTTGAACCATTTGTAACTTCTTCTACATATGAAACTACATAAACGCCATCGTCGGTAAGATGCTGAACACCGTAAGGCAAATGGCTAACACCGCCGTAGTTACCTTGAACACGACAAGCATTTAAATTTGAATCTAAATGAAGGGCATCTAAAACAGATATGTTAGATGGCCTACTCGTATCTAATAGGTTAAATTCGTAGCTATTACCAGCTAAAGACCTAAGCTGTGCAACTGACGTATAAGTAGTACTCATACCGGAAAGCATAGGCTTCAATGGAAAGCCATTGTCAGTATAATGGCCTAAGTAACTCAAGTTGGTATTGCCGTTAAACTCGATGATACCCGCGCCGCTTTTCACAGCCCTTAGGTCATCACCACTACTTGCTACAACAAGTTTATTGCTATCCCCTTGTCCCCCTATTTTCTGTGTATTGTCGCCCTCAAATAAGCGCGCTGACATTTGAGGCGCCGACGGCCGTGACAGATCAAAATCAATCAGATAGTGCTTAGTTTTTACTTTGGCATTAACAACTAACTTTTCCCCTACAACTGCAAAATCTTGAATAGACAATTTTTGCAATACACCACCAATAGTTGCACTGCTTATACGTTGAACCAAACTCGGCCTAACAGGATCTGCCAAGCTAAATAACACAATTTCAGTGTCTTCAACTAAACCGACTAAGAGCTTGTCTACCACTTGCATTTTCTTAGGTGCATGCTCACTTGGAATAGGTAAAGAAAACAAAATATCTCTGTTTTTACTCTCTTGCCCTAACTCCGAAGGCAGTCTAGTTTCACGGTCATACACTAAGATCCAATTTCGATTTTTATAAGGCGTATTAATAAATGGAATATCGAAACCATTGGCAGATACATAAAGATGCTGATCGGCGAGAACCATTGAGCGAGGCCATACGTCTTTAGGTAGATCGTAATAGCCTAAGCCGTGCATAGGGGCTGCATTCTCTAAGTGATTAGAATCATAGTGAACCAAAGACAACCAACCCGGTAAAATGAAACTATTAAACTCGGCACTGCTTGCTAAAGCACTATGTTCAGGGCCATTTAATGCGGGGATGGGTAGCCCCAAAACATACAAAAGCCCTAGTTCACTATCAGACTCTAATCCAATAATTCGGCCAGTTGGTAATTTGGTCACATCTGGAGCATTAAGTGGTGGCAACCCCTCTAATGCTCTAGCAATATCCTTCTTAATCGATTCAATTGTCGGTTTTTTTGCCGTTTGCAGCGTTCTATTAACAGACAAACCACCAAAAAACACAGCTTTGGCATGGTAAGCGACTTGCCCAGTAATTGAGTCAACAAGCTCTAAGTCAACGTAGGTTCTCGTTGGTAGGTCTAAGTTCGGAACTACCCACTCTAAGCGTTCTGCACTATGTAACACCAGCGCATCATTGTTTACTGTTGTCTTATAAGCCTTATTAGTGTCACCGTTTACATAAATATTCAGGCTCAACGACTCACTAAAACCGTAACCAGTTATAGTGACTCGCTCTCCCGCTCCTAGTTGTTTAACGTTTACAACCCCCGGAGTGACCGCGTTAATCTGTAATACATCTAAATAAGTAAAGCCACCAATAATGGTATCTGATAAACCTGCAGAATTTTCAACATGAACCGCTGATGGCCCTGCGTAATTAGGAGGTGACAGCAAGGTTAACCGGCTAAGACCATCAAGTTCTTCGATTGACGAAATAACCGCAGCTTGATGACCAAAGGTTATCGACGGCTCAAGTCCTAAATCAAGTACATCTATGGTAACCAGTTCGCCACCACGAATACTACCTTGTGAAGGTTGGATTGCAGTAATCGTTGGAGCGTTTAAAGAGCCCGCAGGAGACGTATCAAACTCCCAAACGTAATCATTTGCCAACGAATAACCCGTTAGCGGCTGTAAACCCGACTTAACTACCACGGTATAAATGGTTCCAGGTAGCAGTTCTTTATTAGCGGTAATTTGTAAAGCGGTGTGACTATCAACTTCACGCTCAACAAATGCAATAGCAAACTGCTCGCTTACATCTTCGCCAAGTTGATAGTTACCCTCATCGTTTTTAAGTACCTCGCCACTATAGATACTAACGAACTGGGTAAAATCTTGTTCAGGATGCAATGGTGCAGAAAATTCAACTAAGAGAGATGAACTAGCGGTACTCACTTGATGTTGATTCTGACTTGGAGACGTTGCAACAACCGTGAGTTCAGACAGTTCAACCCTAGCAATACCTTGCATACCACTGGCGACTTGTATCGCGCCACCAGCTAAAGTTAAATCTCGAGCAACATATCCATTTTTACCTGCCTCACGGTTCAACATAGCCGGTATAGATGCGTCTGTACCTAATTGAGCTAAGGTTGCTATGTCGAAAATCTGTAGAACTGTTTGGCTAGGCTTGTCTTCTTGATCTAAGTACTGGGTCGTGACGTAAGCTTGATTACCTACTACTGATATGTCATAAGCACCCGTTGCCCTTAAATCTTCTCGTTCGGCCTTTAGTGGAGTCGATTGAATAAAGCTAGGATTATAGGGGTCGCTAATGTCTATCACTGTAAATTGAGAGACTTTGCCATCGCCTGCCATTTCCGCAATAAATGCTTTAGTCCCTACAATTTCGACTCGATTAGCAATACCAAGCGTATCTATCGTTGCAATAATAGGCATTGATGGATCCGCAATATCGGCAATAACTAAACCTTGGTGAGAAGCGGCAATAAACGCAAAGTGACCTTCAATTTTCACATCACGAGCAAAGCCATCAGGCTTAATAAATCCAATTCGCCTAGGAGCACTTAGCTGACTTAGATCAATTACTTGAACGCCACCGTAGCCATTAGCCACAAAGGCTAAACCGTCTTTTCTATCTAAACCAAATACTTGAGAATAAGGTAAGGAATAGCGTCCTTCCAACAGGTAAGGTAAGCCAAACTGTCCATCCCCGTTACGAATAGAGAAAACGAGTAACTCACCATCTTCACCACCCGCATACTTTGCGCCGGTTTCAGGGTTTATATCTATCTCTTGCTGTAGTAAACGCGTAAAAGAACTTGGAGAATGGGAGTTATTTACATCAACGACACCATGTTTAGACGCCAGAACAAAATTGGCGTCGGCATGTACTTCACTAATAACACCTTCAAAGTACTCTGAAGCCCCATTTAATAATTCGGAGTAAACAAAACGCTCACCGAGCTCATTATCTTCTGCCACAAATTCAGCTAAGAACAGGCCCGAACAAGCACCACAAGAATCACTTGATTTGTAGTCCGAGACA
The DNA here is from genome assembly GCF_030548385.1 of Agarivorans sp. 1_MG-2023. Taxonomy (NCBI): domain Bacteria; kingdom Pseudomonadati; phylum Pseudomonadota; class Gammaproteobacteria; order Alteromonadales; family Alteromonadaceae; genus Agarivorans; species Agarivorans sp. 1_MG-2023. The sequence goes on along the minus strand of NZ_JAUOSJ010000001.1, from coordinate 169,165 downwards.
AAAGCTATACCTTGCTCAGCAACTAGGGGGTCAACGGTACTCCAACTACCAATAACCGCGCCCCTTCGCTCTAGTGAACTAAACTGTTGAACGGCATTATAATAAATGTCTTTAGCGGCTGATTCTTGGCCAAGCGAAGGCATAAAGTAAGTCTGACTAGTTAAGCCTAAGCCTATCTCATGGCTGGTTTCAGTGATAACTTCATGGTTAGGCGTAATCACTTTCACTACAACTCTAACTCTTTCGTTTCTATTCCTTTGGCGCGTTAATACATTGCCATCGGCAATTTCTGTCCAATAAACATAGCTATGTTGTTCGGGTTGGCTAAGCGCAATATTTGGTCGTTCAGCATCGTCATCGTTTCTAAACAGCTGAACATTTTGACTTGCTATTTCAAGCCACTCCCCTGCCTCAGACTGATACTCACGCACGAGGAGGGCCAATACTGTTCTATTTGAATCTACTCCAATATCTGAAACAGCCGTAGCAATAGTTAGCACTTCAGATTGAGTGAGAATATCACCATCAATCGGATGCAAAATTTCCAGAACAGGCTTAACAGTGTCTTCTAAAATACCTACATGTATTGACTGTGATTTACTTGATTGATTTAAGTGATCGTACGCGACAGCTTGTAAAACAAAGCCTTTAGCTCCTTCTGGTGGAACAAGGTCTAGTTGATACTGACCGAACTGACCAAGACCACCAGAATTAACTGAAATACTCTCAAAAACTGTTTCAACTAAAGAGCCGTTAACATAAAAATCTACTCGGTCAACGCCATCAACCCCCATATCATCGGATACTTCAGCGACGACCGATAGTACTTGCCCCTCAATCACTGAAGCAAGATCATTACTCGGTTGAATAATCTTTACTGTAGGCGGCTGATCAGCCTGTATGTTTAACACCGCAGGTAACGATAACTCTGAAGAATTACCATCAACATCTTCTGCAATAGCTCTATACGCTAATTTTTTACCTACAAGATCCTGGGGCACCGTTATGTGGAACTGGTAAGGTGCCAAGCCATCAGTACCAATTAGCTGGTAATCGGCGGAAACTCCATCAACAACATCTATTGCTTGATACAAGCTAACTCGTTCAACGCCAGCTTCCAAATCAGAGGCTGCGACACGAACGACAAGATCTCTACCTTCGGTAACCGAGCCGCCATTTTGCGCAACAACTGCACCTTTAGCATCAAGAAATGAAATTTCGTCAACCACAGGCGGTTGGTTTTTAATAAGCTGAATACTTCTCTCTAATGAAGTTTTATTCCCGGCACCATCACTCGCGGTGACTTTGAGCATTACAGGAAGGTTATTCAATGCTGAAGAATGAGCTGAAACGTAATCATCAATTTTTCTTAGAGCGACTTTACCACTCCATGGCGCGCCCAATAGCACTTTAGTTTGCACCAGTTCATGTTGAGAGAATGTCCCGTTTAAGTCACTATCAACCAACAAGTCTACGCTGACATTAGCCACTTTAACGTTGTCTTTTACAATAAAGCTAAACGGTAGATGTCTATTTTCTGCCACCGTAGAGCCAATAACCGGATCAACAATAGTTAACTCAGGCCCTTGGTTATCTTGTTCAACAATAACCCGTGTAGAATTAGTGGTCTGAACGGAGCGAGGCTCTCCATTTGAACGCAATTCAGTAACAACAGCACTTAAAGTTAAATCTTGACCAGCTTGACCAAAAGGCACGTTCAAATAGAACTCATAAGGCGCTTTAGCCGCAACAAACGTTTTATCTCCAGTTAATAAGCCCGTCACAGAGAGTGATACCCTATCAACAGCGACATCGTCGACAGCGTTCACTTGTATCAGTAGGTTTTCACCCTCGGTCATCACTGTATTATTTGTAGGAGCTGCAATCACTATTGTTGGTGGCTTATCTTCAACCAACTGAATTGCAATACGTTCATTAGCAATATGCTTGTCTAAATCACCGTATTTCGCACCATAAGTATCTAATGCTTCTATTTCGATGATGAGCGTATTGTTATCCGCATCTTTACTATCAAATACAGGTAGTTCTAGCGCAAAATTGTAAGGAGGTTTTTTATTTTTGAAATCTAAAAGTACTTGGTCGCCACGGCGAACTTTTGCGGAAACGGAATCAATACCAACATCGTCAAAAGCGTTCACTTGAATATCGAGAAAACTACCTTCAACTTGTCTCGAGCCATCAAGTGGATTCTGGATATCAATGACTGGCCGTTCATCAATTTTAATCGGTAGACTAAATTCTCGAGTGGAGGTATTACCAGACGCATCAACCGCCTTAACTTTAACCCAGTAATCAAACCTAGCAGTTTCTATATCATTAATATTGCTGAATAAATTAACGATTTCAGATAACCGTTCTACGTGCAATAATTGAGAATAAACTGGCGTATCAATATTACTCGTTGTAGTAGGGTCACTATCAACATTGGGTATAGAACTTACTCGCCTTACCGATTCGAAACTATCAAGTTTTTGATAGGCGAAACCAGGCTCCCATAAACCATAACCTACCTCAATTTCCATACTAGAAACTTTGACGTTATCGTAAGCCCGCCATTGCAAATTAAAGTCACTATGCTCAGTCGCTGCAAACCCTAATTCAGGTGATATTACTGCTATTTCAGGGTTAATCTCATCAACAGCAACAATAATGTCCAAGCTATGTTTTGCAATCGCATTGTCGCTATCAGTAACTGTTGTTGTTAATTCAATATTACTATTTTTTTGATATACCGTTTCTGGAACTTGTAACAGAAAAGTTTTAGTAATCAGATTTGGGCTTTTTTTCGTAGCATATTGCTCGGCAACCGCTACAGAATACTTTCGTTCATATTCATCGTAGAGCTGCGCAATCGCTTCATTTATTTGCGCGTCTTTAACATCTACACCATTGTTAGATTTGATGGTAGAAAGTAGCTGACCATTAGCAAAGACTTGGATTGTTGAGTCACTTAATAGCCTATCGTCAGTCGCTAACACCCCTACCTTAATCTGGAAAGTACCATTTACAATAAACTGATCGGCAGCGGGACTAACTATGCGTATCTCTGGCGCAATATTGGCAAGCGGATGCACAATAAATTTACGCTCCGTAACTTGTCCTAAACCATCTTTTACTTTTAGCAGATACTCTGTTGGCTCTGTTTGCAAAAAGTCTAATTCCAGCTGAGTGTTAACATTTCTTTCTGGATAAGCAGGACAAACAACCGGGAATGTTTTGAGGTACTCTTCAACAAGCGTTCCATCTCGAGCCACACGATATAAAGACAATTGACTAATTTCTGTATCGTCTGAAGCATTAAACGCTAGCGAAAAATTTTCGCCTGTGCGTAACCAAAACTCGGCATACTCTAAAACTGCAGGATCGGTAATAATTTTTTGATATTTGTTATTAACCTTATAAGAGGACAGCTTTGTCAGCTTAAGAAGCGGCGCCCTATTCTCAATAACTGGCAAACTAATGTCTTGAGAGCTCAATTTACCAGAATGGTCCTCTACTACAGCGGTCAAATTTAATGCGCTACCTGGCAAAATATCTTTAACCCAATACTGGAACTCAAAATTTTCGGTTTGCGGCCAAGTCGCTACTTTTGAATACAGGCCCTGATTATCGAATAAAGCTAACGATTTAATCCCCGCATTGTCATTGGCTTTTAACTTAACAGAGAGTCGTTGACCATCAATGAGCTCAGATTCAACCGTTGGAGATACTATAGAAACAGTTGGGTCTAATTCGTCAGTCTTTAAGTCTAATGACAAAGAAGCTGAAGGCACTAATTCGCCGCGTAAATGTGAACGCCAATCGATAGCAAAGGCAAACAAAGATAAACGGCGATTAGTTGCAACAAAAGGAATAAGCCAAGTATTTTGAGTATTCTGAGCGAGCTTAGTAATTCTTTCAGCCCCCTTAATAAGCAACAAACTCTCACCGTTAATCGAATGATGGTCGCTTAGCCTAACTTGTAATTGATTTGCAGACCTAGCGCTATGAGCTTTGTCACCAAGGGTATAAGGGCCAGATTTAGAAAGGAAATCTATTCTAAAAGATTTCAAATAAAAGCTATTTTCTACGCCATTTATGATTGGCTCAATATCAATATAAGGACTATTTGAAGGAAGCCACTTTGAAAATATTAACTTACCGTTATCATCAGCCAGTTGTTCTGCTGTGAGCAGAATAGTAGTAGGCTCTACTTGACAGATAGAGGCTTCTGAATAACGTATTTTATAGGTGACATTAGCATTGTCTACTAATAGGCGAAGAGACGAATTCGCACTAAACTGTTCAGGATAGGCAACAAATTTTTGGTCCTTAAACACTGCATAACGTTTGTCATCTAACTCTAAATAAGCATTTAAACTACCGTGTTCAGGATAGCTAGATTGTATAGTCCAGCGTTGTTTACCTGCAACCAACTCTGTTTGACTGGTAAATAAGCGAGGTACCAGCACATCTTCAGCATTTAAGTTGCTCCAAACGCTTGAAAAATAAGAGCTCGTTTCACTATCAATATAGTCATCTTGTACCGAAAAACGCGTACGAACTAAATCACCATCCGTCCAGTTTCTTTCCGGTAACTGCTCGACTAGCGTTACAACAGGCGGCATATCAGGCATTAAGGTCACGTTATGAGAAAGCGCAGTAACATTGCCTGACGTATCCGTAACCTCTATCTTAAGTGCTAAATCTTTGCCATCCTCAGTTACCGGCTCCAAATTGCTAAGATCGTAAATAGCATCTTTAGTCAGCGTAACCTTAGCGTCTTTAACATTAGTAGCACTCATAAGCTCGATGACTTCGTCTGCTACCAATACCACTTTGTAACTTTCTATAGCAACGTTATCTTGTAACTCAGCGACAAAGTTCAATGGCTGCCCCTCTACAAGGGTATTCAATGGTTCTAATACTCGAATAGTGGGAGAAACTTGATCATCTTTAATAGTTAACTTAACGGTATTAGACACTACTTGATTAGCACCTTGATCAAGTGCTTTTACTGCGAAAGTGAAGTGTTTACCATTGCCATAATCACCAATATTATTCGGTAGTCTCAATCTAGCATTAAAGTCTGAATGGAAATGTTCAGCAATAACGGTAGAACCAAATGAGTTGTCATTGCTAACCGTAATTTGCTCAATTCTGTCCTTTCTCGCCAAACTTTCCCATTCAATATCTACCTTTTCTCCTTCACTATCGAGTAACACCACATCAATAGAAGCAATATACCTTTCATCACTAGCAATACCGGAAACATCAAAGGCTTGAGTAGGTAGTAGTTCCAAATCTGAATTAGGTTGCGACAAAACAATGGTGGGAGAAATGGTGTCTTCAAAGTACCTAAGTTCGAGTACATGCGTAGTATTTAAACCATGTGTATCAACTGCTCGTATCGATAAATTGGTATCGTTCGCTAAATGGGGAATACGGGTAAATGCTGAGAAATATCCACCAGAGTTTACTATCTCTTTAAGCTTGTCACCTTCAAACAGTTCAAATACCTTCTCTTTACCAAGCTCGGTAGCAATGAACTCTACACGTGCAAGGCCTAGATCATCAGTAATTAAAGCAGCGATATTAAGTGCTTCGCCTTCCGTTACGCCTAAGCCTGAAGCTGGCTGACGTATTGATATGATCGGCGCTTGGTTTTTAGTCGTGTCAAATACCCATTCAGCAGAGCTTGAATTGCCATATCTGTCGTTAGCTTGCAAGTTAACATTAATCGTCTCTTCATCAGCAATACTTATGGTTTGCGATAAAGTGAACTTAGGTTCAAAGTCGTTAATTGAGTAATCATGATGTACGCCATTTACAGTAATTCTAGCGTCAGCAAGCCCAGAAATGTCTTTCAAGATCACTTCGAGGGGGTATTCTTTGTTACGTACTAACTCTTCGCCTAACTTAGGGGTCACTAAGGCGATGTTTGGACCTTCTTCATCAGGAACAATGCCCAACTCGAGCACTTTTACCGCGGATACCTGACCAATCTGATCCCAGGCACTTACTCTAACCTCAAATGACTGAGATTCATTTTCAACTGCAAATTCAGACAACAATAAACTATCAGAAATAGATAAATCAGGCCCAGGAATAAGCCCAGATGAGTGGTCAAAGCGTCGCAACGCGATACGTTTGTTATCAACCCAATACTCCAGCTCTGCACCAACAATTGAACGGTCGTCTTTTGCTAAAAAGCTTAAATTAACGAGGTCATTAGCTTGATATGAGCTGTGACTGCTCACTATCTCAACTATTTCAGGTGCTTTGTCTTCATATACTGCAACCCATAACTCCACAATAGAGCTATTTCCTGTCTTATCCCACGCCGTAATAGAAATAGGATAACTATCAAATTCAGAACTAGACTTGCCTAAAAACTGCGGCGCTCGGATCATTTTTAAGGCTGAAAAAGCATTAACCGCCCCAGGAATTGACTGAGGTTTAAATTCGTCACCTGCAATTTTCGAATCGAGTGAACCAGATAACACATAATCATTACCGACTTTAACAACACCGGCAAGCTCAAGCTTACTTACACCAACATTGTCAAACCCTGTCGCTTTAAGGACAAACTCTGCATCTTCAATAACAGTGGCGTAATCTCTACCGAGTTCTAACAGACTTACTTGAGGTGAAGCTAGGTTAACAACAGGTGCTTCCTCATCAAATCCTAAGGTAACATTGACAACTGCACTATCGCTTTTTTGGCCTTTATTATCTGTAGCAATAGCCGATAAGGTAAGTTTCTGAGCTATAGAAATATTGTCAGGGGTGTTATAAGTCGCGGCATAAGGCGCAGATGAATCACTCGCGACTAGTCTTCCGTTAACAAAAAAATCTACCTGGCTAACAGCGATATCATCTGCTGCATCCGCTCTAATCTGTAGAGGTAAACCCGCAGTAACCACATACCCTTCACTAGGGCTGGTTATCGCTACGGTCGGTGCAAAATCTTGTTTTACCGGTACCTTTACAATAGCGCTAGACACCAGTTTCTGGTGATAATCTCTCACTTTGGCCTGTATTTCTATATCACTATAAATAAGTTCAGGATCAATAAGATACTGAAATGATACACGTTCAGTTTGCAGCGCTTTGCCAGCATGATTGTTTTTGTCGATTAACACTTGAGAATCAAACAATTCTCCATTAACAAAAAGAGAAACATCCGTACCAGCAAATAAGGTGTCATCTTGTACGGCAACCTCTATAGGTAACAATTGCCCTGCAGTAACTGAACTTCCCGAAGTAGGCGTATTAATTGATATAGTAGGCTGCTGATTTTTAACAATAGTAATCAACCGAGAGTTACTACGAAACACGGCATTATTATCAGCATACACATTCATATAAACACTAACATTTCGCTCATTCGTTGAAACATTAGGCAATTGATAGTTAACCGACCACACCTCAAATAACTGGTCTTCACCCATCAAGTTTTTACGCTGCTCAACCGCGGGGAAATTGGCGCTCCCGACCAATTCGCCATCAAAATAAAGCTCTGTTTTAATAATACCCGTTTGATTAACTATTTCAGGCAAAGTACCCAATAAACTGCTGATACTGGCATGAACTTCAGTATTTTCAACCCATATAGAACCATCTTGTGGGTTTTCAAAATCAAAGCTAGGCGCTTCAGCTTGAGGCTCCGCGACTAATTTAACCTGTGATACAACCGAGCTATTTTTTTGACCCGCACTATCTGTAGCAGTGGCCAAGATCTCGAAGCTTCGCCCCACAAAACTATCGTCTAATGGAAGTGTTAACTCATAAGGAGGATTAAACACCTCCCCCATTACAACTCCATCAACAATAAAAGCGACGTTGAGTATACCTACATCATCAATTGCATCGGCTTTTAACACTAAGGTAGAAGGCAACGCTAGCTGATTAGGCACATCGATGCTGATTTTAGGAAGAGCATCTACTGCCGCTACATCAACGCTGCCTTTAATATTCGGAAGAGCCTCTAAATAAAACGACACCGCTGCGGGATGATCACTCATAATCGCTGAGTGAGCTTGCAACTGTTTAGCGCTGCCTAATTGTAAGAGTGATTTATAGGCATCAGGTACATTGAAAACAACCTTCCAACCACCCGGTATTAAGGTACTAGAGCCATCGGAATAATGACCCAGTAGGCTTGGCAAAGTGTGAGGTTGATTTAATGAAGGTAATACCCAAGCTTTACCACTTTCATAGCCCACGTAAGAGAGACGCTCAAGAGTTTTAGAATAATCTACATCTACCAATACTTTTGTGTCGTCTAAGCCGGGGTAGCTTACAGTTATTGTTACCGGGTCACCATTTGTCTCTGCCAGAGGATAAACCACCCCTGCAGACGTAACCGCCACTAAATCTGGATCACTGGACTCATATTTAACTCCCCTACCTAAACCAGCCATACTCACCGGGCCGCGAAATTCAAAAGTAACAATGGGGTTTAGAGCCACAGTTTGTAAAGGATCCGTCACTTGAATTTTTTCAGATTCAAGCACTAAAGACAGCACATCCTCTTTAATACTGTTACCAGTTGATACTAACTTTGAAAGGGATTGTTGGTTCCCAGAAGCGTCAATAGCAATCGCATCAACCAAAATAACCACATCGCTAGCAATGGCAGCATTACTTAGTGAGCCGCTTACAGGGAGTGTTAAGCTAAACAATTCTTGGTTATTTTTCACTGGAACGAGCGCTACCGTACCTTCCGTTTTGGCAAAAGAGCGTTTACGAGCTTCAGTAATAACACCACCAGCTTCGCGAATATCAGATGCTCTTAACGCAATAGCGTTAACTTCTACTCCAGAAAGATCCGTGTCATCACTGGCGTTAAAAGTAACCGTTAAATACTGTTGATTATCAAGGACCGAAATTGAAGCGTTTTCCACGCTTAATGAAGGAGAGTTCTGTTCATAAGCAAATTGCTCATTATGAATAGTTTCTTGCTCGTCAAGCCTTACCACCTTTACTGATGGAGAGTACTTATCTGCGCCACTCAAGGTAAAACTGATTTGGCAACGACCACTGGCGTCGCTCCAGGAGCTGATATCCTTACTCGAGAATGTATAACGTTGATTTACACTGCCCGCTTCCAGAAAAGCAATTGTAGAACACTCGCTGATAACAGCTACATAACTGTTTTGTTCACGACTATCAGATAGGGGAAAAGAGGATCTAATATCAACTTCGGCCCGAGTAAAGCCAGACACCAAAACTAATAATAAACAAATAAATCGCAAATGCTTGCGGTTATACATCCATGTTCTCCAAAAGCGATAATACGCAAAATATATTTATGATATTAACAATGCGAAAATTTGGAGGAGTGTAAACTCGAGTACTATAGATCCCCCGCATCCATACAGAGGAATAGTAAAAATCCATTTTTACATAGCTAATAGCACGCGATATTAACGTAGTATAATATTTCCCTCAACAATAATATGAATATTTAAATCAATAAGAAGGTGGCTAGCTATAAACGTAAGGCGGCACTAAGAAAAAGCCAAATAACATAAGAATAAAGCAAAGATTAACAATTGCTTAACCTATCAGACATAATTACAACTCAACTTCCTTTTTAGAAACCGCTTTCAAAGATTTATAAAAGCCTGTTCCTCATAAAGCCCGTTCTAAACAAGAGATAATAGCGTTTAACACCACAGTTAATTAATAAAAGTATTTGTAAATACTATTCATTAATAAGATAATTGCCGACTTGCAAGAATAAACGCTTAGTACATAAGGATGTAACAAGAAGCTATGCATGGACAGAAACGTATATTTTTCATTTTGGCTCTACTCAGCACGTTTGTCATTAGCGGATGTGAGGATAAAGATGTGTTGGCAACAGTTGGTGAAAAAAACATCACTCAAGATGAATTTAACGCCTACCTGAAATATAAAAGAATCACCAACAAAGACTCATCAACTCAATCTAAAGTACTTGATGAGCTGGTGTATAAAGAATCACTAGCCCAACAAATTACTAAGCAAAACCTTATAAATAAGCAAGAGGTTGCCGCAGAAGTTCAAGACTTAGAGCGTCAAATTTACATTAGTCGCTATTTCGATAAGTACTTAGAGCAGCGGGTAACCGACGACATGGTTAGAGCCTACTACGCAAACAACGTAAAAAACTACGAAACCAAACAAGCTCGTGTTGCACATATTCTAATTCGCACAACAAGCCGAATGGAAGAACAAGAACGTCAAGCTAAACTGACTCTTGCCCGCCAATTACATAGCCAATTACAATCCGGCGAAAGCTTTCAATCACTAGCAAAAGCACAATCCGAAGACATAGTGTCTGCCAATAAAGGCGGCGACTTAGGTTGGTTATCAGAAGGTGCTGTTAGCCCTGAGTTTTCTGAGCGCGCTTTTAAGCTAAAAGTGGGTGAATTTACCGAACCATTCAATACTGCATTCGGTTTTCATATCGTGACCTTGTTAGAAGAGCCGCAGCTGTCTCGCAAGCCTTTGGAAGCAGTAGCAGGAAACATTCGCTACCAACTTCGTAGCGAAGCCAAAGCTCAAGAAATAACCCGTTTACAAAGCGATATCAAAATTACTAAACAAAGTTTCGGTAATTAGCAATGAATACATACCGTTTAGTTAATGCAGCTAAAGCTATGGCGTTAGTGTCTAGCTTAGCTATGCTCGGATGCGAGCAAAGTGCCCCTCTTGTTCAAGAAGAAACAGCTAGTAGTTCACCAATAATAGTAAATGTAAACGGCAGCGCTATTACGGATGAAATGGTAACGTTTCAGTTAGAGAAACTATTTGGTTCGGCGCAAATTACAGATTTACCAGAAGAAGTCCGTCATTCGGTGATTGAAAGCTTGATTTCAGCAAGAGCAATGAGTGACGCTATCATCCCCCAATTAACCGCAGAGTCCACCAAGCAAATCGAACTAAAAGTAGCGGCGTATAAAGAAGAGTTGCTAGTTAAGCAATACTTACAGCAACACGTAAATCCTACGCCAGTATCTACTGCGATGGTCAGCAAATACTATCAACAAAACCCGCAAGCTTTTGGCGCAGTTGAACAACTACAGCTAGAGCAACTAATACAACCTGCAGCCTCTAATGAGCAACAGCGAAAGTCATTGTTTGAGCAACTCTCTCGTTTACAAAATGAAGTGGAGTGGTCGGCAAACAGTGATTCTTTAGCAAAGCTCAACTTGCATTATAAAAAAGAGTTAGTGGCGGTAACTTCGTTACCAGCAGAACTACAAGCATCTTTAAATGGCTTAAAAGTTGGCGAAACATCACCACCAACATTAGTGAATGGAGACGTATACATTTTACGAATGATCTCCAAGCGCCAACTGCCGCCAAAGCCGCTATCAGAAGTTAGCCTTGAAATACGTAAAAGCCTTGCTCCTATTCAACTAAAGAAAGCAGTAAAAGAAGCATCAGATTTAGCTAAAAGTACAGCATTGATTGAATGGACCTCCCCCCAAGAAAACTAATTAAGTAGTGAGAATAGCAGGATGCTAGTTCTATCTTTATGGATAAAGAGTGTTAAGGAAAGTTTTAGGAAGCTAACTATATCAACGTTAGGTTTTAGCCGTGCCACAATCTTAGTGATGATTAGCTTATTGCTTAGTGGCTGTCCGTTTTGGGACAGTAGCGATAAAACAACTGCCTCAATAGAGTTTACTCAATTAGTCGAAGAAACGGCTTATTCTGAAATCAAACTACTTGGCTTAGTCTCCGGCACCAAAAGTACTAATATCCAAGTGTCTATTTCCATAAACGCTAATGCTTCAATAGCTGCTGAAGTTACTGGCTCACAGTTTTCAGCTTGGCTTGAACTTGAACCCGGTGTTAATACTGTAGTTGTTACAGCGACAATTAATGATCGTTATGAAATTACTAAAAGCGTTGATATCAATTTTACGAACAACGAAGAAAACTTTCCAACGTCGCCAATAAATGGGAGCGAGATCATAGGTGACTCAACTGCCCTTTCTGGCACCTTTTACAGCACTTGGTCAGCCGACGACATCGTTGTATATATCGATAACCAAGCAATTCCTTTTGAACTGGTGCCTCAGGCAGTAGCGAAAACTCAAAATTCTGGAATCGCGAGAAAGGGCGATGTAAAAACCATTTACCAGTACCGATTTACCCATTGGGTCGACCTAGTAGATGGCAATAATGAGTTTCATCTAAAGATTGTGAGTCCTGACTCTATTTTTCACAAAATATTTAAGTTTTTGGCGAGCATAATTGACTCTCAAAGAGACTACTCAATCACCTTAGAAGCGGCAAACTCTCCAACCGAAAAAGACAAATATCAATTAAATGGGCAAATCACAACCCGCTCAGGAAAGCTGTCCGATTTACGCTATGTAGAACTTCACTTGAGTAACAGTTTGACTGGTGAATCGCTAACATTATCGCAATTAGAAAATAGCCACTTCAGCGCGAATATGGCGCTTGAGGTCGGGGAAAACACATTAACGGTGGTAGCCAGAAAAGCAGGTAGATCTTTAGCCAATGCATCTGTCATTATTCAAAGAAACTTACTCGATACGTTCAGCAATATCACCCCAACGTATCAGCAGGTTGTGACGCAATCACCTATCGTGTTGTCGGGCGATATTGAAACAACTTGGCCTTTAAGTGACATTAAACTCACGGTAAATGGGGAGTCAGCATCGCTTGTAGAATCCGCATTAAAAAACAAATACACCTTTTCAATCAGCAATATAGCGCTTTCTCTGGGTGAGAATCAGTTAGTACTAAAACTAAGCACGCCTAATGGCAACGAGCAAATAGTTCATCAGATTATCTACCAGCCGGCTCCCGACACCACTCCGCCAACGATTACTTTAGATCCCCTACCCAACACCACAACAGCACCAAGCATGTTATTCAGTGGTAGCGTAGTCGACCCTAAAGAGGCGCTAAGCGGAGTAGAAAAAGTAACCATAACAAATGAACCGTTCTCTACTGTGTTTAATGCAGTCCTTATGAATGACCGCTTCAGCGCAGAAGTCCCCTTAGCTTATGGTAATAACGAGATAACCGTTTCAGCTGCAGACATCAACCGCAATATCAGTACCGAACAGATTAATATCAAAAGATACTCTACGGTGAAATGGACCAACATAAAGCCCACAAATCACAGCGTAGTTAGCGACCGACTCATTACAATTTCGGGAGAGCTTCATGTTCCAAAGGGGTTTGTTGTTGATGGTATTCGGCTTAATCAGTTATTGCTGCACTCAGAGCTTGATGTTTCAGGCAGTTTTTACCGATTTTCGGCAACAGACATCCCATTAGATTTAGGCAATAACACCTTCACCTTAATCGCTCAAGGGCAAAATGTCGGCACTGCCTCAAGCATGCTTAATGTACTTTACCGCCCCTCCGGTAGCACAGAGCTTCCAAACCCAGAAATTGCACTGAGTGCTCCTTTAAACGACGCTGTAATTAACGATGACCAAGTACAACTACTTGCTAGAATTAACAGTTACGGCGGAGCGGTAAACGTTGATATAAACGGGGAGTCAGTTACTAGTGCGGACTTAATAACCTATTCCAATAACGACACACTTGTAAGCAAACTAAGCAAAAGCATTCCGTTCCCAGCAGAACAAAGCCAATTAACCATTACCATTAATGTAAGCGACAGCCTGGGTAACAGCAGCTCAAAGTCAGTTACCGTAACAAGAGACACTCAAACACCGGTCATTAGCGTAAATAACTATTTGGCTATTCCTGCCGTTAATCAGATAAACCAAAGCACTTTCACCATTAGTGGCCTTATTACAGACGATAACTTGTCTAGCGCAACAATAAATGATGGTGTACTTAAGTTAACCCCCACTAGTAATCCTCAAGTTTTTAGTTTCTCTCAATCACTAGATATCGCTTTTGGGGAAGAACACCCCGTATTAATTAGTGCATTCGACTTCGCTGGCAATCAAGTGTCTACAGAACTTCGCTTTATCTTGAGCAGCAACCTTAACCTTAGCGCTTTGCTGCCACCCGAAAACGCGATTTTCATGCTAGGAGACACCAGCAACACTATTCAAGTCGCCACTAGCTATCAGCAATTACCGGCAAATACCAAGGTCGTTGCCTGGATAGATAAAAATGAACCTATTTTGCTTAATAGTGCTGCAACGGTGGCGAGTGGTGAATTGCCCTTACCCAAGCAGCTAGGAGAAATAAACGTAAAGTTTGCAGTGCTTGATAGCAACAATCAAACTCTCGCAGCGGCAAGTAGAACTATTCAGCAAGTTGCACTAGATAGCGTAGATTTAGCCCTGACTAAAGTGAGCCCGAAACATGCCACTAAGGTTGCTGAGCCAACAGAAGCCATAGAACTCTACTTTAACCAAAAAATTGACCTAACTAAGCTTGAAGTAAAAGTACTTGAAACCTTAAACGGCCATACCTATGTTAATAACGACGCACCAGGTACCGACTTCTTGCAAGCCAAAGGATATACGCTCCAACAAGTATTTAGAAACAGAGAGCCGGTAGACACAAACCTTGCCCTGTTACCAAGCGCAACCACAGCAGCCGTATATCCAAGTTCACCTCTCGGTTACGGCGCGACAATTGAAGTTGAAGTTGTTTACGCTGGTAAAACACTAAGTAGGCATCAATTTACTACACGCCCCCTACCCACCTTAATCACCGGGGCAGTTAGTGATCAATTTAATCAAACCTTAGCGGGCATAAAAGTTGAAGTTCCAGCCCTACAGTTAGTGACCACCACCAATGCCGATGGCGGCTTCGCCTTTGGTTACCAAGACTCCGCCAATGAATCTATTGCCGCTGGTACCTATACGCTAATTGTAAACCGAGCAATGAATACACCGGGAATAAGCGAAGAGCGCTATCAACTTACAGTTAAATCACAACGACTAAACGAGCGCGGACTATTGCGAGTAAGCCAGATCAACACAGCCTTACCTGCAGAATTTATAAGTAGCGGAAACGCCAACACAGTGCTAGCCGGTGGTGATGTAACACTAGATTTAAGCAATGCAACTGTATTATTTCCTGAAGGATTCAATAACGGCCATGTTTATATGCAGCTTGCACAGCTATCAACCATTAACGCGCCAATCATGCCGGAATTCGCCCCTCTTTGGGCTTTTGCCGCGCAGCCTAAAGATATACAAATTGAAGGCTTAGTGGGTACGCGCTTTAAGCTACCTAAATACCAAGAAAGCTACGACTATCTCAGTTTTGTAGGCAATTACATGATGCTGGTGGCTTACAACTCTGCAAAAGGGGTTATCTCCCCCATTGGCGTAGCAGAAATAACCGACACCCAACATTTAATAACCCCGCTCCCAGTTGCCTTAAGCTCTCTCAATTATGTGGGAGCTAGTTGGATACCACATGAACAGCAATCCTTGGCTGAGCAAGTCGCCAATGGCGAAGCTAGTTTAATTGAATTAACCGCAGCTATTACCCAAAACCTAAGCGAGTAAGCAGAATGAAACATTTAACCTTAGGTTTTGTACAAAAAAGCCGTTTGCACATAGCAATATTAGTTACGGCTATCCTCTTGGTTTTTACTAGCAATGCCTTCACTTCACAATCATCGATTATTCAAACTCGTGTAAAAACTGGCTATGTTATGGCAAAAACGGTGGTTACCGATGAAAACGATGAAGCAATTCTTGTAGAGTACAATGATGACGGGACTGAAGCAGCAACGATTAATCTTCCCGTCCCTAGCTCACAAGTGAATATCATTTCAGCTAGCTTCTATCTCGGACAACAACTTAAACTCCAGACTTTTTTAAGTGCTCATGCTAACGATCTAAGTCGCAGTGCAACGCTCTTATCGGCCACACAGTATCAGGCGGCTACATTTGTAGCGGCTGATAATCTAACAGAAATAGACAAACCTCAACTGGATAGCTCCGTTAAGAGCGTTTTAGTGCGAGGACAAGCTGACCGTCTTGGAGATGCCACTCAGCTTATTTTACTGCATTTTAACGTAGATTTATCTCAATCCTACAGCGTTCCTGCAGGTATGAAATCACTTATAATAAACCAACAAGGTCAGGTGCTGAGTGCACATGAAGGAACCGTAGGCCCGCGTTCTAGCTTTTACAGCGACAACGGCAATATTTTTGAACCCGGCGACCATGGCGCTGTAAGCGGGGTTAAAGTATATGTACGAAGTCGAGAACACGAAGCTGCGATAACTAACGAACAAGGAGTCTTTGCGCTAACAACAATACTACCAGCTTGTTTACCATTCCCTCTCAGCTACAGAACCGAACTCGCGGCACAAGTAAACTACCTAGCTTTTAATCCGAAGGGCTTAGCACCATTATCCTATTGGACGTTCGTTAATACATACGACGTATGTATGAGTACACCCAACCTTGGAGCTGGCACACATCAAGGTGAGATTCAAAGAGCAATTGACAACATTTTAAATAGTAATCAAAACCCTATAACTAAAGTGCCTTTTTTAATTGACATAATGTCTTTGTCTGGTCAACTTACTTTTGAGGACGGAGAAGGAAATAAAGTTGAAATAGGTAGTCATACTCGCTACAACACACCAAATGATGAGAACCCAGCTGTAGCTCAACAATTTTACGACTTTGACCAAGACGGTGTTCCCGACTTGACTAAGCTTGGTCGCTTGGAAACCATTACCGAGAATCAACAGCAAGTCCAGCGCTTTACTACCGAATTAAATGGTGAAGAAGCTTCGATCCAGGGAGTATGGTTTAGCTCTAATCTAACTCAAAATAGAGAACCGGATCTAATTAGACAAGCAGATCGTCAAGCACAACTCCACAATACTGGTTTGCTAAGCAGTATTAGTAAAAGTGACTTAGCAAATACCGACATTTTGGTGTTTCGAGAGTCCACTGGCGAAGCCATAGTTAATCGACAAGGCCTAAAAGGCAAAGAGTCAGACAATATTCCCCCATATTATAGAATTACCCTAAGGGGGCCCAACGCAAGTTTACTCAGCGCAGGTGCTGACATATTTGAAGGGCAAAAATTTTCTGATTGGACAAGTACTGCAGGTTATACAGAAAACTACCAAAACCGAGCATCAAACCACTTAAAACCAGGCGAATGGGTCAACATTGTTGCGATAAACCGTTCAACGGGCTACTTGGGTACAATACGCACTCAACTTACAAATATTACCAATTCGACACTACTCGAACCGATCATACTGCGTCCACCAAATATAAAAGTATGGGCAGAACGAAATTACGACACTTCACACGGCTTAACCAGCGGGCAAAACCATAGCCATCTTATTGGAAGTGATGGTGCTAGCTTATTATCCGACAACGAATTAGTAGTATATACCGAATGGTTAAATGCTGACGGAAGCCCTCTCCCTAATGGCTTAGCTAACAACAATGGGCAAGATTACGGGTTTACTGGCCGACTGGCTAAAATAGTAGCCCCTAACTTACTCGACAATGCTTCTGGCTCTCAGTTATCGCACTTCCCGATTCGTCCCAATCGTCAGACCCAAGTATTAAAATTCGCAAACGACGACACTACACCTAATCATTTCTATATTCACGTTTCCGCTGAACCAATCATCGATGGCCCCGATTTTGCGGATAATAACAACGACTACGAAGGACGTCCTTCCACATTTGTTCCGTTACTCACCCCTGTCGAAGATGAAGAAAACAACTTACAACAATGGCTCGTTTACAACGAACAAATTAACCAATATCAACAACCAAACCAGCCACTCCCTAGTTATCAGTGGTTATACCGTCCAGAATACCAATTTAGTCGTTACCAATTTGCCTTAACACTCGCCTCTAACGACAACAACCTCCTCATTGACAACAGTATATTAGATCCCCAGCCTGCCACTGGAAACGAGCTGCTTGAAGCATTTTATAGTTTAGTTGCGGGGAACTACGACCGCTTGAGCACTAACACAAATCAAACTTTTGTATTGGCGTTTGGCGAAAACGAATTACAGTTAATTATATCTCCGGATGGAAAAATAACCTTCCCTCAATCTTCTTTAGACTACTTATCGCAGTTAGAACCAGATAACTACTTGTCATTACGCTTATACTTAAACGAAGACTCGCAAAATATTCTCTGGGATTACGCATTTCTCCCCTTTGGTTTAGTCACGGATATGAATAACGATGGGCACATTATCACTACTCCCGATAGTGACCACCCAATAGATACCAACAACAGAATTGATAACCCTTTACTTATGTGGGTTAACGACAACTTTGACAGCCAGCGAGGAGAAGATGACAGGCTTCCTTTAGACAACAGCGATAGCGTTGTTAATGGGATGCATGATTTGATTGACTTTTTCCCAATATATCTTGATGTCGCTTCAGCGCTAGAGCGTTTCCCTGCCAGCGAGCACAACTATAGTCTACAACAAGCTCAATCAGCCTTTAATTTTTTTGGTGACATTACATCTAACACTATCGAGCCAACCAACGTAGAGTTAGAGCTAAAACCCAACGTTTTTTTAACTCACCCACCAACTGCTGAACAATACGCTGAAGCGGAGCTAAAGACCATCAATGAACTCGGTGTAATAATAAACGAAGAGTTCATAAGCCGTATCGGTCAAGGCTTAGGAGGGGTGATATACCTAGAAGCAACAACTGCGTCTAACTATCATACCCCCTTCGAATTAGTATTGAATATTACTCAAAAATCCGATAACAAGAATGTAGCCACTTCATCGATATGGATAAACGCAGCTAAAGTACAAAACATGTTTAGGCACGCTAACCTACGCAACGTACCCAATCCAGTAATGAATGGCGACCAACTTGGCCTACCCGATACCGGAATTGCAGCTCCACCAGGCTACCCAGACAGCCGCTCACAAAACGAATACTTTGTATTTTTGCACGGCTACAACGTTGATCCTGATGAAGCAGGTGATTGGCATTCAGATATATTCAAACGAACATACAGGTTCGGTTTTAAAGGCAAGTTTATGGGTGTAACGTGGGTGGGTGATACTGGAGAAGATTACCATAAAGCGGTTTACAACGCGTTTAACACCAGCCAATACTTACCCGCTGCAATACAGCAGAAAACCCCAAATGCGAGTAGCACCTATATTGCAGCTCACAGCTTAGGCAATGTAGTCGTATCTAATGCCATTTCTCATCAGGGCTTAGCAGTAGATAAATACTTTTTGTTTAATGCCGCAGTGCCTATAGAAGCTTATGATGCAAGCCAAACGCAAGGCGCTTGTGTAGACCAAGAGATAATGAAAAATTGCATGCGTGAAAAGGACATGCATGACTACCCTGAAAAACTTTTCGCCTCTGAATGGCACAAACTATTCCCAGATACAGACCCGAGAAAAAGCCTAACCTGGAATAATATTTTCTCGCCTGCTCTAAAGCTAGCATATAATTTCTATACCCCTGGAGATGAAGTGTTAGAAAATGCCAATGATAACGAAAGTTTAGGTACTTATATTAGTGATTCCGCCTCGGGTCTGCCTTGGAGTTGGGATTTCGCTCGGCATGCTTGGGTATCCCAAGAAATGTCTAAAGGGTCAACAAACCTACTTGCTTATGTTTTTTCTCGACGCCAAGCTGGTTGGGCAAAAAACAGTTCCTCAAACGATTTACCATATATTGGCATTAAACCAGGGCGCAACCCATATAGGAGTATGAATGCTCAAGAAGCAACTGCGGCAATCAACCCAGATGCTCCTGGCACAAGAAAACTGACCGACCAACATCTTGCTCAGTTTGGCTTTTTTCGTCCCTTCGAGTTTAATAACATCTACGCACCCATTGGGGATAGCGAACACATGCGCAGCGGCGGCCCTGCCCAACAAGATATGCTAGAACTGTTTTCACCAGAAAATAAAAACCATACTCTATGGAGCTTGCTAGCCCATGCTATTCCCGCCCGATCTTTTGCTGTCGCGACCAGTAGTTTGAAAGAACTAGAACGTCCAGGAAGAAACTTCAACATGCAAGCGCTAAGACCTGATGCACCCGACGGCAACCCCTTCTGGCCAAATGAGAGAACTGACGACGAAGACCACCCTTTTGATTGGTTTCATAGCGATATAAAAAATTTACCACTCCCCTTTGTACACCATACTTTTGAAAAACTACTTGAACTGGCTAAGACTGAGGAAACCACCAATGAAAATAATTAAAAGCTTAATACTAAGCCTGCTGCTGGTTAACCTCTGCGCTTGCGCTGAAAATTTAACCGAAATAGAGCTCAAGGTAATAGATCAAGATGGCCAGCCGGTTAAAAATGCTGAAGTGAGTATGAGCTTTATGCTCAGCAAAGGCAGTAATAAATTTAAAGGAACGACTGATGAAAAGGGAGAAGCTATAGCCTTACGCGTTGGTCTGTTTGGAGTAATAGTAAGAATAAACAAGGAGGGTTACTATCAGTCAAAAATTAGAACCAGCAGCGGTAACCAAAACCTCACCATGGAGCTACGCAAAAAGAAAAACCCAACGGCTATGTATGCCAAAAAGGTGACTCTTCCCTTCCCAAAGAAAAAAGAGGCGATTGGTTTTGACTTTGAGCGAGCTGATTGGGTTAGCCCCTACGGTAAAGGAAATACTGCTCATATATTCTTTTACCTAGACGGTGAATATACAGATGTATTCAACTATAGCGATGAGTTGCGAATAAGTTTCTCGAAACCAGAAGATGGACTAATTAAGCTAACAAAAAACTCTACGGCTTCTGAATACCACTTCCCATACCTTGCCCCGCAAAAAGTTTACCAAAATGCTATAACCTTAAAAAGCTTTCGCTCTGACTCGGAAAAATTGACCAATTATGACCAGTTCGCTCTGGGTTATGTGTTTCGTGTCAATACTAAGCTAAACAGTGAAGGGGAAATAATAAGTGCCAATTATGGAAAAATAGCAGGTGAGCTCCTCGGCTCAGCTTACGTCGATACAGCTAAAGGAAATAATGAAGGTTTTGTACAATTCACCTACTACTACAACCCCACCCCCAATGACCGCAGCCTCGAGTTTGATTGGCGGCAAAACCTTTTTCGCGACCTAGAACACGAAGAGAAAGTTAAAGCGCCGTAGCCTGCCAAATACTAAAGAACTGATAATGACTTTATTAGTTAAACGCCTAACGTTAATCCTAGTGTTGATTAACTTGAGCGCCTGCGCAAGCACCTTAACTAGCGTAAAACTTAAAGTGGTAGATCAAGATGGTCTACCTGTAGAGAATGCTGAAGTCTTTTTGGGTTTTATCCTTGGTAATGAAGGAGCTAATGTCAAAGAATTAACAGATAAAAATGGAGAACTTAAAGCTACTCGTAGACAAAACCTCGGGGTAATAGTAAGGGTAAATAAAGAGGGGTACTACCAATCTAAATTAAGAACCGGCCCTAGCGACCAAAACCTCACTGTAGAGCTGCGCAAAAAGAAAAAACCAACTGCCATGTATGCCAAGAAACTTCTTCTTCCTGTACCCAAGAGAAGAGAAGCAATCGGCTTTGACTTTGAGCAAGGCGATTGGATCTTTCCCTATGGCAAGGGAAATACGGCTCATATTTTCTTTTATTTAGATGGTGAGTATACTGATGTACACAACAACAACAATGAGCTGCAAGTCACTTTTGCTAATGCTGATGATGGCTTGTTTAAACTAAATAAAGCCCCAACTAATTCTGAATATCCATTTCCTTACCAAGCCCCACTGATTGGCTACACTAACAAACTTATACTTAAAAAGAGGCGCTCTTCGAACACTAAAACAATGACCACCTACGACAGTTCTACTTTAGGTTACGCATTCCGGATCAATACTAAGCTAAACAGCAAAGGGGAAATAATAAGTGCCAATTATCGAAAAATAGCAGGTAATTTCCTCGGCTCATCTTACACTGGCACCACCAAACGCAAAAATGTAGGTTTTGTTAAATTCACCTACTACTACGACCCTACCCCCAACGACCGCAGCCTAGAGTTTGATTGGCGACAAAACCTTTTTCGTGACCTAGAACACGAAGAGAAAGTTAAAGCGCCTTGAGTTCTTCTAGTTTCATTGCTTGTTACGTGGACTCTATTAACCGGCCTTGCAAACCTACAGCACTTGTTGAGGACGTTTAGCCAGTTTGACAACTAAAGCGTTCATTCAACAAGGTCTCAATGGGTTAATTGAATATCAATTACGACACGATGCGAAGTTTGTGCGCGACATTGAAAGTAATCCTCTACTATCCCTGTCTTAACTAACAGCAATATTGTGCTTAGATAAAACACCTTAAGAGTTGGATAAGCTAAGCTCAAATAGGCTTATACAAATAAACAGCGCCGACTGAGCATTGAATTTTAGAAAAGGAAGAACTGTGAGAAATCTTATCGAATTAGTAACTTATAAGATTGGGTGGCAACCCTACCAGCCACATCCCGGCACTCGAGTCGTCTGCTGCGGTTGCTCCCTTCCGGGCCTGGCCGAGTTCACAGAGTATCAATGCGGGAGGACCAATAGGGCCACCATAGATGAGCTTCCGAAGAAGCGAGGCTATTCTCGCTTAAGCCTTACAGTATTGCAAACGCTAAACGCGATTATTAGCCCTGCAAAGCGTTTGTTTGCTCAAGTTTTAATCCTTCTGAGTTTAATTTCTTCGCCCTTAGCATTAGCTGAGTCTTTCGATCACTCGCAATGGGATGGTTTGCTTAAACAATACGTACATTGGCCAGTGGCAAACCAAGAAAGCCGAGTTGATTACAGTAACTTTAATCAACAAGAGCTGGATCAGTATTTAGCGTCTATCGCATCAGTGAGCCAAGCTCAGTTTGATAAGTGGAGTGACAATGAACAACTGGCGCTTCTTATCAATGCCTATAACGCCTATACGGTTCAGTTTATTCTTACCGCCTACCCCAATATCACCTCGATTCGTGATTTAGGTAATTTGTTTCAGTCACCTTGGAAGAAAAAACGTTTCTTGTTGTTTGGCGATAAAGTCAGCCTAGACCATATCGAACATGATTTGATTCGCCCGGGTTACAACAACCCGCATATTCATGCGGCGGTGGTGTGTGCTGCCATTAGTTGCCCGCCTTTGCAAAGCGTTGCCTTTACCGGCGATGCTGTTGAACAACAGCTTAAACAGGCTTTTAGAGAATTTTTGCAAAGTGATAAGAACCACTATGACAAAGAGAGCAATCGCTTAA
Source organism: Agarivorans sp. 1_MG-2023 (assembly GCF_030548385.1). Lineage (NCBI taxonomy): Bacteria > Pseudomonadati > Pseudomonadota > Gammaproteobacteria > Alteromonadales > Alteromonadaceae > Agarivorans > Agarivorans sp. 1_MG-2023. The sequence continues at coordinate 145,973 of NZ_JAUOSJ010000001.1, read as the reverse complement.
AGCTGTCGTCTATTTTTAAGTGGTACAAAGGTGACTTTGGTAAGAGCCTAAATAACTATCTTAGTGACTATGCCGTTGATTTAAGGATTACACCAGAGCAAGTGAAAGCGGCAAAAATTAGCTATTTAGATTACGATTGGTCGCTAAATGATTACCGCTAGCTACCGCGATTAAGCTAAAACACAGGTACAAAAAAGCCCGCTATAGCGGGCTTTTTTATTCAACGCAAATAGCTTAGAACAAGCTTGTAGATAAGTCGTATAACTCTTCGTTGAATGGACGTTTCATGTTTTCAATACAATCAATGATGTCGTGATGCACCATGGTGTTGTTTTGAATACCGATACAACGGCCACCTTCACCTTCAAGCAATAGCTCTACGGCGTAAGCGCCCATACGGCTAGCCATTACGCGGTCACGGCCTGTTGGTGTACCGCCACGCTGAATATGACCAAGAATGGTTGCGCGAGTCTCACGGCCAGTGGCCATTTCGATACCGGCAGCTAGCTCGTTCACATTAGTAATGTGTTCAGTAATAGCAACAATGGCGTGCTTTTTACCTTTTTTCTGACCATCTTGAAGGCTTTGTAACAAACCTTCGCGATCAAAACCTTTCTCAGGAATAATCACGTATTCTGCGCCGCCAGCAATGCTTGCTTGCATGGCTAAGTCACCACAGTAACGGCCCATGATTTCGATAACAGAAATACGGTTATGTGAAGAAGACGTATCACGAATACGGTCGATAGCGTCAATAACTACATTTAATGCGGTGTCGAAGCCAATCGTGTAATCGGTACCCGCAATATCATTATCGATAGTGCCTGGTAGACCAATACATGGGAAGCCCATTTCAGTTAGCTTTTTAGCGCCCATGTAAGAACCGTCGCCGCCCACTACTACTAGCGCTTCGATGCCATGTTTCTTCATGTTTTGTACGGCAACTTCACGCACTGCAAGTTCTTTAAACTCAGGAAAACGTGCTGAGCCCAAGAACGTGCCACCACGGTTGATAACATCAGACACACTATAACGGTCTAACTTTTTAATGTTATCGTCATGTAGCCCCATGTAACCGTCGTATACGCCGTATACTTCAATACCTTTAGATAAAGCACTACGCACAACTGCGCGTACTGCTGCATTCATACCAGGAGCGTCGCCGCCACTCGTTAAAACACCAATTTTCTTAACCATCATTCCCTCACCAAGCTGAACTGACCAAAACTTACGTAATAATTCAACGATTCCTCCCACTACCCTGTTAATGCTTATTGATTTTATTTGCTTAACGAGAATAGTCGGGGGCAATAAATATTTTCTGTTAACAGCTTCGAAGCCTGCGTTGCCGCGTTTTCATCGAACTGTTTTTAAGTGCGCGCATTGTGCCACGCCATGGGTAAAAGTTTTATGACCCTAATCAGATAACACCCACATTTTGAAACAAATTTTCACCCTTGTCCAAGTTTAATCACGAGGCATGCATCGGATTATAGATGGATTTAAGCTTTCTGCTAAATTTGCACATTTAAGCAGCAAGGTCTGTTTAAAACGCAAGTTAAGACTTCACTTTTCGTTCACATAAATGTAACATACCGCCTGCAAAATTGTGCCGACCATGAGGTCAATAAGTTTGATCATGTATTTAAAGGGAATCCCATGAAGTCTGATCTTCAATATGCCATCGAACGAAATGTTGCGACCAACCGCAGAGCTGTAGAAAACTACAATTTATTGCGTCAACAAGAGCAAAACCTAGACGCTGAAGAACAGCACTTAGTATTGAACAGCGAGAACTTAAGCAACAATTAGTTGTTACCGTTTACTCAACAAAAAAGGGGCTAAAGCCCCTTTTTTAGTGTTTACTATTTAGCGTCTGGAACAGGTTCAATAGAATGTAAACCTGGTGATAAATGAATCACCCCCTCTGCTTGATTATCTAAAGACAAAATATTGGTTTTGCTGATTCTATGACGATAAATTTCGCGTAGATATTTAATCGCATTTTCAACATTTTTAAAGTCTAAACGGATATCGTTAATAGAAACAAACTTATCTGGCTCGCCAATTAACTCACGGTACTTCTTCTCGTACATTGGTTTAATGGCGTACCAATTTGTATCTAAAATCTTGGCTGGGTTTTCAAAGTCCCACAAAAATTCTTGTAACTCTTCTGGTTTAAACTCTTCTTGAGTAATAAAACGCAAAATAGCTTGGTCGATATCGTCGTTATAGCGGTACTCTTCTTTGGCAAAACAGCGCTTAATGTAAGCCACGACTAAGGTTAAGAAGTCGTCACTTAAACAAGGGCTTTTGGCCACCAAGGTGGTTAACGATAAATTCGCTGATGCGCCAATGACCAAGGCATAACGTTTAAGCGTAGTATTTGGGAACAGTTTGTTGATATGAACCTTGAGTTTATTCAAGTCCATAAACGACAACTTGTAATCTTTAGGCAGCGAAATAATCGAAATTACCGATGAACAATGCTTAAAGAAGTGTAAATCGTTTAACTGTTCAGCATCATATTTGCTTTCTTGATACTTCTTCAAAGACTGCTTATAGCGCTGAGACTCGATAGGCAGAATACTGATACCTTCAATCGCTTGGGTATCGCGGTTAAAGTGCGGCAAATCAATAGAGCGGAAGAATAGCTCGTCAATGTCTACATCATCGTTCACTGATTTGTTCACTACGCTTTCTGCGTAAGCGACTGCAACCGGCCCAGCCATACTCATGAACAAATCGTTGGCGTCTAAACGCACTGTTTCAGAGATATCGATACCCGCACGACGGAAGTAGTTCTCGTCGTAATCGGTAGTAACGGCTTGAGCCGTTAAAATATTAAATATTTGCTGAGAAATGTACTGGTTAGCGTATTTCTCCATGGTGTTTACATCAATATCTTTGCCGTTTTCGCTCTCTTCTTGCTCTACATAACGCATGATGTCGTTAGAGATCAGCATCATTGAGTTCCAAGGACGAATGCGCTTCATTACATCTTCTGGCGCGTCATTGCTTTCGCGCTCAACGTTGTAGGAGAAATCCCACTCCTCAGAAAGATATTTACACAGCAAGCGTCCGGCGTTGATGTGCAGCGCTTCAGACACTTCAATGCTGCTACCAGAGATATTCGGGAGGATACAAATGCCCGACGTAAAGATAGGCTCGAAAACAAATGAGTCGCGTTTATCTGGCTGATTAGACGGCGAGACTTGGTAGTCGAAGGTTTTGCTAAGGTAGGAAAACTGTTGCGCTAATCCGAACTCTGAAGCCATGCCTGAGCCAGTGCCACCACCCGCGCTGAAAATATAAAAATACAAGCGCGATTGGTTAGCTTTAATGCCGCAAGAATCCACCAAGTAAGAATGAATATGTCGCCAGTCTTCATTTCTAAAACTGCCGGTTTCTTTATTAAGAATAATTTTGGCTAAGTACTGGCCTAAGATAGGTGCGTTACCCGCACCACCGGCATGTACTTCAGACAAATCCATTAGCTGGAGTTTTTTGTATTCCTCTAAGAATTTTTGACGCCCAGCTTGCGAGGAGTATTTAATACGACCCGCGATATCTTTATCTAAGTCCCCCACCAACACCACAGGCTCGATTAAAAATACTGGGTTGTCACCGTTACCGTTATCCAGTGGCAAATGATTTTTAATCCAACGCATTGGCTTAAATTCACGCTCTTGTGCGATTTGATCTTGGTATTCAATTTCGTTGAGGTAATGTGTGCGGGAGTTGTAAACCAAGGTGGCTACATCGAGTGCTATATTCGAACCACATCGGCCAAGGCCAATTAAACAAACCGATGGAAAACTTTGCTCTAACAGATCTTTTTCTTCAGATAAGTTAGGGAAAATGTTTTGTCTCACCTTATCAAGGTTACCTAGAATTTTATCTAGGCTAGGTTCGGTGTAATACAAGTGTTCTATAGGAGGTGAATCCTTCATAGTTCATCCTTGTTGTTAGTCTAGTTTTAATTTTATTTTTTATACCTCCATCCTTGTTCATTCCCCTCACAAAATCAAGTAATTCAGGCTTCTCGCGCTGTTTATTGTGATTGTAGTTAGTTGAGTTTACCAAAATGTTAAGAGCCGATTGTTCTAGCTAAAACAATAGTCACAAAAAAGGCGCCCTACGGCGCCTTAATATTAAACGTAAAAAGCTTACCAGCCTGTTACTTCGCGTAATGCTTTACCAATATCAGCAAGACTACGTACTGTTTTAACACCAGCGTCTTCCAAAGCAGCAAATTTATCAGCTGCGGTACCTTTACCGCCTGCGATAATAGCGCCAGCATGGCCCATGCGCTTACCAGGAGGAGCTGTAACACCAGCAATGTAAGAGACTACCGGCTTAGTCACATTAGCTTTAATGTAAGCAGCAGCTTCTTCTTCAGCACTACCGCCAATTTCACCAATCATTACAATGGCTTCTGTTTGCGGATCATTTTGGAACATCTCCAAAATATCAATGAAGTTTGAACCAGGAATTGGGTCACCACCAATACCAACACAACTAGACTGACCAAACCCTTCGTCGGTAGTTTGCTTAACAGCTTCATAAGTTAAAGTACCTGAACGCGATACAATACCTACTTTACCGGCTTTGTGAATGTGACCAGGCATAATGCCAATTTTACATTCATCAGGAGTAATTACGCCTGGGCAGTTAGGGCCAATCATACGAGCGCCAGCTTCATCTAACTTCACTTTTACGTCTAGCATATCCAATGTTGGAATACCTTCAGTAATGGTGATGATGATTTTAATGCCCGCAGAGATTGCTTCTAAAATAGCGTCTTTACAGAAAGGAGCAGGAACGTAAATCACTGTTGCGTCCGCGCCAGTGGCTTCTACTGCTTCTCTTACCGTGTTAAATACAGGAAGACCTAAGTGAGTTTGACCGCCTTTACCAGGTGATACACCACCTACCATTTGCGTTCCGTACTCAATCGCTTGCTCTGAGTGGAAGGTACCTTGTCCGCCAGTGAAACCTTGGCAAATCACTTTGGTATTTTTATCGATTAAAATGCTCATTATTTGGCCTCCGCAGCTTTAACTACTTGCTCTGCAGCATCTGTTAAGCTGGTAGCTGCAATAATGTTAAGGCCAGACTCAGCCAAACGTTGGGTACCTAATTCGGCATTGTTACCTTCTAGGCGAACAACTACTGGTACGCTTACGCCAACTTCTTCAACTGCGCCGATAATACCGTCTGCAATTAAGTCACAACGAACGATTCCGCCGAAGATGTTTACTAATACCGCTTTTACTTTGTCGTCTGACAAAATAATTTTAAATGCTTCGGTTACACGTTCTTTAGTTGCGCCGCCGCCAACATCTAAGAAGTTAGCCGGAGAACCACCGTGCAATTGCACGATATCCATGGTTCCCATTGCTAAACCAGCACCGTTTACCATACAACCAATGCTGCCATCTAGGGCTACATAGTTTAGCTCCCATTGAGCGGCATGTGCTTCGCGCTCATCTTCTTGCGAAGGATCATGCATTTCACGTAGCTTAGGCTGACGGTACATGGCATTTGAGTCGATGGTAATTTTACCATCTAGACACACTAAATCGCCGCTACCGGTAACTACTAGAGGATTAATTTCTAGTAAGGCTAAATCATGGTCAGTGAACATTTCAGCCAAACCAACAAAGATTTTGGTGAATTGACGGATTTGAGTGCCTTCTAGGCCTAATTTAAACGCAAGCTCACGCGCTTGGTATGGCTGTGGACCCACTAATGGATCAATTTCCATTTGATGAATCAGCTCAGGCGTTTCTTCGGCGACCTTTTCGATCTCCACTCCGCCTTCAATTGAAGCCATAAATACAACGCGACGAGAAGCACGGTCTACTACCGCACCTAAATAAAGCTCGTTAGCAATATCTGATGCTTCTTCAACCAAGATTTTTGATACTGGTTGGCCGTTAGCATCCGTTTGGTAAGTCACTAAGTTCTTACCTAACCATTGCTGAGCAAAGGCTTTAATTTCTTCTTTATCAGAGGTAACTTTTACGCCACCGGCTTTACCACGTCCACCTGCGTGAACTTGAGTTTTAACTACCCAGGTAGAGCCAGGGATTTTACCCGCAGCTTCAGCTGCTTCTTGTGGGGTATCACAGGCGTAACCTTCTGGCACTGGCAAGCCATAGTCGGCAAATAATTGCTTGGCCTGATATTCATGCAAATTCATGATGTTCTATCCATAGTGTTAGGGGATACATTAGAGGTGCTGAACACCTTTCCGAATAAGGGCCTGAAACTCAGGCCCAATACAAACTTTTATTACACGTCGAGCAATAAGCGTGTTGGATCTTCGAGTAACTCTTTAATGGTTACTAAGAAACCAACAGACTCTTTTCCATCTACCAAGCGATGGTCATAAGACAATGCTAAGTACATCATTGGTAGAATTTCCACTTGGCCATTTACAGCCATTGGACGGTCTTGAATTTTGTGCATGCCTAAAATAGCACTTTGCGGTGGGTTAATAATTGGCGTAGACATTAGCGAGCCAAATACACCACCGTTGGTAATGGTAAAGTTACCACCGGTTAACTCTTCAACGGTTAACTTACCATCACGACCTTTAATAGCCAGTTCACGAATACCTTTTTCGATATCAGCAACACTTAGCAAATCACAGTCGCGCAATACTGGCGTTACCAAACCACGAGGGGTTGATACGGCAATGCTCACATCAAAATAGTTGTGATAAACAATTTCGTCACCATCGATAGAAGCATTCACTTCTGGGAAACGTTTTAAAGCTTCTACTACCGCTTTTACGTAGAACGACATAAAACCAAGGCGAATGTCGTGACGCTTTTCAAACACTTCTTGATATTGCTTACGCAATGTCATGATTGGCTTCATGTTTACTTCATTAAAAGTCGTTAACATCGCCGTGGTGTTTTTCGCTTCAAGCAAACGCTCAGCTACGCGCTTACGTAAACGAGTCATTGCTACACGCTTTTCGCTACGTGAAGATAATGGTGCTTGTGGAGCAGCTTCTGCTTTAGGTGCAGCGCTAGCAGCTGGCTTAGCAATATGCGCTTCAACATCTTCTTTAGTCACTCGGCCATTAGGGCCTGTGCCTTTAATTGCAGAAGCATCAATACCCTTCTCTGCCACTAGGCGGCGTACAGAAGGTGATAACTCATCAGCACTGTCGGCTTTTTCGCCATCAGCGTCAGCGGCTTTGGTGCTTACTTCTTCACCAGCAACTGCGCCAGCTTTCATTCGGCCGATAAGCTGCTGACCAAGAACGGTAGCGCCTTCAGCTTCAATAATCTCTTCCAGAACACCGGCTTCCATTGCTGGCACTTCTAGAACAACTTTATCGGTTTCAATATCTACAATGACTTCATCACGCTCAACCGCATCACCCGGCTGTTTATGCCATGTTGCAATCGATGCATCAGCTACTGATTCGGGTAGGTCTGGCACTTTAATTTCAATGCTCATTAAGGCTTCCTTTATTCTTTTTTATTCAACTGTCAACGCATCAGTAACGAGGGCGCGTTGTTGTTTTAAGTGAAGAGACATATACCCAACCGCAGGTGATGCTGATGCTGGTCGGCCAGCATAACGTAAATCTGCTCCGGCAGGGATTACCGATTTAAAGTGATGCTGGCTACTATACCAAGCACCCTGATTTAGTGGTTCTTCCTGACACCAAACAAATCTTTCTACGTGTTTGTATTGCTCAAAAATCTGTTGCACGTCTTGGTCTGGGAACGGGTATAACTGCTCTACGCGAATAATCGCTACGTCAGTCTGCTCGTTCTTACGGCGTTGTTCTAGTAAGTCGTAATACACTTTACCTGAACACATCACCACTTGACGCACTTGCGCTGGATCTAAATCATCGATCTCTGGTATCGCATTTTGGAACTGACCATCGGCCAACTCTTCTAAACTAGATACCGCCAATGGATGACGTAATAGCGACTTAGGCGACATAACGACCAGTGGACGACGCATTGGACGCACCTGTTGACGACGCAACATATGGTAAACCTGAGCTGGCGTAGATGGCACACACACTTGCATGTTGTGCTCAGCACATAGCTGAAGGTAGCGTTCTAAACGCGCTGATGAGTGCTCTGGACCTTGGCCTTCGTAACCATGAGGAAGCAACATAACTAGGCCACACATACGGCCCCATTTTTGCTCTCCTGAGGATAAGAATTGGTCAATCACCACTTGAGCGCCGTTAGCAAAGTCACCAAACTGCGCTTCCCAAATCACTAAAGTAGAAGGCTCTGCAGTGGTGTAACCATATTCAAACGCTAACACAGCTTCTTCTGACAATACTGAGTCAAATAGGGCTAAATGGCCTTGGTCTTCAGCTAAGTTCTTAAGCGGTACGTAGGTTGATGCATCTGTTTGATTGTGCAATACAGCATGACGGTGGAAGAATGTTCCACGACCAGAATCTTGACCAGTGATACGAATATTTTGCTTTTCATCAAGCAAGCTCGCATACGCCAAATTCTCTGCAAAGCCCCAATCAACCGGTTTTTCTCCACGGGTCATTAACATACGATCGTCGTTAATTTTCTTAACTCGAGGATGAAGCTTGTGCTCTTCCGGCAATTTGGTTAAACGCTCACCTAAATCTTTAACGGCTTCGATAGGCAATGAAGAACTGTACTCCATGTCCCACTCGTGACCAAGGTACGGACGCCAATCAACACTGTGTTCGGTCATTGGTCGCCATTCGTCGACAACACAATCACCGTTATCGAGTTGGTCACGGTAACCATTAACTAGCGCAGTGACTTCGGCACTATCTAACTGGCCACGTTCTACCAATACGTCGGCGTAAAACTTACGCGGCGTTGGGTGTTTTTTGATTTTTTGGTACATCAAAGGCTGTGTAGCATTTGGCTCATCAGCTTCGTTATGCCCGTGGCGGCGATAACATACCAAGTCAATCACGACATCACGCTTAAAGGTATTGCGGTAATCTAGGGCCATGCGGCTAACGAAAGCGACAGCCTCTGGGTCATCGCCATTAACGTGGAATATCGGCGCCTGAACCATTTTCGCAATATCGGTACAATATTGTGTTGAGCGAGTATCGCGAGGATTAGAGGTAGTAAAACCAACCTGGTTGTTGACTACAATGCGCACCGTACCGCCCACTTTAAAGCCACGCGCTTGTGACATATTAAAAGTTTCTTGCACTACGCCCTGCCCGGCAATCGCCGAATCACCATGAATAGTAATAGGCAGACAATTCTCACCTGCACGTCGATCTTGCCTGGCACGTACCGAGCCCATGACTACTGGATTAACAATCTCTAAGTGAGATGGGTTAAACGCTAATGACATGTGCACGTTACCACCCGGAGTGGCAAAGTCTGAACTAAAACCTTGGTGGTATTTAACGTCACCAGTGCCCCAAGTATCGTCGTGTTTACCGGCAAACTCATCAAACAATTCTGATGGATTTTTACCTAACACATTCACCAGTACGTTTAGGCGACCGCGGTGAGCCATGCCCACTACAACTTCTTTAGTACCTTGAATGCCCGCAGAGCGAACAATCTCTTTTAGCATAACAAGTAAGCTGTCACCGCCTTCTAGCGAGAAACGCTTAGCACCAGGGAATTTAGCCCCTAGGTATTTTTCTAAGCCTTCGGCTGCGGTTAAGCTTTTAAGGAAACGAACCCGATCTTCTTGAGTAAACTCACCTTGGCCTTCTACAGACTCTAAACGGCTTTGAATCCAGCGTTTTTCATCCGTATCGGTGATGTGCATATACTCAGCACCGATTGAGCCACAGTAGGTTTTAAGCAAAGATTTGTGCAAATCTTTAAGCGCCATAGTGTCTTTACCAATGGCGTAAGAACCTACATTAAAGGTTTCTTCAAAGTCTGCGCTATCTAAAGCATGAAACTCAGGAGTGAGGTCGGCTACACGTTCTTGCTGCCATAAACCTAAAGGATCCAGTTGCGCATGCTGATGACCACGAAAGCGGTAAGCATTAATTAACTGCAGCACTTTAACTTGTTTGGCACCGTGTTGAGGATCTTCAACAGGTGAACTAAAACGAGAGGTATCTTTCGCTAAGCGGCGAAAGTAATCACGAATTGGAGCGTGCGGGGTATCTTCAGATGTACCTTCTACAGCAGGGAGTTCAGTGAATACTTCCTGCCATTGTTCAGATACAGATGAAGGATCTTCTAAAAACGCCTCATAGAGGTCTTCCACATAGGTCGAATTGGCACCAGCTAAATGCGAGGACTCTAGCCAGGCTTTCATTACGCCATTTTGCATTTAAACGCTATCCCTTTATTTTCTACGTCACTGTATGACTTTATAGGGTTTGATAAAAAAATAGCCATTCTACCGAAGTAAAATGGCTATTTAGAACCAAGCTAATTATAAAAATTAACTTTTGCTAAACAGCCCGTTTTATCAGCATCGACTTAATATGGCCGATTGCTTTTGTCGGGTTTAATCCTTTAGGACAAACACTTACACAATTCATAATGCCATGGCAACGAAAAACGCTGAAAGCATCATCTAATTCTGATAATCGTTCGTCTGTTGCTGTATCTCGGCTGTCTGCAAGCCAGCGGTATGCTGCAAGTAGACCGGCAGGACCAACAAATTTCTCAGGATTCCACCAGAATGAAGGACAAGAAGTTGAACAACATGCACATAAGATACATTCGTACATACCGTCTAACTTTTCACGCTCTTCTGGGCTCTGCAAGTTTTCGCGAGCTGGCGGAATCTGCTCATCATTAATCAAAAATGGCTTAATGCGAGCATAGTTATCATAGAACTGTCCCATGTCCACAACCAAGTCGCGAACCACAGGAAGGCCAGGTAATGGGCGGATAACTATATCGCCTTTACCCAATAAGTCTGACAAAGGTGTAACACATGCCAGACCATTTTTACCGTTCATGTTAATACCGTCTGAACCACAAACCCCTTCGCGGCAAGAGCGGCGAAAAGCAATGCTAGGGTCTTGTTCTTTAAGCAAAATTAATGCGTCTAGCACCATCATATCAGAGCCCTCAGGGACCTCAAGTTGATATGACTTCATATTTGGCTTGGTATCAGTATCCGGGTTGTAGCGGTACAAAGAAAAATTAACGTTCATTTGCCGCCTCCTTAATATGTACGAACTTTAGGTTCAAAAGCTTCACGCAGGTTTGGTGACATGTTCACCTCACGACGCCCCATGGTTTCAGTAGCTGGATCGAATAGCGAGTGGCATAACCACTGCGCATCGTCGCGCTCTGGGAAGTCGAAGCGGCTGTGCGCACCACGGCTTTCAGTTCTGAAGTTTGCAGCGTGAGCCGTTGCAATAGCGGTAGCCATTAAGTTATCTAACTCGAGGCATTCAACACGCTGGGTATTAAAGTCAGTTGATTTGTCATCAAGGCGAGCATTTTCTAAGCGCTTACGAATCACCTGTAACTCTTCTAAGCCTTGAGCCATAGACTCGCCTTCGCGGAATACCGAGAAGTTAAGTTGCATACACTGCTGCAAGTCTTTACGGATTTGCACTGGGTCTTCACCGTCAGACGTTGAATTTTCCCAACGATTGTATCGCGCCATCGCTGCTGCTAACTCTTCTTCAGTAGCGTCTGCCATGTTGATGTCATCGCTTAAGTATTCACCTAAGAACTTACCTGCTGCGCGGCCAAACACCACCAAATCAAGCAATGAGTTACCACCTAAGCGGTTTGCTCCATGTACCGATACACAGGCAATTTCACCTACCGCAAACAAGCCATTGATGATTTTATCTTCACCGTTCTCGTCTTTAGTAATAGCTTGACCATTTACGTTACAAGGCACGCCCCCCATTTGGTAGTGACAAGTAGGAATCACCGGAATAGGCTCTTTTACTGGATCAACGTGAGCAAAGGTACGAGATAATTCACAAATACCCGGTAAACGGCTTTCTAATACTTCTTCACCAAGGTGATCAAGTTTTAGTTTAAGGTGTGGACCCCATGGGCCGTCACAGCCTCGGCCTTCACGAATTTCTGTCATCATCGAGCGAGCAACAACATCACGGCCGGCTAAGTCTTTAGCATTTGGCGCGTAACGCTCCATAAAGCGTTCACCGTCTTTATTAAGAAGGTAACCACCTTCACCACGACAACCTTCAGTAACCAGTACTCCAGCACCAGCAATGCCCGTTGGGTGAAATTGCCACATCTCCATATCTTGGATTGGTACGCCAGCACGTAACGCCATGCCAACACCGTCGCCAGTATTAATGTGTGCATTGGTAGTAGAAGCAAAAATACGCCCTGCTCCACCCGTTGCTAAAACCGTTGCTTTTGCTTTGAAATAAACCACTTCGCCGCTATCGATATCCATGGCGGTACAACCAACCACTTCGCCTTCAGCATTTTTCACTAAGTCTAAGGCATACCATTCAGAGAAAATGGTGGTCTTTTTCTTAACGTTTTGTTGATAAAGCGTATGTAACAAGGCATGACCGGTTCGGTCGGCCGCAGCCGCAGTACGTGCTGCCTGCTCGCCGCCAAATTCTTTAGATTGACCACCAAATGGTCGCTGGTAAATTGAACCGTCTTCGAAACGGGAAAATGGCAAGCCCATTTTCTCTAGCTCAATAATGACCTCTGGGCCTACATTACACATATATTCAATGGCATCTTGGTCACCAATGTAGTCAGACCCTTTAACGGTATCGTACATGTGCCATTGCCAGTTATCTTTGTGAGAGTTACCTAAAGCAACCGTAATACCACCCTGGGCAGATACGGTGTGAGAGCGAGTAGGAAACACTTTAGATATAAGGGCGCAAGACTTGCCCTCTTCAGAAATTTGTAGAGCAGCGCGCATTCCCGCACCGCCTGCGCCGATAACTACGGCGTCGAATTCTCGAATAGAAATTGCCACTCGACTTACCCCCAAATAATAAACAAGCCACTAGCGACATAGATAAGCGCTATAACTGTTAAAGAAAACTGTAAACCTAAACGCAATGACGTGCATTTAACGTAGTCGGTTAGTACCTGCCATAAGCCAATCCATGCGTGTATCAACATTGAGAACAGCGCAAGCAAGGTAAATACTTTGGTTGGAAGCCAAGCGAAGAATCCACTCCAAGACTGATATGTCACATCGTTAAATGCGAAGAAGCCTAACAAGTAGATTGTATATAAAGTTAAGATGATGGCGGTTGCGCGAATGAGCAAATAGTCATGTACGCCGCTACGGCCAAAAGTTGCAGCATTAGTTACCATACGATTACTCCCATTAGAACTGCGAGTACAGCAGTGATAATGAATGAGATTTTAGCGCTAGATGAGGCACTATCTAGCTCTTCCCAATAGCCCATGTCCTGAATCAAGTGACGTATTCCGCCAACTATGTGATACATCAACGCAGTTAGGCTGGCCCAAATGATTAACTTAACTAAGAAGTTATCCATAATAGACTGCACATTTGCAAAACCTTCTGCTGATTGAAGGGATTCAGCAAGTAGGCCAAGCAAAATAGCCAAGGCGAAAAATGTAATCACACCGGAAACACGATGCAAGATGGATGCAATAGCGGTAATGGGAAATCTGATGGTTTGTAGGTCGAGGTTTACTGGTCTTTGTTTTGTTTTCACGATTCTCTGCCCACTCAGGTCCTTGAGTATTATTATGATTATAAAGTGAAGCTCTGGACAGGGCATCGAGTTGCGATAATGTTAATTTTGTGAACTTAAGGCCATAAACTAGACTAAAGTCTAAAAACTACCATTTATATTGCGCAAAAAATGCTCGGACTAGCGCTATACTTCGAGCAAAGTATAACGCCCACATAATACAAATACAATTAACATTTCCTTCATTTAGCTAATTTAACGCAACGAAACAGCCAACTTAAATCGAAAATTTAACATTAGCGCTATAAGTCACCATAAATCACAACCAAGGCTAATTGACATTTGGTCTAGTGTTGGGTCAGAATGTGCTGCGCTTTGTATCCAAAATAACAATACAATTAGAACAAGCAAGGGAGACGTGCTATGGCTGACAATAAAGCCACCCTAACGCTGCCAGGCCAAGAGGCATATGATTTGCCTATAATGTCTGGTACAGCGGGACATGACGTAATTGATGTTCGAACTCTAGGTAAAAAAGGGTATTTTACCTTTGATCCAGGTTTCTTAGCGACCGCTTCATGTGAATCAAAAATCACCTATATTGATGGTGAGCAAGGTATTTTGTTACACCGAGGTTACTCAATTGAGGACCTAGCAAAACATGCTGATTACCTTGAAGTTTGTTATATTCTCTTGTTCGGCGAGCGACCAAACGTTGAACAATACGAGAAATTTAAAACAACTGTTACACGCCACACCATGGTGCACGAACAGTTAATCCACTTTTTCCAAGGTTTCCGTCGTGATTCGCACCCTATGGCGATCATGGTGGGTGTAGTTGGCGCTTTATCTGCTTTCTACCACGACTCGATGGATATTTCTAACGAGCGTCACCGCGAAATAGCGGCCTACCGCTTAATTTCCAAGATGCCAACGCTTGCAGCCATGAGCTACAAGTATTCTGCTGGCCAACCGTTCGTTTACCCTCGTAACGATTTAAGCTATGCAGCAAACTTCTTGAATATGATGTTCTCAGTACCTACTGAAGAATATAAGGTAAGCCCAGTTGTAGAACGCGCTATGGATCGCATCTTTACTTTGCATGCAGACCACGAGCAGAACGCTTCTACTTCTACAGTACGTTTAGCTGGTTCATCAGGTGCTAACCCATTTGCTTGTATCGCTGCAGGTATTGCCTGTTTGTGGGGGCCTGCTCACGGTGGTGCCAACGAAGCATGTCTAACTATGTTAGAAGAAATAGGCTCGGTAGACCGTATTCCTGAGTTTATTGAACGCGCTAAAGACAAAGATGACCCATTCCGGCTAATGGGCTTTGGTCATCGCGTTTACAAAAACTACGATCCACGCGCTACTGTAATGCGTGAAAGCTGTCATGAAGTACTCAACGAGCTAAACATTGACGATCCATTATTGGATGTTGCAATGGAACTAGAACGTATAGCCCTTTCTGACCCGTACTTTAAAGAGAAGAAATTGTTCCCTAACGTAGATTTCTACTCTGGTATCGTGCTTAAAGCTATTGGTATCCCAGTAAGTATGTTCACGGTAATCTTTGCGCTATCTCGCACAGTAGGTTGGATTGCTCACTGGAAAGAAATGATGGAAGAGTCAACTCAGCGAATTGGTCGTCCACGTCAGCTTTACACTGGTGAACCACACCGCCCGTTCAAGTAAATCTTATTTGCTGAGCGCTAAACAAAAAATCCGAAACCTAGGTTTCGGATTTTTTTATCTTTCGATTTAGTTAACTAGGTTTGTTACCGTATTGATAACTGCCATTGGCAAGAAACTGCGCGACTTCGCTACGCTTTTTAGCCATCAACAATGCACCATCGTCCATAAAAAGAAAGTTCTTCCAGCATCGCTTAAACACTGCCCAGGTCGTTTCAATCACATTGTGTTGGTCGTTACAGTAATAAACCACCGTGTTATCTTGCCACTGTAGGTGTTCTAACAGTTCTTCCGGCAAGGTAAGTTGATCGCTATCCCAAACATCTTCCCAATTGCCTTGCTCAGTCCAAGTATCCATATTAAAAGCCCAATCCCCTTTTCTAAAAAAGTCTGGGTGATCCACTTGTTTGCTGACGGATTCTTTCCAAAGTAACGTAGCGCGAGTGTCGGTCATTGGTTTTATCAGGCTGGAGTCTGCCTCACTCACGGGTAAATCAGCACGTTTAAAGATCCATGCTTTTTTATGCTCACTTAAAGGAATGTAATTCATACGTTCTCTGGTTACTTACCATTATAAAAAGGCTAATTAAAAAGGGCTCTGATTTTCTCTAGATCTTCGGGTGTATCCACGCCATGCGCAGGTGTTTCTATCGCTCGAGCCATTTTTATTTTGTGTCCATGCCAAAGCACTCGCAGTTGCTCTAGCTTCTCCATTTTTTCAATAGGAGAAGGACTTAACTGCAAATATTCGCCGACAAAATGACAACGATATGCGTAAATACCGATATGGCGAGAGTAAAGCTCACTACGCCAATCACCATCGCGCTCGTGTGGCACTGCCGAGCGACTAAAATACAAGGCGTGGTCATCTTTATCACACACCACTTTCACCACGTTAGGATCATGAATATCTGTATCATCGGTAATAGGCACCGATAAACTCGCCATCTTCACTTCTGGCGCTTTATCTAATAAACCTGCAACCTGACTAATCACCGCTGGAGGAATAAGCGGTTCATCGCCTTGTACGTTTACCACAATGGTATCGTCGGCTAAATTTAGCCGCTCACATACTTCAGCTAAACGTTCAGTGCCGGACTCATGAGTATCAGCGGTTAAAATCACCTCTGCGTTAAAGCTGTTAGCAACCTCAACAATGCGTTGATCATCAGTAGCAATCACTACTCGTTCAGCCCCCGACTTACACGCTTGTTGGTACACCCTTTCAATCATGGTTTTACCTGCAATATCTTGTAAGGGCTTTGCAGGTAAACGCGTAGATTGATAACGCGCCGGTATAACTACCACAAACTTCATTGCGGTAACTCATTGGCCGACATTTCTCGTGCTTCGTTAACCAACAAAACAGGAATAGCATCTTTCACTGGATAAGCTAAACGGTCAAATTTACACACCAGCTCGTTGTTAGGTTTATCGAAATGCAACTTACCTTTACATAGAGGGCAAGCCACAATTTCTAATAGGTTATGTTCTACTGACATGAGATTTTTCCTGTAATAAAGAGAAGAACTGTTGATAAAACTGCTCTGGCAACACGCTATCTACGGGTAAATAATACCAATTAGTGCCCGCACTATCGCGATATTTTATGGCATCTTTCTCTGTCATAATCACGCTTTTATCAAGCAATTCTTTATGTTGTTCTTGGCTTAGGGGCCGGTGATCTTCTAAGTTGATTCGTTGTTTAACTGAAAAACCCAAGTATTCAAGAGAATCAAAAAAGCGCTTAGGATTACCTATCCCTGCAAAGGCTGCATCAAAATGTTTATCACTTTGAATATCGCCACTGCCCTTAACGGCTTTCAGCGCACTAGGTTGCAATTGCAATAGATGGCTTTCAGTTGAATAACTAGGTTGCCCATTACTCACGATTAAATCTACATCAACTAAACGAGATGCGGGCTCTCTCAGCGGTCCAGCCGGTAAGCAAAGGCCATTTCCGAGGCGGCGTTGCGAGTCGATCACGGCAATTTCTATATCGCGCTGTAAAGCATAATGTTGCATGCCATCATCACAAATGATGAGGTCCACACCTTGTTCAACAATACTTTTACAGGCTTGGCTACGATTAGGATCCACCACAACAGGGCATTGAGTACGTAGGTGAATCAGTAAAGGTTCATCACCGCATTCTGCCGCTGCGCTAAGTTCAGTCACATTGTAAGGGTAATTTTTGGTAGTACCGCCATATCCGCGGCTCACTACGCCGGGCTTAAACCCACGTTCTTGAGCTGCTTTAACTAAGGCTAGAACAACCGGTGTTTTACCATTTCCGCCAACACTAATATTACCTACTATCGCCACGGGTACAGGTGGTCTGTAACTCGCCACCCAGCCTCGATTAAAGGCTAAACGCCGAACAATCGTTACTAAACGAAACAGATAACTAAGCGGCAGTAACAAAAGCAATTTTCCTTTATGCTGCCGCGCGTGTTGATACCAAAAGGTCACTATTTTTCGCCAAATTGAATTTGGTGTAACTGGTGATAAGTTCCTTTGTGAGCCATTAGCTCAGCATGACTACCTTGCTCTACAATCACACCTTCATCCAGTACAACGATAACGTCTGCACTTTCAATGGTTGAAAGTCGATGAGCAATCACAATCGCAGTTCTGTCTGAACATACTCTATCTATCGCTTCTTGAATTTTACGTTCTGATTCCGTATCCAAGGCTGAAGTCGCTTCATCTAAAATCAGCACAGGTGAATCTTTTAACAATGCGCGTGCAATGGCGATCCGTTGTCTCTGACCACCCGATAACATCACACCTTTCTCACCAATAATGGTATCAAAGCCGTCTTCAAACTTATCAACAAAACTGGTCACGTTAGCCATTTCAGCAACTCGCTCTATGTCTTCTCGGCTTGCGTCTTCTTTGGCATAGCCAATATTGTCGGCGATAGTGCCACTGAACAAGTGTACTGTTTGAGACACTTGGGCAAACTGCTCACGCAAATTGGCGAGTTTGTAGTCTTGAATAGGTCTGTCGTCTAACAAAACAGAGCCTTGCTGAACTTCATAAAACTTGGGTAACAAGCTGGCAATAGTGGTTTTACCACTACCTGAGCGCCCCACTAACGCCACCGTTTGCCCCTCTTCAATGGTTAAATTAATGCCTTTAAGCACTAATTCATTTTTAGTGGGGTAGGTAAACTGCACATCTTTTAGAACCACTTTACCTTGAGCTCTCGGCGTTTCGAAGGTGCCTTTATCATTTTCAGGATCCATGTCTAGCACTGAGAACAAGCTTGTACAAGCGGCCATTGCACGTTGTACATCGTTATTTAGTTGAGTAATCACGCGAAGCGGTTTTAGTAACATCATCATTGACGTAACAATAATGGTAAAAGTACCCGGCGTAAGCTCTTGTACTAGCTCTGGAGAAGATGCAGCAAACAACACCACCGATAAGCCAATAGACGCAATAAATTGCACTGCAGGGTTAGCAATTGCACTTACCGTTGCCATTTTCATTTGCTGACGTCGAATCATATTACTAGCACTGTTAAAACGCTCAGCTTCTTTTGGCTGACCACCAAAAGACAAAATTTCACGATGTCCGTTCAACATTTGTTCACTGGTGGTGGTGACATTCCCTACCGCATGTTGCAAATGAGTACTAATTTTACGGAAACGGCGGCTCACAGAACTAATTGCAAGACCAACTGGAGGACCAATAACAAAGAAGATCAATGACAATTGCCAGCTGTTATAGAACATCAAGCACAGCAAGCCAATGATAGTGGCGCTCTCGCGAACTAAGTTCACTAAACTAGCGGTAGCAGCAGTGCTCACCTGGTTAGAGTCATAGGTGATCTTTGACAATAAGGTGCCGGTTGGGTTTTTATCAAAAAACGACACTGGCATTAACATCAGATGATTAAATATTTGCCGTTGGATTTTCATCACAAGGTGACCACCAACCCAAGACATCCCGTAACTACTGGCAAATCCGCATATACCGCGCAATAACACGATCCCCAAGATGAAGATCGGCATATAGGTCATGATGTCTGGGTTTTCCCCCGACAGGCCTTCATCGATAAGAGGCTTAATTGAATACACAAATAAAGTATCAACCGCACCGTAACCAATCATGCCAATAATTGCGACAATCAGGCCAATTTTGCGATCTTTTACGTAGCTTAATAAGCGGATATAGTTCGCTTTTGTATCAGTAGCTGTTTCTGGAATCATAAGAACAGAGTTATTCCATCGGAAAAATTGCCTTAGTTTAGCGGTTTATAGAGAAATCACCAACTGATGATTTGTTGGTACCATGGGCTTGAAGTGAGATAGCGCTGCTGAGTGACTTGGTATGAACGGTCACCAATTTCAAGATGAATGGCGCCGCCCTTTCCTGTAACAAACTGCTCACTGGCAGAATATCGCTCGGTAACTGAAGTGTGAGGAAAACCAAAACGATTATAAGCACCGCTGCTATGCATCACTATTTTGGGCTGTAATGCATTAATAAACTCGTTAGAAGAAGAACTGTTACTACCATGATGCGGGCTCAGTAAAAAACTCACTTTACTTAAGCCTTCCGCTAACAATTGTTGTTCAGCCATTTGTTCTATGTCTCCTGTCAGTAACAAACTGTAGTTACCATCGAAAACCCGCAAAGTGCATGAGCCATTGTTTCCCTCACCTAAATTCGCCATACGAAATGTCAGCGCTAACTCTCCCCAATTGATTTGCTCATTACATCGTTCAGCAGGTAATCGTTTATCGCGGCCATAAAACCGTAACGCTTTAGGAAAAGCCTCTTCAAGTACCCTTCTTCCTCCTGCGTGGTCGTTATCACCGTGGCTGGTCACAATAGCTGTCACGTGCTCAATACGTAAATCTACCAATAGTGGCAGAATCACGCTTTCTGCGTAGGAAAAACCACTTCTAAAGCGCGGGCCACTATCAAAAACTAGGGCTTGGTTATTACGCTCAATAACAACAGCCAAGCCTTGCCCAACATCCAATACATATACTTGCCAATTGAGACTTCTAGGCCAAAATGAGTTGAACAAAGGAACTAACAGCAAAACGCTTAGATAAGCAATGGCAAAGCGCCGACCTACTGCACTCGCAGTTAACAACACACTAAACAACAACACACACAAGCCCAATAAGGCAATGGGTGTTGTAAAGCTCACTGCTTGAAGACCAGCCAAAAAGTCTAAACCTCGAAACGACACCGCAAACAAATTATTGAGTAACTCGGCTAAATTCTCTACATCAGGAAAATCAAAAGAGAGCCCTAACATTAACAACAAGTTAAGCGGCACCAAAATCATACTAAATAACGGAACAGCGACGAGGTTTAGCAATAAAGCGCCACTCGGTAACTGACCAAACATAGCCACTTGAATCGGTAGCATAGCGATACCAATCATCGCTTGAATAAGAACAAGCATCAGCAGCTTGTTACTAGGGCCTAGCCATAAACAAAGTAAAACCACTGATACCGCTGTATATGAAAGCCAAAAACCGTTGCTATACAAACTAAACGGCCAAAGCAACAGAATGATAAAAGCGCTAACAACAATGCCAGAGGCTAAGTTACGCCTTTGGGTAGTCAAACCAAACACCAATAAACAGCCATACATCAACAAAGCTCGCATCATTGATAGCTGCCAATTTGCCAACCAGCAATAAATCAGGCAACACCCAAAACTCGCGATCAACGGACCACTAGCGTGAGGCATTCGAATAGTTAGCCCTATTAAACGAAACAGCCACCAAGACCACATTGCTGCGATGCCTAAATGCAAACCTGATAGAACAAATAAATGACCTAAACCAGATTGTTGATACAGCGTTCGCCGCTCAGAATTCAACAAGCGTTTATCACCTACCATTAAGGCAAGTAGCTCTCCACCATATTCATAACCACTTAATTGCCCCGCTAAATTCGCCACCCAGCGCTCGCGAAACGACACATCTTCACCTAAGGCTTGGTGCGAAACCAAACTACCCCGCCCCACCATTGACTTTGAAACGAGCCAACGAGCGTAATTGAACCCCGCAGGATTGATACTGGCAAATACGGGTTTAAGTTTAGCGATAGCTTTAATCGATTGACCAGGTTGTAATATTTGGCTTTGATTATTCTGAGGCGAATGGTACAAACTTAGCTTAGGCTTCCACCATGCTAAACTTGATCTAGTATCGAGCTGGTCAACTTGCAGCGTAACTTTTTGCCAGTATTGATTATTATCAACTGCCAAGACCACGCCATGTATGCTAAAGTTGGCCGCTTTTTGTTGGATATCAACAATCCATGACTGATAATACAGCGCATGGCTGTTTATCCAACACACGCCAAATATGAAGCCAGCAGCCCAGAGCTTTCTTTTCCAAAGTAAAGCCGCTAGTGCAACGTAGCTAACATATAGTAAAGGTAGGCTCAGTAAACTAGGCCAGATTAACGATGATGTCATTGCTAGCAAACTTGCTAGTAAAAAGACGTTCATATGTCATAAGAAGTTTATTATCAATAACAAACTATATGCCAAAAAAGACGATACAACGATTTATTCCTAAAACAGAAGAGCTAAAAGCTAACAAACACCTTAAGTTTTTTGGTGACTGGTTGCACAACCCTAATTTGTGGCACCTTAATCGACGCTCTGCAGCTGGTGCCTTTGCAATTGGGCTATTTGTTGCTTTTATCCCCTTACCGTCGCAAATGATTATTGCGGCAGCTTTAGCGATAATGTTTAAAGTAAACTTGCCGCTTTCAGTAGCATTAGTATGGATTTCGAATCCTTTTACTATTCCCGCTATTTTCTATTTTTGTTATATCGTAGGCACCGGCATATTGGGGCAGCCCGTTGCAGATTATCATTTAGAATTATCATGGCATGGCTTAGAACATTTGATAGCGACCATCGGTCCGGCGTTCTTGTTAGGTAGTTTGGTCTGCGGCATTATCTTTTCAATACTTGGTTACTTTTCAATAAACGCACTGTGGCGATACTCCGTGCGGCGCCGTTACCGTAAACGTCGTTAATAAAAAAGGAGCTTAATCGCTCCTTTTTTGCATCTGCATTACCTTAACCCAGTTCTTGAGCCGGCTTCACTCTGGTGGCTTGCCAAGCAGGCCAAATGGTGGCCAACATACTCAACAACAATGCCGCCCCAACCACCGCTAATACATCTGTCCAAATTAGTTTAACGGGTAAGAAATCGATAAAGTAGATATCGGCAGATAACAAGGTATGTCCCATTAAACTCTCAATTAACCCGACTAATTTGGGTAATCCAAAGCTACCGGCAATACCTAAAACGGCTCCCCAAGCGCAACCTAATACACCGTTGTAAGAACCGTAAACCACAAAGCTGCGAAGCAAGCTGGCATCACTGGCCCCCATGGTTTTAAGAATCGCGATATCCCCGCGCTTTTCACTCACCGCTAAAATAAGGGTGGAAACAATGTTAAAGCTAGCAACTGCAACAATTAATAACATGATGGCATACATAATGGTGCGGACTAATTGGATATCTTGATACAAGTACCCATGTTGGCGGATCCAGCTTTTTATATACACTAACTGCGGATAGGTTTTAGCTACCGAACGCACCACTTTATCGGCTTTCAGTGGGTCGACAACCCTTAAACTAATTCCAGATACGCCCTCTTGCCACTGCATAAGCTTTTGAGCATAAGCCAAATTAATAAATGCTAGCTGGTTGTCCAACTGGCCGCCTGCGTTCATTAAGCCTACCACTTTTACTCTAATACGCTGTGGCGAACTGAGCCGATTTTGCTGATTAGCCTTGGGTAGCAACAAGGTCACTTGCTCGCCTACCGATACGCCTAGCAAATCAGCGATACCCGCACCTAACACCAGTTGAGCTTGGTTCTCGGCCAAAGCGTGCCAAGCATCGTCACCCACGTACTGATGTAGATTAGTCACGTTTTTTTCTAGCTCAGGGTCAATACCTTTAAGAGCCAAGGCTTTCATGGTTTTGCCTTTTTGTACCAAAGCACTAAAGCTAATGTAAGGAGCGGCGCCTAATACTTGACTATTATTAGTAGCCGAGCTTAATAGTTGCTCATGGTCACTTAGAGGTGGATTTACAGCCTCTAACTCCCCATGGCTTACAATGGCTAAAAAACGGTCACGCAGCTCTCTTTCAAAACCATTCATTACCGACAAGCCAATAATTAACACCGCCACACCTAATACAATACCTAGGGTAGAAGACGCTGAAATAAACGAAATAAAGCCATTACTGTTTTTAGCGCGGTGGTAGCGTAAGCCAATAAAAAAAGATAAAGGCAGGCGCATACTATTCGCCTTTGGCAACAAAGTTGCCATCTTGCATATACGCTTGGCGGCTAAACTTAGCAGCTAATGCTAAGTCGTGAGTCACCACCACAAAAGCCGTGTTTAAATCGCGATTAAGCTCTAAAATTAGTTGGTAGATGGACTCTGTACTGTGGCTATCTAGATTACCAGTAGGCTCATCGGCTAGCACTAAACTCGGCTCATTCACTAAGGCTCTGGCAATAGCGGTACGTTGCCGTTCACCACCAGATAGCTCGGCAGGTCGGTGCGTTAAGCGATGTCCTAAACCTACACGTTCTAACAAACTCTTTGCTTTGCCATAAGCTACTTTTTTAGGCTGACCAGCAATTAATAGCGGCATTGCTACGTTCTCTATTGCCGAAAATTCACCCAACAAGTGGTGAAATTGGTAGATGAAACCTAGCTTTTGATTACGCAGTTTTGCAAGTTGCTTGCTCGTTAGCCCATCTATACGTTGTTTATCAATGCTTACTTCGCCTTCGTTGGCCTCATCGAGCCCACCAAGAATATGCAATAAAGTACTTTTACCTGAACCAGAACTTCCAACAATAGCAACCGCTTCTCCTGGGTAAACACTAAAATCTACGCCATGCAGTACTTCGGTAAACTGGCTACCATCTTGGTAAGTTTTACAAATATTTTTTGCCACTAAAACGGGCTGAGCATTAAGCTCACTCATAACGAAGTGCCTCTGCAGGGTGAATTTTGCTGGCTCGCCAAGCGGGATAAATGGTAGCTACAATGCTTAACAGCATGGCAGCAACCGTAATAAAGATAATTTGGTCGCTACGTTGTAATACGGGTAAACCTGCGCCGCCTAAATTAGCCGCAAAGTTCAAACCGATTCCCGACATAACCATGTTAATGTTATTGCTCAGCCACCAACCACTTAGCGCCCCTACCCCCGCGCCTATGCAGCCACTCCAAGCACCTTGCATAACAAACACCATCACAACTTTGTCGCGAGATAAACCCAGTGTTTGCAAAATGGCAACATCACTGCGTTTTTCGCCTACCATCATCACTAGACTAGAAAGAATGTTAAAGGCAGCTACTGCAATAATTAGACAGAACAGCATACCCATCATGTTTTTTTCCATTTTTACTGCAGCAAATAGCTCACCGTAGAAACGTCGCCAATCTTGATATTCAATCGAGGCGGCATCTAACTGTTTAGAGAGGGTTTCAATTTGAAAAGGATCATCTAAGAAATAGCGCTGCTGGCTTACCATATCCACAGGTGAGCGAAGTAAGCGAGCGCTGTCTTCAATATTCACCAAGATGAACTGTTTATCGACCTCTGCGGCAAACTCAAACACCCCCGATACCACAAAGTTACGTTGTGAAGGCATTTCCCCTAACGGTGTATACACCAGCCGATCGGTGGCCAATAAACGAATAGTATCGCCAAGCCGCACACCTAACGCGTTTGCTACACCAATACCAATAACCGCGTTATAGCTGCCGGCCTGTAAGCTATCCAAGTCACCAATTAGCATTTTTTTACGTAACAACGCTGCATCAGCTTGCTGAGTCACATCAATGCCTTGCATCATTGCGGCATGCAAATTAGTACTGCTTTGCAAAACTACTTCGCTTAATACCAAAGGAGCATTTGCTACGCTGTTTAAGGCACTTGGCGCGAGTTGTTGAGAAGATAACGTGAGATGAGGAACCAAGTTCAAAATACGTTGTTTGAGCTGGTGTTCAAAACCATTCATTACCGAGATCACCGTAATGAGCGCTGCCACGCCAAGGGTAATACCCAAGGTAGAGAACCAACTTACAAATGAAGCGAAGCGTTGTTGTTTGGCTCCTCGCGAGAACCGCCATGCTATAAAGCCAATCAATTTCATCGAAGCGGCAGACATCCCTAGGCGTTGTAAAAAATCGCGCTAATCATACCGCGCGCCAGTTAGCCCAACAAGTCAGATCCTTAGCTTAATCACATAAAAAACAAAGATATTCAGTTTATTTGCAATCCGTTACACAACTTGTTGTAATTTCGCCTTCAACTACGCTTTTAAGCATGGTCTATTTGATAACTCGCCGCTCGGCGCTTGTAGGGAAATATGCAGGATCAACAGTATTTTAGTGTTACCCATCAGCTCAACGTTAATCTAGAAACTATTGATAACAGCGCGCTACCTCAGTCAACTGCAGAATTTGAAGCTAGCATTCCCGAACCATTTATTTTGGCTAACCCTGGTCAACATCAATCATTATTAGGCTTACGGGCCATTAAACAATTGGGCGAAGCCGGTGAGCAATTACTAAGCTATTTACATGCGCAAGAACAAAAGCTGAACCGCGTACTCAGTTATGTATTAGTCCAACAAGACAGTCCAGCACAGCGCACATTAAGCCAACAGTTTGGTGGTTCTGAAATACACTGTTTTTGGAAAGAAGCACTACCGAAAGGCCAATTACTCAAGTTAAAGATTTTTCTACCAGAAGAGTCTACCGCAGTATTTTGTTATGGTGAGGTATTGCAATCAAAAGCGATTGCCCATCGCAGCGAACACCTTATTGAAATAAGCTACAAACTTATTCGTGATGAAGACGTAGAAGCCTTGGTACGAGCAAGCTTACACGTGCAAAGCCAACAACTAAAAGCCCGAGCCGATGCTCGCCAGCAAGCCGACAAATAAGAGTTTCCTGTGTTACTAAATTTACCGTGTCCTGAATCAGCAGGCGATCAAAAACAAGTTAGCAACCTCCCAGGCAGCGCATTAGCGTTTGTTATTCAAGAATATATTGCCCAACTTGACGCCCCAATTGTTATTCTTACTGAAGATACTCGCAGTGCGCTTCAAATCGAGCGAGAAGTAAATGGCTTGCAGCCACAGCGTGCCCTGCATTTATTACCCGACTGGGAAACACTCCCCTACGATACCTTCTCGCCTCACCAAGACATTGTATCGCAGCGAATATTAAGCCTTAATCAGTTAAGTCACGATAAAAATAGTGTGCTTATAGCGCCTATTGCCACTTGGTTGCAACGCTGTGCCCCCGCAGAGTTTTTAGCTAAACACAGCTTACAGCTCAAGGTAGGCCAGCAGCTAAATTTGGCGGCATTTAAAGAACGTTTAGTGAGTGCTGGTTATCAGCATGTTGACCAAGTTATGGAGCATGGCGAATTTGCACTACGCGGCGGCTTGCTCGATTTATACCCCATGGGGAGCAACTTTCCTTTTCGCTTAGACTTTTTCGATGACGAACTCGACAGTATTCGTGAATTTGACCCCGACACCCAGCGCAGTGCAGAACAGCACAAAAGCATCACATTGCTGCCCGCTCACGAGTTTCCAACGGATACTAGCGGTATTGAAACCTTCCGCCAGCAATGGCGAGACCGTTTTGAACCCAGCCGTGATGCAGGTTCTATATACCAGCAAGTATCTAAAGGTATCATGCCGGCTGGAATCGAATACTACTTACCGCTGTTTCATGCGCACACCGAAAGCCTAACTGACCAACTTGCGGCAAATACCGTTATTTTAAAGGTGGGCGATTTAGATCATGCGGGCAAACAGTTTTGGAGCGAGTTAGGTGAGCGCTACGAAAACCGCCGCTACGATAAAGCGCGCCCAATCTTGCCGCCCGATGAGCTTTACCAAAGTACTGAGCAGTGCTTTAAAGAATTAAAACTGTTTGCTGGAGTAAAACTACATAAAGGCCCTGCACGTAGCAGCCAAGGCAAACTAAATTTAGACGCGCATACCCTGCCCGATTTAAGTGTTAATCATCGTTTAAATCTTCCCTTACAAGCGCTTAGTCATTATTTAGAGCATCACCCGCAACCAAAGACCTGCTTTATTGCAGAAACAGAAGGCCGCCGCGAAGCCCTTAAAAACCTGCTAAGCCCACTAAAGCTGCGTTTGAAAGACTACAGCAGCATTGCCGACTTTATTGCCAGCAAAGATAGCTTAGCCATGGTGGTAGCGCCGCTAGACAAAGGCTTTGAACTCAAAGAACCAAACATACAACTCATTAGCGAAGTAGATTTACTAGGCGATAAGGTTCGCGCTAAACAGCGCAAGGCCTCTAGCAAAACGCTAAATCCCGATGTACTTATTCGCAACTTGGCTGAGCTAACTATTGGTCAGCCAGTGGTTCACATTGAGCATGGTGTGGGTCGTTATTTCGGTTTAACCAGCTTTGAAAATGGCGGCATAAAAACTGAATTTTTAACGCTTGAATATGCTAATCAAGCCAAGCTTTACGTTCCCGTTAATGCATTGCATTTGATTAGTCGCTATTCAGGTGCAAACGACGAAACCGCTCCGCTACATAAACTGGGCAACGACCAGTGGCAAAAAGCCAAACAAAAAGCAGCAGAGAAAATTCGCGATGTTGCCGCCGAGTTGCTGGAAGTGTACGCCAAGCGCGCCGCCAAGCCTGGTTTTGGCTATGAATTAGACGATGCAGCTTATCAGCAGTTTTCGGCCGACTTCCCCTTTGAAGAAACCGATGACCAGCAACAAGCAATTGGGGCCACACTGCAAGACATGCAAACGCCAAATGCCATGGATCGCCTAGTATGTGGTGATGTGGGCTTTGGTAAAACAGAGGTCGCCATGCGTGCTGCCTTTGTGGCGGTGAATGCCGGTAAACAGGTTGCCGTTTTAGTGCCAACCACCCTACTAGCCCAACAGCATTTCGATAACTTTAGCGACCGCTTTGCTAATTGGCCAATCGAAGTCGCCTCGCTATCGCGCTTTAAAACCACCAAAGAACAAAACCTAGTGCTTAAAGACTTAGCCGCCGGCAAAGTCGACATTATTATTGGTACCCACAAACTACTTAGCAAAGACGTGAAGTATTCCGATTTAGGTTTGTTGGTGATAGATGAAGAACACCGTTTTGGCGTAAGGCAAAAAGAACAAATCAAAGCCATGCGGGCTAATATCGATATTCTGACGCTAACCGCTACGCCAATTCCACGTACTTTGAATATGGCGATGAGCGGCATGCGAGATTTATCGATTATTGCCACACCGCCAGCTAAGCGTTTAGCAGTAAAAACCTTTGTTCGCGAGCACGACTCAGCTTTAATTAAAGAAGCGATAAGCCGTGAAGTGATGCGTGGTGGCCAAGTTTACTTCCTACATAATAAAGTAGACACCATTGACCGCGTGGCCCAAGAACTGCGTGAATGGTTACCGCAAGCACGTATAACCGTGGCTCACGGACAAATGCGCGAGCGTGAGCTAGAACGAATAATGAGTGACTTCCACCATCAGCGTTTTAACGTTTTAGTGTGTACCACCATTATCGAAACCGGTATCGACATCCCTAGCGCCAACACCATTATTATTAACCGCGCCGACAACTTTGGATTAGCCCAGTTGCACCAATTACGTGGGCGAGTTGGTCGCTCACATCACCAAGCATATGCGTATTTACTCACGCCACCGCCAAAGCTTATCACCAAAGACGCGATTAAACGTTTGGATGCTATTGCCCAGTTAGAAGACTTAGGCGCAGGCTTTACGCTTGCCACTCACGATTTAGAGATTCGTGGTGCTGGAGAGCTATTAGGTGATGACCAAAGCGGACAAATTGAAGCGGTAGGTTTCACCTTGTATATGGAAATGCTTGATAGAGCTGTAACAGCGCTTAAAAACGGGCAAGACCTGAATTGGGACTTAAGCCAAACAGACCAATGTGAGATTGAATTGCGCGTGCCAGCATTGCTGCCTGACGACTACATTTTTGATGTTACTACTCGCCTAACCATGTACAAACGCATTGCCAATTGTGCTGACCAACCAGAAATGCGTGAATTGCAAGTTGAACTCATCGACCGCTTTGGTTTATTGCCAGAGCAAGCAAAAAACCTATTTGAAGTACAAAAGCTAAAAATTGAAGCCGAAGAACTCGGTATCAAGCGAGTGGAAGCAGGACCAAAAGGTGGTGTGGTAGAGTTTGGCGAATCAACAAAAGTTAATGCCGCTTTTCTAGTAAGCCTGTTACAATCACAACCAGCGATTTATCGCCTAGAAGGCGCAAATAAACTTAAATTTGCGGTACCTAGCGACAGCCCAGAACAACGATTAAGCTTGATCGAATCATTATTGGAGCAATTTACTGCCAATGCGACAAACTCTTAAAAATGCCCTGCAGCTAACCACGTTAGCTGCAGTAACACTAACCAGCTTACCGAGTGTTGCTCAAGAACCTCGCTGGTTTGACATAGAAGTTATCTTTTTTAAGCGAAATGTAAGTGTGGAAAGTAGCCAAGAATATTGGCCGCAGCCACAAACGCTAGGCGTAAATACCAGCGAACCATTACTCGCGCCGCTATTTGGTTGTAATGATGAACTAGAGCCCTGCATTGCCCCTCGATTTGATAAGTTACCGGTGAGCATAGACGGCAGAGGCTGGCCTATCACTGGCTCAACAAAACGCCAAATGCTGAGCAAACAGCAACTAGAACTAAATGATGAGTTTAATAAGCTTAAACAGCATGCTGCTTTCACGCCCTTACTTCACCTTGGTTGGCGTGAAATAGTTGCACCGCGTAATCGCGCTAAACACTACCAAATTCAAGCTGGTGAAGATTTCTCGACCCGTTTTAACGAAGACGGACGTTTACTTGGCTCATTAAATTTCTCTGACGATGCAATAATAGAGGAAAGCCAAGGCTTTGATTTAGCAGCTGAAAACATTTCGCTGTTTGACGACCCCGATACTGCCGTGGGAGCGTTTGATGTAGAGCCTGAAGCCGCTGCTGCGATTTGGGAATTAGAAGGCGGCATTCGTGTGTACCTTCAACACTACTTATACATTGAAACAGAGCTGCTGCTTAAGCGACCTGAAGATGTAGAGCTGTTAATCAACGAACCCGAGCAAGAGTTGCTTGGTGTTAATGCTAGCGAAGATCCGTTAACTACCGAGACTGAACTCAGTACAGTGGTGGTAGAAGCGCCTCTTTCTGTTGAAGAAGAGCAGCAACAAGTGGTGCTGTTAAGCGCCGATGCTAACAATGTTGAAGCCGGTAGTTTAGTCACCGAGTATCAAACAGAAGAGCAACTACAGAGCTTTAAATTTGACCAAAAACGTCGAGTTCGCTCCAGCGAAATTCACTATTTTGATCACCCATTAATGGGAATGCTGATTCAGATCCGCCGTAGCCCAGAAGAGCAAACAAACCTAACAAACAGCGCTGAGTCGTTGCCCGTTGCAGATGCTGTTGAAGAAAGTCCTGCGGTAAATGAACAAGCACAGCTAACCGACGATAATTCGCCTGAACAAAGCGCTAGCGCTACGCCAGCATCTTAATTAAGCGGTGTTATTAGCGAATCAACCCAGCGTACTGTTTGCCTGTGCGCTGTTAAGCAGAACGTGGTTATTGCTGGCGATTGCCGCCAGCTCACGCCAAACTGGTGACAAAATTCTGGGGCTGCTTTATCCCGACCATTTCTGGTTCTATTTTGGTCTTGCTATGGGCGCCCTGCCACTCACTCGTTTAATCTTCCCTAAGCTGTGGCAGAAACTTTCGATACGCTGGCAGTTATGGGGGATCTTAGTTTTACTCCTTGCCGATATAGCGATTCAAGTTCATTCCATAAATCTCAATTTTTGGCGTTTTGAGGCGCTGAATGCAGTAACCTTGTGGATTAGCTTGATGATGAGTTTTATCGTGTTTAAGTCTGCGTTAGATAAGCCATAACCCTGAATTTCTCTCCATATCTAAGCCTCTAATTGGGTATTCAGCTCTCGATGGTTACCCTCTCTTTTCTTCCATGAATAAAATTCTTGGTGCTTACTTAGTTTCGCCAACTAAAACACCTTATTGGATTATACTTTTCCTGAGCACTTTCTACCGCTAAACCAAGCACATAAAGCACCGATAAGGAAATGACATGAATATGCTACGGACTTGCCTATTGGCCACTCTACTCTTAACGATTCAAGGCTGTACTTCACCTCAAAAAGAAGTGCCTACCGATCAACTCGATAACTCTCCCAATATAGTTCGGCATGTCGGTGAGGTATCAAATATTCGCGAAGTAAAGAAAGATGCCTCATTAGGTAAACAATTTGGCGGCTCGTTTATTGGCGCTTTAGTCGGCGGACAAATTGGTGGTGGAAGCGCTAACGCCATTATAGGTACCGCAGGCGCTTTCATAGGCCAAGACATTACTAACGAAAAATTTGGCGAGTATATTGACCGCCTCATACTGAAAGACGAACAAGGAAAAGAATATAACTGCTTAGTGCATGGCCACGATTTTAAAGTAGGAGATAAAGTGGTTTTTACAGTGGTTGAAAACCATGTGTCCGCGATTATTCACGCCACAGAATAGTAAAAATGGCCACATTAATGTGGCCATTTTGTTCTCGCTAACAGGTACCCATATTCTGTGTTAGCTAGTTGTAGATGTGAGCATCTACTTCTTGGCCTTTTGATGGGCGAGGTACGATTTCAAAAGAACCATCAAAGTCTATTGATACCTCTGCCAGTGTTTTCATTACTGAACTATCCCCTTCGATACCTGCTTTGCCTGATTCAAGCAAGACTGCTAAGGTTGTTTGCTCTAACAAAATCTTAGTTACATCAGCTTTATTTATATGCAACGTCGCATCTGCTGGAGCCAGTTTAGCCACCTGAATATTGTTTAGGTTACCGTTGCTTAACTCCACATAATGCACTTCTTTAATATCAGGAACATTTACGTTTAGCGTAAAATCTTTGCCATCGGCTTTAGTGGCAACAATTTTTACTGCCATAAAGTCTAAAATGTTCTCTATCGTCATTTCAGACAAAAGGTCGGAAGAAGCGGTTTTAGGCAAACCAGGCATAGTGCCTATGCGAATTTCTTGCGCGCCAGTTAAAAACACATTACGCCAGCCTGCACCTTCAGCTTGATAACCTTGCTGCTCCCAGTTGTCGGCAAGCAATGAACGAGCTTCTGAAGAACTATCACAAGCACGTACAATATGATCGAGCATTACGCCAGCAAAGCGATACTCACCTTTATCAAAGTAAGTTTTTGCTGTTGCGTAACCTGCTTCACAGCCGCCATAAGCTTGCGTGAAACGCTCAGCTTCATCTGCAACGCCCATGCGGTCTAGGTTGGCTGGGTTCATATCAAAATAGCCAAGATACATGTTGTATACAGCGCGCGCATTGTGGCTGTAGGTACCGTGGTATCCGTTGGTGTGCCATAACTGCTGTAAACTAGTTGGCAGTTCATCGTTAATTGATGCGCCAATATCCTGTATTCCCATGCCGCTATTAGCTAAACGCAAGGTTTGGTTGTGAACAAAACCATAGTTATCACGTTGTGCTCTCATGTAATCGTTAATCTTCTCGTTACCCCACATAGGTGCAGAATGAGAGCCCATTAACATCTCCACTTCGCCGCCCCACGCGTTGATCATTTCGTTGATGTCTTTAGACCATTTCAACGAATCACGAACCTTGGCGCCACGCAAAGTGTACACATTGTGCATACCTTGATAGACCATTTCGCCAGTCCACAATGTATTGTGCTCAGGCAAGTACGCAACGTGACCAGATGGAGCCTCGGTTCCAGCGGTGTCCATAAACACAAACTTCACGCCGTCTATCTCGTAGTCAAAAAACTTTTGCTCATCACCAGATGGAAAGGTTTGGTCGGGTGCTACAAGCGTAATTTGATAACCTTCGCCTTGCGACCAACCATTCGATAAGGCGGCATCTACAATACCGGTTGTATTAGCTTGACCCAGCGTAGCTCCGTATTGGTATGCCGCGCGGCGAGACATAGCATTTCCCGCCAGTACATTTTCATCTACGGTTTCTTTAATAAACCCATGAGGCGCGTACACTTTCACTTCAGGAAAACGGTCTTGAACGGCGCGCGAGCCACCAAAGTGGTCAGCATGAGAGTGAGAGTAAATCATTGCCACTACCGGCTCATCTCCGCCTTCTGGCACATTGGCTAAAAAGAATTCTAGTGAAGCTTCCATGGCTTTATCGTGCATCAGTACATCGTAAACAATCCAACCTGAATCCGACTTTATAAACGACGTTGACGCTAAATCGGTACCACGAACTTGGTAGATGCCGTCGGTAACTTTATACAAACCATCGGCGGCAAAGTTTGCTTGTCCTTGACGCCACAAAGAAGGGTTAACGGTATCAGGCGAGTTGTCGTGTGCTTCCAATCCTGTGTGCAAATTTTTGAAACGATCGCGCAGAGACATTGATGTTTTAGCATCTAATGGAACCACTAATCCTTTGTCGTTATCAAAAAATACCGTTGTGTCTTCAAAGTTTAGAGTCTTGGCAAATGCCTTATTAGCTTCAATGGTATGAACAGAAGCAGGTTTTCCTTTACCGTTTGCTAAGGACTCGGTGGTTACATGCTCATGATCGTGACCAGCGTGGTCATCATGATCATGGCTATGTGCAATAACACTTGTGGTGAATACTGAAAGAATAGATGCCGTTAAAATAGATTTTTTCATATGTCGTACCTTTTGTCGCAGCATCCTTGCAGTCATAAAATATAATTCGTTTGTTGAATCTATTTTGGCGAACACTTCGGCAGCAAACAACTCTTCTAAGCTAAAGCAGATATTTACGTAAGTGATATCAGGTTGAGGATAAAAGTAAGGTTTATTATTTTAAGTGAAGACTAGCGAACAAATGGTGTGACAGTAATGAGCCAAGATACAGCTATTACATTGAGCTTATACTTGGCCAATCAACAAGGTTCTAAGCCATTGATTAGCTGGGTTAGTTTGCATTTTAGATAAGGAAACCAGATAAGAATCAAAAGACTGAGTTTTGAAAGGGAAATCCATTAACTGAAGATTAAATACCTCACTATATTGTTGAGCAAGCGAACAAGGTACCACTCCCACGGCATCACTATAAGATATGGCCGCTATCATTCCCATTAATGACTTATGCTCACTGTAGGCTTTGCGGCGCGGTAGCACTTCATCAGTAATCCAGTCTACAAAGGTAAGGTCAAAGCGGCGCATATCGAACATTGCATGCTGCTCGGCTAAATAAGCAGCCTGGGTCAGGGCTCCGCTTTGTAAGCGAGGGTGCGATCGATTAGCAATGCAACACAGTTTATCTCGCTGAATGACCTGAGAGTTAAAGGTTAAACCCTCTGGTGCACATACATCAATAACAACATCGACACTTTCACTGCTCAAATCCTCGTATATTTTTTGCTCATCGCTGGGCAGTTCAATCAACATCACATCTATTGCGCTATCTTTCAGTGCAATATCGAGCTTTTGTCGTAGCTTATGAAACATCGCCTCGTGGCAATAAACGTTAAACTGACGTGAGGATGTAGTCGGCGTAAAATCTTGAACGCTTTCGATAAGCCCTTCAATGTTAAGCAAAGGCGCTTGCAGGCTAGAATAGAAGTCTCGTGCAAATGGCGTTGGCTTGATGCCTCGACCAGTACGGCTAAACAACTCTTGGCCAATCGTTTCTTTTAAACGAGAAAGTGCATTGCTAACTGCCGATTGAGTCAGGTCAAGCTGTTCTGCGGCTCGAGTGACTGACTCATGCTCATAAGCTGACTTAAAAACACGTAAAAGATTGAGATCAAACTGACTAGACTGAGACATAGAATAAGTGAATGTTGTAAATGATATCCTTGGCTATCATCGGAGGGAAGGCGCTGATTTGCAAGTGTATTGTTTAATACGACGATACTAGCAGCCTATTCTTTCAGCTTACACTTGCACAAAAAAGCAGCCCTTGAGCTGCTTTTAACTAATAAACTTAGTGCAACTTAAGCTTAGGCCTTAATACTTGGTTAATTCGCCCTACTAACATCATTAAGCCAGTTTTCATGTAGCCATGTAAGGCGATTTGATGCATCCGATAAAGCGAGATATACATTACTCGTGCAATGCGCCCTTCAATCATCATTGAGCCTTGCATAAGATTACCCATTAGCGAACCGACTGTTGAGTAACGGCTGAGTGATACTAGGGAACCATGGTCTTTGTATTCAAACTCTTGCAGTGGTTTTTCTTCAATTTGGCGCACAATATTTTTAAATACTAAGGTAGCCATTTGATGAGCCGATTGAGCCCGTGGTGGTACAAAACCGGTTTCTCCCATGGCACAACTCGCACAATCGCCAATCGCATAAATATTACTATCGCGCGAGGTTTGCAAGGTTGGGCGAACCACTAACTGGTTAATGCGGTTGGTTTCTAAGCCGCCGAGTTCTTTCATAAAATCAGGGCACTTAATGCCTGCCGCCCACACCATCAAGTCGGCTTTAATCAGTTCACCGTCTTTAGTCGTTAGGCCTTCTTCAGTCGCTTCCGTCACCATCGTTTTAGTACGTACATCTACCCCCATTTTCTGTAACTCTGAATGGGCTGAGCTAGATATACGTACAGGTAATGCCGGGAGAATTTTCTCACCCGCTTCTACTAAGGTTACCGCTAGGCTTGAATGGCTTAGGTTTGGCACGCCATATGCGCGTAGTTGATCTAAGGCGTTATGCAGCTCAGCAGAGAGTTCTACGCCAGTTGCGCCTGCCCCCACAATAGCAACACGTACTTTTTCGCCCTTTTGCGCTTCGTCATTTTGCGAATATTGTAAAAAGCGATTAAGCATGCGACGGTGGAATAAATCAGCGCGGCTTGGGTTGTCGAGGAAAATACAATTGTCTTTAACACCTTTGGTATTAAAGTCGTTCGAAACAGAGCCAATCGCCATGATTAAGTAATCATAATTTAGCTGGCGCGCCGGAAGGACTTCTTTGCCCTCTTCGACCATGGCCTTTAAAGTCACCAATTGATCTTCACGATTTACATCAGCCACTTCGCCAAGTTGAAATTCAAAGCCATGATTAGCAGCATGTGAGCGATAGCTCAAAGCGTCAATGCCTGCATCTAAAGAGCCGGTAGCCACTTCATGTAATAGCGGCTTCCATAAATGGGTGCGGTTTTTATCTACCAGCACTACGTTAGCTTTTCCGTGTTTACCGAGTTTACGGCCTAAGCGCGTCGCCAGTTCTAAACCACCGGCCCCACCACCAACTACAACGATTCTAGTCATGCTTGAATATTTCCTTGTAACAACTTGAAGTGTTTAGCTCTACTACAAAGGCTTTTATTTTTGTTATGCCTTTAACAACTAGCTAAGGTGGGCTCATTATACGTAACTTGATTAAGATCACAAAAAGCGCCCAATAAAAAAGAGGGATTAATTCCCTCTTTTTATGAAAATTTAAGATTCTATAAACTTGGTAGGCGTTTTAAAGACTTTATCAACTGCAGGTGATGGCTGATGTCTTTAAATTTGTGACTTTGTTCTTTGTCCCAAATAACATCGTAATAGGCTTTAAGCTCTTGCTCAGAATGGGAATTGTCCAACACTTCATCATTCTCTGAGAGCACCACGGTACAATTACCTTTGTTCTTGGTTCTAAACTCAGTAACACATTTAGATGCAATATCGATGTACTCTTCTGGGCGTTCAATTCGGTCTTGCATGTTCTTTTCTGGATGTAAGTTAGGATTGAAAATCACTGATGGGATCCCGCATAAATAACCAATGCGCTCGCTCCAATAGCCCCCCAAGCCAACACCACAAATAACAACTTCTTCTTCGGCACTTAACATGAGCTGTTTATGCACTTCTTTCAGTAAGTGACTCATATCATGCCGCGGATGAATGGTGCTGTAGCTGATCGGTCGCACATCGGGATCAACAAATTGCAACTGAAGCACTTTT
The DNA here is from genome assembly GCF_030548385.1 of Agarivorans sp. 1_MG-2023. Taxonomy (NCBI): domain Bacteria; kingdom Pseudomonadati; phylum Pseudomonadota; class Gammaproteobacteria; order Alteromonadales; family Alteromonadaceae; genus Agarivorans; species Agarivorans sp. 1_MG-2023. The sequence goes on along the minus strand of NZ_JAUOSJ010000001.1, from coordinate 108,602 downwards.
TCATGGTTACCCGGACTTGTTGAATCGAAGCCGTGTAGATAAATAATCATCCTGCAATACCTTCCTTACATTCACACACTAAAACTAAGTGTATTTATAATTGTTACCATTCACTACTCATTTGCACTATTTGTGCAGCACGAGCGGCAATTTCTCGATACTGAGCTTGCGATTCGAGCTCTGACCAACTATGCGCAAACGCTTTCCCCACTAAGGTTTCGGCATTCGCAACACAGCTTTGATCTAAGCCATCTAATAAACTAATGCTAGCTTCTCTATCATTACAGGCTAGCAATAAATCACAACCTGCCGCTAAGGCTTGCTGAGCACGATCTATATGATTACCCGCAACTGCTGCGCCCTTCATGCTGAGGTCATCACTAAAAATAAGCCCGTTAAACGATAACTCTTTACGTAGTATTTTTTGCAGCCATATTTGCGAGAACCCTGCTGGCTTGTCATCTACGTCACTGTAAATAACATGGGCAGGCATTACTGCATCGAGTTTATTCTGAGCAATAAGCGCGGCAAATACTTGCATGTCTTGCTGCTTAATTTCTGCGTATGGGCGCGGATCACGAGCCTCTAAATGATGAGTATCCGCTTTTACATTGCCGTGGCCAGGAAAGTGTTTACCTGTAGCTTTCATGCCGGCTAAGTTCATTCCATCAATAAACGCACTCGCGCTACGTATAATCTCGCTAGGGCTATTGCTAAAAGCGCGTTGCCCTATTACATCACTAACACCATCAATGTCTAAAACGGGTGCAAAGCTAATATCAATGTCGCAAGCACGTAACTCTGCAGCCATTAACCAACCCAGTTGCTTAGCCCAGTCTTGGTGAGAAATATGAAGAGTGTCTGCGCCTTTCGCTATCAAGCCCATGGCAGGAATAGCTGAAAATTGCTCTCTAAAGCGCTGTACTCGGCCCCCTTCGTGATCAACAGCAACTAATAAGCGTTGTTTACTCGCAGAGCGAATGGTACGAACTAACTCTAACAACTGAGCCCGATCTTGATAATTACGGCTGAACAAAATAACGCCAGCCACAAGGGGATGCTGGAGCATCTCGCGCTCCTCAGCGCTCAACTCCGTACCGAGTAAATCTAAAAACAGAGGTCCCATGTACTAACTACCAACCAAAAGTAGATTTAGTTTCGCCTTTGCGAATTTCAGTTTCGTCAGCCCATTCAACTAAGCCAGTTTTTAAGTCCATTAATCGCATAGTCATTTTGTAATATACATCTTTGGTTTTCTTGTTAGTTTTTACAATGCTTGAAAGGTTGCCATAAAGCATATACTCAGCACCCACTTGCTGACCAAAAGCAATCGCTTTAGATGGGTCAACTAGCCCGCCATCGTTCTGAAAGTCAAGCTGTTCACGTACCGCCGTTACGCGTGTCATATCAACAAAGCGAAACTTGCCCGATTGCAGTAATTTAGTGCTAATGGAATCAGTCACTGACTCGGTATCAATATGCTCGGTTGTTTTGTTTTTAATGCGTTCAACAAACACAATCGGGCGATTGTTATTGGTAATATCGGTTAGCAGTGGTGACGAAATCATCGAGTCTGTCATTTCACCGGCAATTTTTTGTAAGTCGGTTGAGCCAAAAGCAACATCTACTGTTTCAACTTCTTGCGGGTCGCCGTAGCTCACCTGGGTAGAACAACCACTTAAGGTAAGGGCTAGTACAGATGCAGCGAGTACGAGTTTTTTCATGGGATATCTCTCTGTTATTTAACTTCTCTAACATAAATTTTGAAATGGCTCGCGGTATTCACCAAGGCAACTGATTGCACTTGAATTTGTTGCTTGCCGTGTAAGCTTAGAGGCGTCCATGCGGTAGTTGCACTATCAATTTGCATGTTGTTACTGTCATACCAGTAAAAACGATACTGCAAATCTAAGTCACCTTTGAATAAAGATTGTATTGTTGCCACACCGCGCAAGCGGTCCATTCCTTGGTGAGTAGCAGCATCTAGAACGGTGAGTTTTCGACCCAAGCTAATATTGTCTACAATTAGCCATTGCTTCCCATCGGGCTTATCTGAATCTGCCGAAATGCCAGAGGTGTCGGTGGTACAGCCTACGACAAGCAGTGCAGTTAATAACAGCAAATATTTCATAGCTTTACCCTCTTTATAAATTAAATATTTGAGCTGGAGAGCCCAAATCATTAGTCAGTATTAAGGTTACTCTACCAGCAGTTATATTAATTGCTGCTTGGTTTTGCAACAAGCCTTCAAATTTTAGAGTATGTTCGCCAGCTGGCAGAGGCTTAATCGCCACTTGCGCCAAGGCTGGTAAGGTTTGCCAATTGCGTGTATCTGCCCGCTCCGACGCAATGTTGTACACATTCACCAACGCGTTTGCCCAGTTTTCTTCGTCATCTGCTTTATCTTTATTCACTTCACGACGAAATTGATCTTTGGTTATCACACGCAAAATTTGCCGCAGTAATATTGCGGGTAAATCTTGTTGTAACTGCTTAGCTGCTAGCTCATCAAACTGCACTAAGCGCTCACTGGAGAATCGCTCGTTACCCACTTTCATCCATTGCGGTATAGCTATTTGCGCATTCCCTGAAATAACAGGTAGCGCGACTGTGTAGGTTTCCCAACGATTATGATTATATAGGGGTAAAGTAAAGCGAGCCTCTTGGCGCGCTGCCACAATTGATTGTTCGTGCAACACAACCAATAACCCCTGCTGCTTGGTTAAGGCTTTAGCTTTGGCTGGTGTGTATTCTTGGTAATCACTCATGGCTAGCTTTTGGCCCAAACGAGCGACTTCTGCTTGCAAATAACCGTTGTTTGGCGCTAGCGCTAGCGCTTTTCGGTAATCAATGTAAGCATCATCTTCTTGCCCTGCGGCCAAATATAAAACGGCTGATAGCGTAAAACTCAAGCCGTTTTGAAAGGCGTTCGCTAAGGCTTTGTCTTGAGTTTTTAGCTGCGGGTAATCCGTCATTAGGTCATCATACTGCGACTTGTAATCACGAAGTTGCTCTTCTAAAGTCACCGGCACTTCTTGCATAGCTTGCTGTTGAATCAATCCGGCGCGGCGGATTTCAATCAGCGCAGACTCCAAACCGTCGCTGTGCAAGTAATTGATGGCTTGATAATGATGTAACATCACTTGCTCGTAAACTGGCACGTGATACTCAATAAAATTGTCGTTGGTTGCTAAGGCTGAAACATTTTGTAAGCCGGTAGATAAACGATACTCAGCTTGGCGAGACAACCAAGTGAGCTGCTCATCAACGTGGGTAAAATGAGCCTGACTGCTAGAAAAATCACCCGCTAGATAAGATAAGCGGCCTTTTTCCAACTGCTTAAGATAGTAGTTATTATTGCTTTTACTGCCTTCAGAAATAAGGTCCGAGGCTAACTCGAACTGCCCAGACCCCATTTGATAACGACTAGCATTAAGTTGCTCGTCGTAACTCACAAAAAGATCACTAAAAACTGCGCTACTACAACCAACTAGCAATAAGCTGGTAAATAAAGCGAAAGCGATAGTTTGTTTGTTCATCTTGCTAAAGAACGCAGTGTTACGAGTATGTAAAACGCGCCACTTGATGGGCGATGAATCAGCCATTAATGCGTTCCAAAAACCAGATATTCGGGAGAAGTCTATTTATAAACTATTTTACGAGCTAGACCTAATCTAGCGCGAAGTATTTCTACAAATTGCTTGTGATTGTTCTATATTTGTACAATTTATTTTGCTTTATATTTTAAAAGGTAAAGTCTTTGTTAAGTTGGCCGCTATTATCAGTATAAAAGGGCTTCCAGCGTCTAGAGTTGTGATCTCTTGCATAGTAAGAATAGCCAACTAAAGGCATACTTTTTACTAAATAAAATAATATAAAAACTATAAATAGCTAACAGATCGGTTGGTCGAGGAATTATGAAAAAAAAGTCACTAAACGTAGCCTCATCGCTCCAATTTTTTAAAAACATTTCTATTGTTCATCGAGTAAACATCGGATTTGGTTTTTTGGTTCTAATGATGGTGTTAACTAATGTATTGTCACTACAAACGGGCAGTCAGTTTAACCAACAGCTTGACGTGGTGACCGAAGAAGCCACACCTTTGGTTATTCAAAGTAGTGAGTTTGCCGTAGATTTGCTGACCGCAGACAAATACTTTAAAGATGCATTAACCTCTGCTGATACTAAAGTTATCAAAGCAAGCAGCGAGTCGTTTGAGCAAAGTGAATTAGTGTTCATTTCATCTTTAGGCACCTTGCGTTCGATGGCCGAAGGCAACGCTGAACTAGAAGCTCGTTTAGACACGCTAAACAGCCTAGATCAGAACTACTTTCAGGTTGCTAAACAAGTGATGGACGACAACTTAAATTACTTGTCAGAACTGAAATCAGTAAAGCGTAGCTCCAACCAACTCACGGTAATGTTGCCACAGCTTAAAAAGAACCTCTCAGACAAAGTGGTAGAGCTAAACGATGACTACATTCGTTGGGCAGCCGAAAGCTTTCTGAATGCAATGGCGGTAATTGAGCTAAACACTTTGGAAGGTTTAAACACTGTAGAGTCTAAAAAAATTGCAGTGATTTTGAAGCGAAATAACAAGCTTATTAAAAACTTCATGAGCGCCACCTCTGATTTAGAAGACGAAATTCCAGAGTTGCGCAACGACATGGGTCACCAAATTGACCAGTTTGTAAAAGACTCAACCAAAGATGATGGCGTACTTGCCAATCATTTAGAAGTCGCCAAAGTTAAAGAAGCTATCTCACTACGAGTAGCCGACACTGCAGTGCAAATTACTGATGCCATTAGCCAGCTTTCAGCAATCAATGATATTGCAAATGCTCAAGTCGATATGGCGGCGTCTAATGCAAATAAGATGCTTGAATCAAGCCGTATTCAGCTAATAACCGCGATGATTATTGCCATTCCTTTAGCGTTACTCGTTGCTTGGAACGTGGCAGGTTCAATCAAACAACCGCTAAATCAGTTACTTAAAACGCTTAAGGCAGCTGCAGCGGGAGACATGACGGAAACGGTAAACTACCAAAGTACTAATGAGTTTGGACAACTTGCGGACTCAGCCAACAGTATGATGGAGCAGATGCGCTCGGTGCTAAATGACATAAGCCAAGCGGCAGAAAGCCTGTCGAATGTATCTCAGGGTAACTCCACGACCCTAAATACCGCTAAAGAAGAGCTCAATAATCAACGTCAAGAAACGGCCTCTGTTGCCGCCGCCATGACCGAGATGGAACAATCGGTAAGAGAAGTAGCCAAGAGCGCGAACATTACTTTGGAAAAAGTAATGGAAGTGGAAGAGGCCTCTAACTCTGGTCGTCAGATCATGAGCAATAACATCACGACTACCCATCAACTGTCTGAAAAACTGGGGCATAGTAGCTCAGTAATCGGCGAAGTAGATAGCATGAGCAATAGCATTGGTTCTATCTTAGATGTGATTCGCGGTATCGCAGACCAAACCAACCTACTTGCATTAAACGCTGCCATTGAAGCCGCACGTGCGGGTGAGCAAGGTAGAGGGTTTGCGGTTGTTGCCGATGAAGTGAGAGTGCTAGCACAAAAAACCACTAACTCAACAACAGAAATTCAATCAATGATTGAAAACCTGCAGAAAAGTGCCCAACGTGCAGTATCGGTAATGTCAGAATGTTCATCAGAAATGCAGGCTAGCATCTCACAATCATCAGATGCCAACGGCGCAATGGAAGAAATTCAGGGAATTATTACCCAAATTTCGGATATGAGTAGCCAAATTGCCGCAGCAGCAGAACAGCAGCAAGCCACTGGCGCGGAAATATCGAATAACTTAAATCGCATTTCCGATATTAGTGACGAAAACTACCAAAGCATTGAAATTGTCACCAGCACCAGTGAAGAACTGGGTGGCCTGGCGCAACAACAAGACTCATTGGTAAAACGTTTTACCTTGTAAACAATGAGCTAACACTAAAAAGGCTCCTAATTAGGAGCCTTTTTTATCGATATACTTCTGAAATTGCACCCTTACCTACCCCTTCGTAAGCAATCACTTTTAGCGTATGCCCATCCATCGCTTTAGATAAGGTTTGCGCAATATAAGCGGCTAAATTCTCTACCGTTGTCTCACAGGGTAAAATATCGGTTTCTTGCTTAGGCACCACTAACTCAAAAAAGCCCTGAGGTGATTGGTAGGCAAAGGCGTAATGCTGCTGCCAGTCCTGTTGCTGATAAAAGCTAATATCATTTACTGATATCTCATCATTGGCGCTACCGAGATAAATGTTACGCCATTTCATTGCCCAACTAGTGGCTAAGTCAACATCACTCTCTGCATCCACTAAAATTTCTATCGTTGAGCGATGACCATGAGCAATTCGCTGACAATTACCATCGTGTTTCTTCAATCCGTGACTGTAGTGGTAATACGGTCCGTCGATCGCTTCATGACGTAAGTTAATGTTTATGTCTTGAATATTATTGGGTAATTGTTCTAGCACCACCGCATTTACGTAAGCAGTTAAGGCTTCATTGCTCACTTCAACCGCGTCAATAAATGTGTAGGCTTCATCCGGGCAGCGTAAGTGAATACTTTTACCATGTGGACGTTGGAAGTCTAATTGCGTGTAGCCTTCGCTATTGCTTACCTTACACAATGGAGAGCGACGAGGAACCAATAGTTTGTGGTCAACTTTATCGTCGATTAACCGTTTAATCAGTTTTTTAACCTGGCCAAAATCAAGCAGCATATCCATATCATTTAGCGATCCGCCCAATTCAATATCCACTAACCAACTTTCCCCCACTAAACCTCGGTCTGGGCATAAGTAGGTTGAGTCAATCACTGTTAAGTCTTTTACAAATAGTTTCATATTGCAGTCCGTTATCGCTAATGCGGCACATTATAGCCACAACGCCACCATTTAGGCAGTTGCTTCTCAATCTCAACAAGCGGAAAAACCAAAATTCAACTAACTGTGATAAGGTTTAACCATGTTGAATAATCACTAGATAACGCCGTGGACCCGATAGCGCCTGAGTTACTCAATGAGTTTAATGCCCTTCCCTGCCAAACCGAAGTGCACTTGCAGATCCCTACCCCAACTAACCCTTTGCGCTTACGTAGTCGCTTGATTGGTATTGAACCAGGTATGTGCGTGATTCTATCTAGAGGCATGGACCAACAATGGGAAGCGGCCAGAGACTTAATTCGCGAAGGTCAATCTATTGTGGTGAGAATCGTTAATGAAGGCGATCCAAACGCTACTATTTTTGCTTACCGCGGCTCAATTTCAAAGTTAATGAGCAGTGTAGGACGCTGGGTGGTATTAGATTATCCACGTAATATCCAAAAAATTAGTTTGCGACAACATAGCCGTTTACCGGTGTCGCTACCCTGTAGAATGCAAAGTGAAAGCGACAGCAATGAATCTTTTAAAGGCTTACTCAAAGACTTATCGCTAAATGGTGGTGGCTTTATAAGCGCTCCAATACCATTACCCTTAACAAAACGAAGCTTTAATTTACACCTTCCAATAGATGAATATGAAACATTAAGCATTAAGGCAAGTATTTGTAACCAACACTTAGAACAACGATCTCCAGAACGGGTTCATTACGGGCTGAGCTTTGATGCAGATGAGTCGGTAAAACAAAAATTTATCCAAACGGCCCTGCTAGAGATTGTTCAACGCGAAAACAAAACCCCAAATTAAATCTTATTCTTTTCCCCAGAGCTAAGTTTATTTTAAGCAAAAAAAAGCGACCCGAGGGTCGCTTTGAATTAACGGTCAACTTCTAGTCTTTGTTGTACTTGGCAGTACGTGGGAACGCAATGCCATTACTGTCAAACAAGTAGCTAGCTTTAGTTGGTAAGCCAACACGCAACTCATCACCATTGTTCGTTGGGAATTCGCTACGCGCTTTAAAGGTGAAATCAAAGCCTTTAACGTCCATGTAAACGTAAGACTCTGCACCTAGGTGCTCGGCAACTACTACAGTACCTGTAATAAAGTTCTCTGCATGAGCATGGGTATCTTCAACCAAATGCTCAGGGCGGCAACCAAACTCAACAGCATCACCAACGCTTGCACGGCTTGTATCTACCGCAGCGCTAACAATATCGCCAGTTACCAGTTTAATTTTACTTTCTTGCTCGCCTACTTCTACTATTTCACCTTCAATGAAGTTCATTTTTGGTGAGCCAATAAAGCCAGCAACAAATTTGTTTGCTGGGTTATGGTATAGGTCAAGCGGTGAACCATATTGCTCTAAGTTTGTAGCAGCATTTGGATCTAATGGGCTTAGTACTACAATTTTATCCGCCAAGGTCATCGCTTCCACTTGGTCGTGAGTAACGTAGATGATGGTTGATTGTAGTTCTTTATGAAGCTTGGCGATCTCAATACGCATTTTCACACGGAGTGCAGCATCTAAGTTTGACAACGGCTCATCGAACAAGAAAACACCTGGTTGCTGTACGATACAACGACCAATTGCAACACGTTGGCGCTGACCACCACTTAACTCTTTTGGCTTACGATCAAGTAGAGGATCTAGGCCTAAAATATCTGAAGCGTTATTAACACGCTTTTCAATGATACTTTTTTCTACTTTTTTCAGCTTAAGACCAAACGACATATTCTCGCGTAGGTCCATGTGTGGGTACAAAGCGTAAGATTGGAATACCATACCTACGTTACGCTCTACTGGTGGCACGTCATTCATGAAGTTGCCGCCGATATTAAGCTCACCGCTAGTAATATCTTCTAAGCCAGCAATCATACGTAATAGCGTCGATTTACCACAACCTGATGGACCAACGAATACTACAAACTCGCCATCTTGAATGTCTAAGTTAATATCACGCAAGGTATCTTGGTGAATTGCCGGGTCGTAGTTTTTACGTACATTTTTTAGAATTACATCAGCCATTATTAGCTCCAAACTGAATAAAGCGTTGCTTTACTCGCAATCAATCTTGTTTTGCGTAGCTGCATTCGCAGCTACGCCCAAATAATTTAACCTTTAACACCGCCAGCTGTTAACCCGCCGACCAACCAACGTTGAGCCATGAGGAACACCAGGGTGATAGGGAATCCAGACAAAACAGCTGCAGCGGCGAAATCGCCCCACAAGTAGTTTTGCGGATAGAGATATTGTTGAGCACCTACAGCGAGTGTGAGTTTATCAACGTCTTGCATCAGTACTGAGGCCATTGGAACCTCGGTAATAACACCGATAAATGCAAGAATAAACACAACCGCCAAAATAGGCACAGAAAGCGGTAACAATACCAATCTAAACGCTTGCCATGGAGTTGCACCGTCAATCGCTGCAGACTCTTCTAGCGCTGGGTCAATCGTTTCGAAGTAGCCTTTAATAGTCCACACGTGAAGTGCAATACCACCAAGGTAAGCGAAGATTAAACCACCGTGAGTGTTTAGACCCAACCAAGGAATATATTCACCAATCTTATTGAACAAGGCGTAAATTGCCACCAAGGCCAAAACAGATGGGAACATTTGGAAAATCAACATACCGTTAAGAATGGTTGCCTTACCTCTAAAACGCATACGAGCAAACGCGTAAGCACTTGTGGTAGAAAGGGCAACAATTAATAAGGCTGAAATACCCGCAACTTTAATCGAGTTCCATAACCAGGTAAGTACCGGGAATGGAGGCGGAGTTAAAGAGCCATCAGGGTTTACAACAGTAATCCCTAAAGCCAAACGCCAGTGATCCAAAGTTGGGTTTGAAGGAATCAATTCACCTACCGCAAAGTTACCCGTACGGAAAGAAATAGTGATTACCATTAATAATGGGAAAATAATTAAACATAGAAACAAACATAACACTACGTGAGTAGCTAGTTTTCTATATTTCAATGATTTAGGTTGAACCATTGCCATAGTAGCTTCTCCTTACGCCGTCTTATCAGCTTTAGTTAGTTTCAAGTTAATCAATGCTAATGCACCAACCACAATAAAGATTAATGTCGCAATCGCACTGGCTAGACCGTAATCCTGACCACCATCACCTTGGAAGGCAATTCGGTAGGTGTAGCTTACGAGCAAGTCGGTTGTACCAGCTGGTGTTGAAGCACCGATAATGTCTGGGCCACCATTTGTTAACAACTGAATCAATACAAAGTTGTTAAAGTTGAAGGCGAACGATGCAACCAACAATGGCGTTAGTGGTTTCATCAATAGTGGAACAGTAATGTTGAAGAAGTTACTGATTGGACCAGCACCATCCATTGAAGACGCTTCATATAAATCTTCAGGAATAGATTTAAGCATACCTAAACATAAGATCATCATGTATGGGTAACCTAACCACGTGTTCACAATCAAAATCATTGACTTAGCCATGATAGGATCGGTGAACCAATCCGGCTTAACGCCAAATAGTGACTCTAAAATACCGTTAATCTCACCAAAGTTTTGGTTGAACAAACCTTTAAATACCAAGATTGAGATAAACGCGGGAATTGCATAGGGGAGAATAAGCACCACGCGATAAAAAGCGCGACCTTTAAGCTCTTCCCATTGAATTAGACAGGCTAACACCATGCCAATAGCCAATGTTAGGGCTACTGAAACACCGGCGAAAATAACCGTCCAAATGAAGATTTCAATAAACGGTTCTTTAATACCTTTATCGGTAGCGACACGTTCAAAGTTTTTCCAACCAACACCTACGGTGAAACCAGGTGCTAAACGACTACCAACAAATTCACCATCACCATCGATGTATTGGAAGTAACCTGTTTCCATATTCGGCAGCATCAGCTCGCCAGTTTGGTTGTTACGAAGAATAGAAGGACCAGGTAAAATGGCACCACTTTCTTTAAGTACTACACCATCGGCTAAGCGAGAATATAGTGGTTTCATTGCTGAGAACTTGCGTAGACCATTCATGACTAATTCATCAGCTTCAGGCGTGACCAGCACGATGTTGTTGAAGAATTGGCGATGAGAAATGATTTCTTTAATCGGGGCTTTTTCACTAGTAGGTAAAGCGTCTACTGCTTGCAACTTAATCCGTTTAGTTTCAAGAGTAAGCTTTCTAGCGCGAACATCGGCGTTAGAAACAACTTCAACAGGACGAGTTACAAACAACTTATCGTCTTGAGAAAGAGCTATTACGTATTTACCTTCTGCTGCTTGATGCAACTGGAAGCCAAATGAACCGCCTTTAGCCATGTAAGTCTTCTGGGTATGCAACTGCTCTACACGCTCTAGCGATAACAAGTTTGTTCCGCTGTAGTTAGTAAACGCAATGCCTATCGTATAAGCCAGAGGGAAAATGATGAAGACCACCATCCCAGCAATACCAGGGAAGATATATCGGTGGGCATACATTTTTTTAGTAGTAAAAACATACACACCGGTAGAAACAACAACAAGGGTGAGCAATGCAAATGCATATTCACCACCTGCATACATCAAAACAATTGCATAGCCGTTAAGCAACACAATCGCTGTGATCAGCAGCAGTTTTAGCCAGGCATACTTGCCCTGCATAAAACCTGGAGACGCAGAAAGACCCATCTTATGTACAACCTTTGTATTTGACCGAAATTAATAAAGAGGAGGATAGACCAATATCCTCCTCCTGACCGAAATAATATGACCGTATTATTTCGCTATGCGACGCGCAGCGGCGTCTAGAGCTTTCTCTAGAGGTTGACGACCACTAGTGATGTTGGTTAGTGATGTTGCCATCGCAGACCAGAATTTACCCATAGCAGCTACGTTAGGCATTGGCTCACCATCTTGAGCGTTTGCGAAAGTTGCAGCGATGCGAGGGTCACTTGAAAGTTCTTCCATGTACGATTTAAGTGCAACAGCACCTAGTGGTACATCGTCATTTACAGACTTCAAGCCTTCATTAGTAACAAGGTAGTTTTCTAAGAACTCTACCGCTAAATCAGCGTTTGGTGACGCAGAGTTAACTGCACCTGCTAAAACACCAACCATTGGCTTAGCTTTGTTACCGTTGATAGTTGGAATGTAAGTTACACCGTAGTTGATGCCACTTTTTTCCATGTTATCCCAAGCCCATGGGCCGTTGATAACCATGGCTACTTCGCCTTTGTTAAAGGCAGAGTCCATTACACCGTAGTCAGCGCCTTTAGGCATGTGACCGTTTTCGATTAGGTCTTTAATTACTTTAGCGCCCATTTTCGCGCCATCTGTAGCTACACCGGTATCTTTAACATCGTAAGTACCGTTTTCATATTTGAAGATGTAACCACCGTTCGCAGCCAATAGAGGCCATGAGAAGTAAGTGTTGTTGTAATCCCAAAGGATTGCGTGCTTACCAGACTCTTGAAGTTTAGCGTCTAGTGCTGGAATCTCTTCCCACGTTTTAGGAGGGGTAGGTACTAGGTCTTTGTTGTAGATAAGACCTACAGCTTCGATAGCAATAGGGTAACCGTAAACTTTACCGTCGATAGTAACAGCGTTCCAAGCGAAGTCTTCAACTGCTGCTTTCTTTTCAGCACTTGGCTTAAGCTCTGTTAATAAACCAGCGTCAACCCAGTCGCCGAAACGGTCGTGAGCCCATAAAAAGATGTCTGGACCAGAGCCTGTAGAAGCAGCTTGCTGGAATTTACCAGGGGCATCATCAGGGTGAGCAACACTTACTTTAACACCAGTATCAGCTTCAAAGCGTTTACCTACTTCAGCTAAACCGTTGTAGCCTTTATCACCATTTACCCAAATGGTTAACTGGCCTTCTTCAATCGCAGCAAAAGCATTAGATGCCATGCCTAAAGAAGCAACCGCTATAGCAGATGCAAGAATTGTCTTTTTCATTAGCCTTTCCTTAACTGTCGTTATGATTATAATTTTGGGTCGCAATGTTACTTGCTGCGCTTGATTCTAGCCCAATTGCCTACGCGAGCACATGACTTAGCTCGCACTTTTGAAATTATACTACAAAGCACTAGAGCAAGGCCCCGCGTGCCCTGAGCGGTTGTTTTATCACCTAACAGTGGTAATAAAACAACAAAAATAACCTATCAAGCCTGTGAAAACCTTTCCATGTGGTAATTTTACAACACATTTGAAACTGATAACCTTTTCATGCTTGTTAATTAAGTTATTTGTTATTTTTTAACTGCTCTCTTAAGTTAGGCGGCACACCTACAATCGTCAATGTATCGGTTGATTCATCGTAAAAAACGCGATCACCTAACAATTTTTGTTCGAAACTTACAGACACACCTTTACCTTGGCCAAAGCATTTGGCTAATTTCTTAAGCGCAGTACGATCGGCAGGGAATTGATCCTCCAAAGGGTAGTTTTCGGCGGCAAACTGGTAAAAGTCTACGGTGTCTTCGGCAGTGGGCAGGGCTTTAGCTAACTCCCCTACTACGATTTCTTCACCATCTTTAAGTTGCTGTTCGCAATAAGATTTTACTTCACCTTTATAAGCAAGCTTTTCTTCTTTATCTAATTGGGTCGCTTGGCAATAGTCGTCAACGGCTTGCATTAAGACCGCATTTTGCACCTTTACGTCTAAACCATCATCGCAACCCAAGAATTCCACAAAGAAATCAGAAATTTTTCGTCCAGCCCTTCCCTTTACATAAGAAACATAACGTTGAGACTCAGGATTACGCTGCATATCGGTAATATCAATGCGCGCCGCTAACTGCACAGAACTTGTTTCTAAATAGCGACTAGCGGTTAGCTCTAAGCTGTCATCAACGGCTGGAGAGATCTTATTCTCCAACAACATGATTAACAGGTATTCACCCGCTACATGCTCGTAGTTGGCCAGTAACAATACACCTTGCTCGATAAACTCATACTTTTTGAGCTCCTCTACTAATACAGTGCCGCTATCTACACTGTAGCGGTGAAAATCGATTTCTTCACTTAGTAAAGCATCTAGCTGAAGCTTAAAAGGACTATTGTTCTCTTCATTATAGAAACCAAAACCTTTGGCAGCTCGCCCACTGTAGTTGAGATGTAGGCCTTCTATAAGACTAAGCGCTTCTTCGCTATGAGCCATCTCTTCGCTCCTAGCTTGCAGAGCAATAGTGCCGTCTTCAGTCAATTCTAGTGAATGTAAAATAAGGTGTTTTAGGGAAATGCTCATAGTCTCTTACTGTTAGTGTTTGCTGACGAGGTGGGTTATTATACGCGTCTTTACCAGCAAATTTGCAGAGAAGTAATGGCAATAGTTTCAAAATATTCCACAGAGCAAGTGGAACAATTACTTAATGACGTACTCAAAGTAGTCGATAATCATAATGTAACTACCGATTTAGCCCTTATGGTACTCGGTAATGCTACCACCTGTTTGATCAATCAACGGGTTGCGCCGGAGCAACGTAAAAAGCTAAGCGAAGGATTTGCAAAAGCCCTTCAAAGCTCAATTGACGAAAAATAAGAATAAAGCAAAGGACCGTAAAGCCCGCAATGGTAAATAGCTCAAAACAGTACCGCGACAAAGTGTCTCAGTTAATTAGCTGGGGACATTGGTTTTGTTTATCTAACATTATTTTGGCCTTAATTGTTGGCTTACGCTATTTAGTGTTAGCTGCGCCGCCAGAAACGTTTTTGGGGCAAAGCTATTTATTAGTAAGCTGGTTAGGGCAATTTTCATTTATCGCCTTTGTGATTTTCCTACTCACCTTATTCCCTCTTAGCTTTGTTATCCCTAGCAATCGGTCAATGCGATTTGTGGGTGCTTTATTTGCTACCGTGGGGATCAGCTTACTTATTGTAGATACCGAAGTATTTGCCACGTTTAACCTTCACCTTAATCCTGAGTTGTTAAAGCTGCTCTTAGATGAAGACCAAAATAGCCAAGCAAATACACTTAATTTACTGTTTGTTTCAGTCCCTTTTATCTTCTTGCTGGAATTGTGGCTAGCCCGTTTGTGTTGGAAATATTTACGCCGATTAGAACACAAACGCTTGGGTGTGCCGCTAGCGGCAATTCTATTTGTTTGTTTTGTATTAACCCACTTTGTGCATGCTTGGGCCGATGCAACCAACTACCGAACAATTACCCAGCAAAAGAATAACTACCCGTTATTCTATCCGTTAACTGCCCGTAGCTTCTTACAAGAGCAAGGTATATTTGATGTAGATGCTTATTATCAAGGCATTAAAGCTCAAGAGAAAAAGCAACAAGGCAATATGCGATACCCGATATCGCCCATCAAATATGGCCATGTAGAACAACGCTATAATTTAATGCTAGTGGTTGTAGAAGGCTTACGCTGGGACATGCTGACAAAAGAAGCAATGCCCCACAGCTGGCGACAAGCTAAAAATTCTAGCCAATTCTTCAGTCATTTTAGTGGTAGTAATAAATCACCAGAAGGTATGCTAAGCCTGCTTTATGGCTTACCCACTAGCTATTGGCCAAGTATAAAAGCAGGCCGACAAAGCCCAGTTTTAGTCTCTGCTCTGCAAGACAATAACTACCAAATAGAGTTGTTTAGCAGCAAAGGATTAAACACCCCAGAAATCGCAGGCTCAAGCTTTAGTGCTCTTAAAAACCTTGATATGACCAAGTGGCCTGGTGGTGCGGCAGGCGATGAGCAAGCGCTGCAAAAGTGGTTAATGTGGCAACACAGTCAATATTCTCAGCTGCCTTGGTTCAACTTTTTGTATCTAAATGGCGTAGCAGCATACGATAACGCTAGTGGCGAAGGTATGGAAAAAGTAACGCCGGAGTTAATCAAGCAGCATTATTTCGAAGCCGCTCAAAACGTAGATAAACAACTTAAAAAAGTCTACCAAGAGCTCGCTAATACGGGTCAGATAGAAAATACTATCTTAGTGGTAACGTCTGACTACGGAAACGAGCTAAACGATAACAACAGCAACTACTGGGGTAATGCCAGTAACTTTAGTCGCTACCAAACTCAGGTTCCATTGTTTATCTCTTGGCCAGATCGCCTGCCCACGCTAATGCACGATGAGACGAGCCATAACGATATTATTCCTACTATTTTGGAAGGAATGTTAGGTGTTACATCAAACAGTGCCGACTATAGCAATGGACAAAATATCTATGCCAAGCGTAAGCGAGATTGGTTATTAATCGGTAACCAAGAACAGCAAGCTGTATTACAGGGTAACCAAATTACCTTATTTAACCAATCTGGCAGTTACCAGGTACTTGATCGTGACTTAAACCCTAGTAATGCCCGAGTCTCGGTGCCAATGCTGGTACAAGTCTTAAACGACTTAAAACGTTTTTATCAGCCAGAACAGTAATTTGTACAATCGCTGAGCACTTAAGCGTATAAACGCTAGCCGTGTATTGACACTAAGCGGTTTGATAAGTAAATTCAGATTCAATTCGGAACGTAGCGCAGCTTGGTAGCGCACCGTCATGGGGTGTCGGGGGTCGGAGGTTCAAATCCTCTCGTTCCGACCATATATAAGCCCGTAGCTCGATGAGCTACGGGCTTTTTTGTTGATGAGTTCCAACATTTGCTCTCTTGTATATTCCAGCGATATCGAATAGCTACACCCTTAATATCATCAATACACTCAGTACTTTTGTAAACACATTCCGCTTTCAAACAATGAAGCAGAACACTCTTGACTATCAGCTCTCATCATCATAATTGGCAAAGACAATTAGCCATGCAAAGTGGCTGCAAATACAACCATATTAATAGGTTTGAAGGTATTAGCATGATCATAATCACTAAAGGGGGTTGAGAAGCTTTCTCCAAAACCATAGAAAACAAACGTAACTAAGTTTTTGGCGGATGTATGGAACCGGCATTGACCTAAATGAATCAATTGCAGCCAAAGTAGCTGCAGCTCTGCCCTTACTAGGCCCAGTGATGATGCAATACTTGAAACGCGCCGTTAAAACGGCAGTAA
Organism: Agarivorans sp. 1_MG-2023; assembly: GCF_030548385.1. Lineage (NCBI taxonomy): Bacteria > Pseudomonadati > Pseudomonadota > Gammaproteobacteria > Alteromonadales > Alteromonadaceae > Agarivorans > Agarivorans sp. 1_MG-2023. The sequence goes on along the minus strand of NZ_JAUOSJ010000001.1, from coordinate 91,730 downwards.
AGATAACAACAATTTAGTGAAGTCATAATTCCCGAAGAGGGGTGTTCTGAAGGGTTAGACACTTTCAAATTGCTAGCTGAGCTAAACACCTAAGCTAAACGCTAAAACTTCCAAGCCAGTTTAGGTGTTTTTTCGGCGAGGAATACGCCGACTACAGCCAACATCACGGTAGTGCCCTACCACTACTTTAAGCGCTGGCGAATTTCAGATAATGCCGGGTCACCAGGCGTCATCACCTCTAGCTTGGCCAGCTGTTTTTTTGCTTGCTCTAAGTTACCACTGGCTTCCAAGGCTAGTAAGTACACATAGGCGAAACGGTGATTATCGGGCTCTAAGTCTGCTGCTTTTTGTAAGGCTTGTAGCGCCTTAGCCCACTGCCTTTTAACCACATAAATTAAACCAAGGTTATGTAAAGCCATTGGATGATTGGACTCTACCTTCAAAATTTCTTGTAGCAAGACTTGGGCTTTTTCTAGCTGATTACTTTCACGGTACACGCTGGCCAAATTTAACTTAGCTGGCAAAAAGCTAGGTTGAAGATCAATCGCATTTAAATACTGGATGCTTGCTTGTTCAAGATCCCCAACTTTGTAGGCTAAATCCGCTAAAGCGAGTTGCGCTGAAAGTAAATCTTGTTGCCCTTGATAAGTCAGCACCGCTTCCATTAAAGCATCTTGCATGGGCTGCTGAGCCTTTTCAGGCAATGCTTGCCTAAATGCAGGAGCTAATAGTCGAATAGCTTGTAGTCGAACATTTTTATGCTCGTCATAAAGTAAACCAAAGCCTATTTGTAGCTGCATGGCGTAAGCCGCTGATTCAAGCGCATTTAGTACGCCTAACTTTACTAAGCTTTGAGGGCTATTTGCTGCGGTGTTTAGCACTTCTAGATTACTGGTAATATTTACATCTAGATGATTAAGCAATACCGCTCGGCGCATTGCAGGTTGTTCTTCATCTAATATCAATGAAGCAATCTGCTGTTGGCCAAGTGTTGGGTCTTGCAAGTTTAGGTACAAAGCAGAGCCTATATCATCATAAGCGCCGAATACTTTAGCTTTTTTATGTTCCAGTTGCTGTTGAGACCACTCGGTATTTTTATCTTGATGGCAATTTAAACACACATCTGGCGAGGCTAAGGCTTCGCTTACCCATGGGTTGGGAATCCGGTAACTATGGTCTCTTCTATCATCCACCCCCATGTAACGCTGCGAAGGCATGTGACAATCGATACACAAGGCCCCCTCAGAACCCGTTTCATGCAAAGTATGCTCAGGAGTATCGAACTGGTTAGATAAATGGCACTGGACACACAAACTATTATCCGCGCTTAGCACTTTGCCACTATGAGGCTCGTGACAGTTACTACATACCACCCCTGCCGCGGCCATTTTACTTTGGCTGTAAGAGCCATAAACATAGACTTCATCAAGTATTTGACCATCAGCATGGTACAAATCTGGTACTGCCAGCCTAGGAATAAAATGTTGCGAGAAATTGTGCGGTCCTGCCCCGTCAGTAAGCGCTGTTCGCCGACTATGGCATGCAGCACATTGATCTACTTGGCCATGGTCTAAAGATACAAGTCCATTGTCTAAACGCTCGGCGCTAGCTTGCTCTGGCTTGAATATCCAATTGCTGCGTTTAAGCAATGTTTTGTCAAAACCTGAGTTAGCGCTTGGTTCATCGGTATTCTCAGCGTTATCAGCACTTTTTAAGGCTACATGTTTAGCTGCTGCACCATGGCAAGCTTCACAACTAACATTGATTTCGCTCCAAGTGGTGTCATATTCGTCTTTTGCGGCATCGTAGCCACGCTTTAGATCTGTAGAGTGGCATTCGGCACAGCGCGCGTTCCAGTTATTAAATTGGCTTTTCCAATAAAACGGGGTATCAGGAGTATGGGTTTGCTGATAAAGGCTATACCAACGTTGCCCGCCCTTTGCTTTAGTTCTTGAATCCCAAGCCACAGTATAAGCTTGTAAACGGCCACTACCGATATCAATCAAAATCTGTTGCAGTGGCGTGTAGCCGAAAACATAAGGCACTGAGTAACGCTTGCCTACTTCGTCGCTTTTTCCTGTCTCTATATAGAAACCTTGCTCGTCCCGAAAAAACTTTGTCCAGCCATCATTTGTCTCAAATCGCACATCATCAAAATTGCCTAATACTGTTTCTTCGGTAGCAAGCTGCATCGCTTTTGCGTGATGAGAAGGCAACCAGTTTTCGACTTCTGTTTTATGGCAAGCAGCACAACTTTGATTACCTACATATTCCTGAGCTAGCACAATAGGACTGATAAGAATGAAGAAAAGTTTAAAACATTGCTTTAGAAAACACATGGGAATCTCGATGGGCAATACAATCAATCGGGGCTTAATACAATTAGTCTAACAACAAAAAAACGTTAAAAAAGGGCGAGTTGCGCCCTTTTTTGATATTAATGTAAATTATTTAGACGCAGGCTGTTGTAATTTCTCCATCACTTGGGAGACATTGAAACTTGCTGCTTTTTGACGAGGTGGAAACTCTTCAAAACTGGCTAGGTACTTAGCAACATAAGTTTGCGCCGGTACCAGCAAATACACTCGATCAATCACCCAATCCCAGTAAGTATTAGATGTCCGATCTGCGGTTTCATAAGGGTCCATTCTTAAATTAAAGATTTTAGGCACCCTCAGCTCAACAAAAGGTTCAGCCCAAATCTGCAAAGTGCCTTGAGCTCGCTGCTCCATAAAGACTATCTTCCAATTTTTATAACGAAGTCCTGTGAGATCACCATCGTCAGAGAAATAGAACATTTCATCACGCGGCCCTACTTCCTCTTTCCCCATCAAATATGGGAGGAAGTTATAACCATCTAAGTGATTTTTGAAATCTTTACCATTAGCACTGTGGCCTTTGAGCAGTTTGTCTTTTACTTTGTCATCTCCGGCAATTGCAGCAAAGGTTGGCAACCAATCCATGTGATGCATGATTTCATTTGATACCTCACCCGCCTTAATTTTACCCGGCCAACGTACCATAGCAGGCACACGGTAAGCCCCTTCCCAGTTGGTATTTTTCTCGCCGCGGAACGGCGTTAAACCGGCGTCAGGCCAGCTATTCATATGTGGGCCATTATCGGTAGAGTAAAACACAATGGTGTTGTCTTTTATGCCTAAATCATCCACTTTTTTAAGCAACAAACCTACGTGTCGGTCATGTTCTAGCATACCATCTGCGTAATTACTCACCCCAGAACTGCCTTGTAAATCAGGCTTTATATGAGTACGAAAATGCATTCGAGTACCATTCCACCATACAAAAAATGGCTTATCCGCTTTTACGGTTTTCTCCATAAATGCCATAGCAGCTTCTACCGTTTCGTCGTCAATAGTTTCCATGCGCTTTCTAGTTAATGGCCCGGTGTCTTCAATTTTTCCGTCGGCAGACGATTTAATTACACCGCGAGGACCAAATTTTTTACGAAACTCAGGATCCTTTGGATAATCGACATTCTCAGGTTCTTCTTCCGCATTTAAGTGGTACAAATTACCTAGAAATTCATCAAAGCCGTGAGCCGTTGGTAAAAATTCATCTTTATCACCTAAGTGATTTTTACCAAACTGTCCGGTCGCATAACCCATTGGTTTTAGTACTTCAGCAATCGTAATGTCTTCGGCTCGTAAACCTAAATCTGCGCCAGGGAACCCTACTTTGCTTAGGCCGGTGCGCAACACACTCTGACCGGTAATAAAGGTAGAGCGCCCCGCAGTACAAGATTGCTCGGCATAATAGTCGGTAAACATCATGCCTTCTTTGGCAATGCTGTCGATATTGGCAGTTTTGTAACCCATCAAGCCAAAGGTATAAGCACTTACGTTAGATTGGCCAATGTCGTCTCCCCAAATCACCAAGATATTGGGTTTTTCTGCAGCCATTAAGCTGGCAGACGCCAAACCTAGTGCCCCAGCAGACAATAAAGTCATACTATCTTTTAAAAATTTAAGCATCTGCTAAACGCTCCCTGTTAGAAAAGTCACTAAAAGCGTAGCAGCAGTCTGGAAACTTTGAAGCGTCAAAATCATTTAAATAAATAAAAGCAATCTGTTCCCTGAACCATTAGCGCCCAATAGCGCAGAGCAAACAGTTAATCCTATTGAAGGAGCCGACGAGCTGCCTTACTTTGAGACTATTTAGGATATTTATTGGCGTATTTAAAGATTTACTTCCATAGTCCTGTTGTTTGATTTTTTCTGCATATTTTGACGATTCAGGGAAGGAATACGATGAACAACATTAGGTTAACCATGCTGCCGCTATTATTTATCTTGTGCTTTGTAGGTAAAGTAACAGCCGAGACAAGCACTCCGCTAGCCTCCTGGAATGAGGGTAAGGCTAAACAATCAGTTATGGCCTTTGTAGAAAATGTAGTAAACACTGATTCAGCTGATTTTGTCCCGCCCTCAGAACGTATAGCGGTGTTTGATAACGATGGAACCTTGTGGGCCGAACAACCGATGTATTTCCAGTTGTTTTTTGCCATCGATCGTATCAAAGCTTTAGCACCTGAGCACCCAGAGTGGAAAACCAAAGAACCCTTCGCCTCTGTGTTAAAAGGCGATATGGAGGGTGTTTTGGCCGGTGGCGAACATGCTATTTTGGAGTTAGTTATGGCCAGCCATGCCGGGATGAGCACCACTGAGTTTGAAGTTATCGTTAACGCATGGCTAGCTAAGGCCATTCATCCAGATTCAGGCAGACCCTACACCGAAATGGTCTACCAGCCGATGTTAGAACTGCTGCATTATCTTAGAAAAAACAACTTTAAAACATTCATTGTTTCCGGCGGCGGTATCGAATTTATGCGCCCTTGGACCGAGCAAGTTTATGGCATTCCACCAGAACAAGTGATCGGTAGCAGCATTAAAGTGGAATTTGAAGTGCTGGATGGCTCCCCTACCCTAATTCGCCAGCCTGAGCTGGATTTTTACGATGATAAAGAAGGAAAAGTGGTAGCTATTCATCAACAAATAGGCCGCCGACCTATCGCAGCCTTCGGCAATTCTGATGGCGACTTACAAATGCTGCAATGGACAACGGCCGGCGATGGTGCAAGGTTTGCACTATACGTCCACCATACCGATGACAAGCGTGAATGGGCCTATGATAGAGAGTCTAGTATTGGGCGTTTTGATAAAGGGCTTGATGAAGCCAAAGAAAAAGGCTGGACAGTGGTAGACATGAAGCAGGATTGGAAAACAATTTTCCCCGCTAAAAAGTAGTTTGAATTTAGGCTTGGAAAGCAGTTTTAGTAACGATGAGGTGAAGATTGAACCCTACTACTGCCTAGCTAAGCAAGTAGCCAATATGCAGTAGTAAGGTGGTCTTCGAATTACTTCTCTAGTTTTGTGAAATAGTCGAAGATTACAGGTACGTCACTTTGACCAAGGCCAGCATCAACAGCGGCTTGCAAGTTAGTAGAAGTACCTTGAGCAATAAGAGACTCGCTACCTAAGTCTTTAACCATCTCATTAAAGTAACCTAGATCTTTATTTGCGTTAGCAATTGAGAAACCTAGGTTAGGGTTGCTGTCTACAGCGTAGTTTTTACAAAAAGCCATAAACGGCGAGTTAGAAGGACCAGCCGACATAATGTCGAACAACTGTTGCCCATCAACACCCGCAAGTTTTGCTACAGCAAATGCTTGAGACATAGCAGTAACGGTAGTCATGCCCATGAAGTTATTGATTAGCTTAGTAGTATGACCCGCACCAAGTTTACCTAGGTGGAATACATTCTCACCTTGCTCTTCTAGAACAGGCTTAACTTTATCAAAAGTCGCTTGGTCACCAGCAGCCATGATGTTTAACAAACCATCTTTAGCGTGAGCAGGAGTACGGCCTAAAGGCGCATCGATCATTCCTGCGCCTTTCTCGGCAAGAGCGGCGCCAATTTTGATAGTAGAAGCAGGGATAGACGTACCGAAGTCGACTAATACTGCACCTTCTTTAATACCAGCTAATACGCCATCTTCGCCGTAAACAATTTTTTCAACAACAGCTGAAGTTGTAAGACAAAACTGAACGATGTCACTTGCAGCAGCTAGTTCTTTAGCCGACGTAAATGCAGTAGCATTACCACGATCAATAACGCGAGCAACGGCGTCAGCGCTAAGATCCATCACGTTTACTTGATAACCACGTTTTTGTAGGTTTTCAACCATGTTGCCGCCCATAAGGCCAAGACCGATGAAACCGATGACAGGTTTTGTCATTTCAAACTCCTAAAATAATCAATTGTATTACAATAAGACCATGATATACCCACCTATCAATTTAGGCAATCATTAACAAGCTTTTCTGTTAAAAGTGATAACTAGGCTATAAAAAACTAAATTATTACTCAAGAAAAGTACCGATAGTGGCTAGCAAGCTATAGTTCTAGCTAGTTTATCTGCTAAGTACTGCGTCTTTATTTGCCACTCATTAAGCTTAAACCTTCATTAATATGACTTATCATCTACAGCCGAAAGCTTCTTAATGTAAGGCTGATCTACAACAAGGCACTTACCAGTGCTAGTAATCAAATCACTGTTTAAACCCCACACTTTCATTTGTCGAATTAACCATTGTCACTTGTAGATTTCAGGTGTACTCAAGAACATCTTTTTAGATAAAGCGCTAAAAAGAATGGTGGTGAATACATAACACCGATCACTGTTGGCTAAATAACCCGCCTCTCCTCCATCTTAAATTTCAGCGATAAAGGCCGTTTAATGTCTGTGTTTACAGTATGTAGACAACAAATTCATTTTTTCCCCAGCCTTGTAATAACAAGTTGATTCAAATCATGGTTGCCAAGCTAAATAATAATTATTATCATCCTTATATCACCAAATGATAATGATTCCCATTTTCATATGAGAGAAATCTATGACGCTAAAGAAACTGCTTACTCTTGCTGCATGCTTTGCGAGTGCCTTAATAACCAGCCCAGCTACATTGGCTAACGACTCAACATTAACCTTTGCTAATTACCGCGATATTCGCGATTTGAACCCTCATCTTTATGGGGGGGAAATTTTTGCTCAAAACCTATTATTTGAAGGTCTGATTCATCTAGGTGAAAACGGCAAGCTTGAGCCATGGCTTGCTACTAATTGGTCGGTTTCTGAAGACGGTAAGCTATATACATTCACACTACGTGAAGGTGTAACTTTCTCTGATGGTTCACCATTTAATGCCGAAGTCGTAAAGCAAAACTTTGATGCCCTACTAGACAATGGTAATCGCCATACTTGGCTTGAGTCGATTCGCTTGATGTTAGAAGTAGAGGAAACTGGCAAGCAGAGCGTTCGAGTTGTAGATAACTACACCGTTGAGGTGGAGTTTGCTAATTCATACTACCCATTCTTGGTAGAGTTAGGTGTAACCAGGCCGTTTCGCTTTTTATCACCTAAATGTTTTAAAGAGGGAACCACCAAAGACGGCACTCTTTGTTATGTAGGAACCGGGAGTTATCAATTAAGCAGCAACACTGTTGACCAACAAGCTACCTTTGAACAATACGCCAGTTACTGGGGTAAAAAGCCACAAATAGAAAAAATTGTTGCTAAGGTTATCCCTGACAACCAAGCGAGACTGTTAGCTCTGCGCAGTGGTGATGTAGATATGGTGTACGGTTTACAACTGATAACCGCCCGCGCATTTAAACAGTTTGAAACTGACCCTAGTTTTAACACAATTTTGTCTGAGCCAGTATCTACTCGAATGCTGATCTTGAATTCAAAAAGCGACAACCTAAATGACACCAGAGTACGTCAAGCCTTAAGCCACCTCACCAATAAAGCGGTTATTGCCGAGCGCATTTTGTTGGGCCTAGAGAAACCAGCAGATACCTTGCTGGCTCGCAATGTACCTTACGCCGACATTGATCTAGCACCTTACCAATACAGTGTTGAAACGGCTGAGCAATTGCTTAACGCTGCCGGTTGGACATTAGATGGAAAGATGCGCAAGAAAGACGGAAAGCCTTTTGAGATCACCTTGTCTTACGACAGTGACAAGGTAGTTGAGCGCACCATTGCCCAGTACTTACAAAGTGAATGGTCGAAGCTGGGGCTAACCTTAAAGCTTGTAGGTGAAGAAGAACAAGCCCACCGCGACCGCTTAAAGCACGGCGAATTTGACCTTTCATTCAATATTTCTTGGGGGACTCCTTATGATCCTCAATCATTTTTGGGTGGCATGCGTAAACCCGTTTATGGCGATTACGCTGCGCAGCAAGGCATTCCTGAAAAAACTCAATTAGACCAGCATATATTGGATGCCCTAGAAGCCACCAACGAACAAGAACGCCAAGCTCACTACAGCTATGTATTAGAAACGCTGCACAATCAAGCCATCTATATACCGCTAACCTATGAGCAAAACCGTGCAATTTTCAGTAATAAACTCGAAGGCGTAGGTTTTAATCCTTCTCAATTCGAAATTCCGCTGCAGCGTATGTCTATTAAATAACACGCTACTGTTGCTGTAATAAACTGGCGCTCAGAGATGAGCGTCAGTTTTTCTATTTTTGGTAAAAATTAATAATGGCAAAATACATCTTTAAGCGAATGCTTGGCGCCTGCATCACCTTACTGCTGGTGTCTTTCATCGCCTTTACCATGGTTAACTTAATCCCGGCAGATCCAGCCGAAGTCGCCTTAAGGGTAAACGACACAACACCCAGCGAAGAAGCCATTGAAGAGATCCGTATAAAACTGGGCTTAGACCAACCTTTTTTGGTGCGTTATACCCACTGGCTAAGTGCTTCGCTACAAGGCGATTTTGGCACCTCGTTTACTAACGCTAATCGCTCTGTATTTGACGAACTAGCGAGGAGCTTTCCTTACACTTTAACCTTGGCTGGCATCTCATTAGTTCTGCTCATTGCAGTGAGTATTCCTCTAGGTGTATTGAGCGCGGTGTACAAAGATCATTGGTTAGACAAAATCGTTCGAACCTTTATTTTTGCTAGTACCGCCATGCCCAATTTCTGGTTAGCCTTTATTCTGATTTGGTTTTTCTCTATTAAATTGTATTGGCTACCAAGCAGCGGCGCGACCAGTTGGAGCCACTACGTATTGCCCTCAATTACACTTTGCATGGCATACATTGCCACGTATATACGTTTAATTCGCAACTCAATGCTCGACACCATGCAAGATAATTACGTAAGTTATGCTAGGGCTAGAGGCTTGTCTGAATACCAAGTTATCTGGAAGCACTTACTCAAAAACTCATTACAAACTTCAATGACAGCATTGGGTATTGGTGTGGTTCGCTTAATTGCCGGCACAGTGGTTATTGAAAGTATTTTTGCCATTCCTGGGCTTGGCCGGCTAGCGCTATCGGCAATCTTTAATCGCGATTACCCGGTAATTCAAGCCTACATACTGGTGATGGGTTGCTTGTTTGTTCTGTCGAATTTGATTATTGATATCCTGCAAACGGTGATCGATCCGCGCCTTAAATCAGAAGGCGAATACCAATGACCCAGCGCCTACTCAATAATAAAACCGCACTAATATGTTTAATTCTATTGTCCATTATTTGCTTAATGGGGGCTTTTGCACCGTTTTTAGCGCCTCACGATCCAAACTTAGCCGACGTGATTAACACCTTATTACCCATGTCTGGAGAGTATCCTTTAGGCACTGATTATCTGGGAAGGTGTATCTACTCTCGACTGCTGTTTGGTATCCGCACTACCCTCTACTATTCGCTCATCACGATGGTGATTACCGCGGCGGTAGGCGCGTTAATTGGCATTATTTCGGGTTATTTAAGAGGCAAGGTGGATGCCTTAATTATGCGTGCCTGCGAAGTCATGCTGTCGTTTCCTTATGAAATCATTGTTCTAAGTATTGTTGGCATTCTAGGGCCGGGGATCGGCAACATTATTTTGGCCAATTTCATCGCAAAAATAGCCTGGTACGTACGTATTGTGCGTGGCTCGGTGATTTCGTTTAATCACAAAAACTACATGTTGTACTCGAAAACAGTCAAGTCTCCGCAGCGCTTTATCTTCGCTAAACACCTGGCGCCCAATATCACCGCTGAAGTGATCATTTTAGCCACACTTGATTTAGGTTGGATTATCTTAAGTATCTCTACCCTGTCGTTTCTTGGCCTTGGGGTACAGCCGCCAACGGCGGAATGGGGAGCCATGCTAAACGATGCCAAAGAAGTCCTGTTTTCCAACCCAGAACAAATGATAGTGCCGGGATTAGCCATTATGGTTGTGGTGGCTTGCTGCAATTTGTTAGGCGATGCCTTACGCGATGTGCTTGACCCAAGAACGGAGCACAAACAATGCTAGAGATTAGAGACCTAAATATATCGGTAGCAACAGGAAACACCCAATCTCATTTAGTTAGTGACGTGAGCTTTACTCTTAAAGAAGACCAATGCTTAGGCATATTAGGCGAATCAGGCAGTGGTAAAAGCGTCTGCTGCTCTGCAATTAACGGCTTACTTGGCGAGCAGTTTACCGTGAGTGGGCAAGCCATATTTGACGGTGAAAACTTGTTAACAATGCCGAGCAAACAGCGCCAAGACATGCGTGGACAACAAATAGCCATGATAATGCAAAGCCCAATGACAGCGTTTAACCCTCTGTTTACCATTGGCAACCAAGCAGTTGAAACCATCAAGCAACATCAGCCTCATTCAACACGTGATGCTAAAAAGCTTTTTTGCGAGGTACTCAGCAAAGTAAACCTTAAAAACCCGCAATACCTGTTAAGCAAATACCCTCATGAATTAAGCGGAGGCATGCTGCAGCGCATCATGGTGGCCTTGGCCTTAGTACTAAAACCAAAACTAATTATTGCAGATGAACCCACCACTGCTATTGACTATATTAGCCAGCGCGAAGTCATCAATGAACTACAAATGGTGAGAGAACGCTTTGGTACGAGCATTATTTTTGTTAGTCACGATCTCAGTTTGGTATCGCACATCGCCGATTCAGTGTTAGTCATGCATCAAGGAAAAATGGTTGATTACGGTAGCACTCAGCAAGTGTTTAACGCGCCTTCCAGCCAGCATACCCGTTACCTGATAGATACCAGATTGAAGTTAATCAATCGCTTTAAACACGTTATGGGAGGCGTATAAATGCTGCTTGAACTTAAAGACATTACTAAGTCTTTTGCTAAAGACGACAGCTGGTTTTTTAAACGCTACCAAGATGTTTTAAAAGGTGTCTCTTTTAGTTTAAATGAAGGTGAATGCATAGGCATTGTAGGGGAATCTGGCAGCGGTAAAAGTACCTTAGGCAAAGTTATTTTGGGCTTAGAAACACAAGATAATGGTTCGGTGAAATTCAGCAATGAAATCTCTCAGTTGCCTCGGCACAAAGCCGTTAGCGTAGTGTTTCAAGATTACAATACCTCGGTCAATCCACGACTTAACATTGCCCAAATTATTGCCGAACCACTGATCAATGAAGGCCTTGAGAAATCACAATTAAAAGCGCAAATCAGTAAACTGCTGATTGAAGTCGGCCTTGAAGACAGTATGCGAGCAAGGTATCCGCACCAATTAAGTGGTGGGCAGTTACAGCGAGTTTGCATTGCTCGCGCCATCGCAGCCAATCCTAGATTTATTTTGCTCGACGAAGCTGTCAGCTCGCTGGATGTCTCTATTCAAGTGCAAATCTTGGACTTACTGCTTGAACTGAAGCAATCACGCAACATTGCTTACTTGTTCATCACACATGATATCGCGGTGGCAAGTTACCTGTGTGACCGCTTGATGTTTTTTAAAGACGGTAAAATTGTAGAGCAAGTAAACGATATTGCAGCCCTGCCATTGGTGACTAACGAGTATACAAAAAACTTATTAAATGCCGCCAGTTACCTAGAAATCCCCTTTGATATTAATGATGTAGATAAATGACCTTAAGCCATAACGATTATTACAAAATCGCCATACCTTTTATTATTGCCACCTTAAGTCAACCCCTTTTAGGGGCTGTTGACACAGCAGTAATTGGCCAACTAGGAGTAACCGAGTTAATTGGCGGCGTAGCCATTGGTACAGTAATTATGAATACCCTATATTGGCTATTTGGCTTTTTTAGGGTGAGTACTACCGGCCAAAGTGCCATTGCTATGGGGAAAAATAGCAATCAAGACCGCGCAAGTAGTTTAATTAGGCCCCTGATGCTTTCAGGGTGTGTAGGACTCTTATTTGTTGCCACTCAAAGTTTCATTTGGCAAGGTGCACTGGCGGTAATAGAACCCCAACCTGATGTTGCTGTTCACGCTAAAAGTTACTTCGATATACTCATTTGGGGCGCACCACTCGTGCTTCTCAATTACACCATTATTGGTTGGTTGATGGGTCAAGCCAAAGTAAAAGAAACCCTGTTTACTCAAGTATTTGGCAACGTACTTAACATCATCCTTGATGCAGTGTTTGTATTAGGTTTTGATCTTGGGGTGGCAGGTGTCGCCTACGCCAGTTTAATCGCCCAAGCCTCAACTTTTGCGATAGGTTTTATATTGGTGATCAAGAGCAGTCATTTCTCACTTCTCCAATACATTGGCTATATGCGAATGAGTAAGCAAGATCTCGCCACCATTATCTCCTCCAATACCGATTTAATGCTAAGAACAATATGCATTTTGGTGTTCTTCAACGTAATGGCAAGAAGCGGCTCTAAGCTAGGCGCAGAGGTGCTCGCCACCAACGCAATTATGATGCAGGTAACATTTTTAGTCAGTTATATGTTCGATGGTATTGCCAATGCGTCTAGTGTATTTGCCGGTAAAGCTGTTGGCCAAAAGAACCCCGCCCTGCTTAAACGCACCTTAAGCTTAAACTGGCAATGGACTAGTATTTTTGTTGCACTGTTAACCGTGCTAATCGCCTTAACCCAGCATGATTTAGTGTTAATCTTCACGCAAATACCCGAGTTAGTCACGCTGTATCAGGACATGTCGGCTTGGCTATTAGTGTTTCCTCTAGTTGCCGGCTACGGACTAACTATTTACGGCATCTTTACCGGCACTGGTAACACAAAACCGGTGAGGAATTCGAGCGTAATTACTTTAATTGTCTTTTTGCTGGTGGTGCATTTTACATTAGAACCATGGGGGAATAGCGGCTTATGGTTTGCTTTTATCATGTTCTATGTAGGCCGCTTTGTGTTTCTGTACCCTTACCTTTCTGAGGTGAAGAAAAAATGCCTTTGACTAAGTTAAACGCGTAAATCGAGAAACAATAAGGGTAAGCTGGGCTTGCCCTTATTGTTTACGTTAGCGTTGGTGAAAATTTAGCAAATTTGAGTTTATAAGCCTATCTGTTTGGCTTCTCATCTTTGATGTTACAGACGGCCTGCTCCAATAATCTATTTAGCAACATAAAGGGTTAGATATTGGCTTGCCAATCTCCGGCAAAGGACGCTCTTCGCTATCTCCGTAACCAATTTTAAACCGCACTCTATTAACACAAATCTTTTCAATTTCTGGTTTAAACAAATCAAATAGCTCGAAACGAGGCTTCAGCTCAGGGTGGCTGGCTTGATAATCGCAGATTTCTTCAGCTAGCCAGCGATAAAACTGCTGCTCAGACACCGCAATTCGTTGTAGTTTGGGAGAAACAAAACGTAACACCGTAACAAAGTGCCCTGTCACTAAGTCATGAATTAAATAGTGGGCTGGTAAGCGCGTTAAGGTATCTGCCACTTCTTTATCTAAACTTTCTAGCTCAGGGAATGCTTGATCAATCAAGCGTAAATCGCCATGAAAGTCCTTAATGGTACAGCCTGCAGGCTGATGATTTTCCAATACTAGGGTAATGTTTTGCCCATGCGCCACTAGAGCAACACCATATCGGCACATTAAGTGATACAGCGGCACCACTACATGTTTAAACAGTTTTCTTAACCAAGCTTCAGCGCTAATTTCAGACAGACTAATTAAAGCCACAATGGCAGCTTCGCCGTTGCTATCTTCTTGCATGAGGGTTGCCATCGACATGACTCGCTGATGTTTGGGGATTAGCAATTCAGCCCGTTCTCGCCAAATGCACCCTAGCATTTCGTTATAACGATAAGCACCAGCAGCTATTTTTTGCTGCTGGGGATGGGCGCAAAACACGCCTGCTACCTCTTGTTGAACATGTAGGCCTCGTTCCTTAAATAAGGGATCTTGCGCTGCTAAGTTCGCCAACCAACTGGATAACTGCGGCCCTTGCGCAATAAACTGTCCCGGGATCCCTCGAAAACAAGATGTATTGAGAATGGTTAATGCTGTTTTCAGATCATAAGGCTGCGCTTGGTCAGCGGAGCTTAAGGTTCTAATTGATTGCTGTGCCAACCAATCACCCTTGATGCTGCCTAAATAAATCGCTTCTCCCTGCGCTAAATATTGGGCGTACTGAATTTGAATAAAACGCTCATATTGCCAGGGGTGAACGGCAAAAATATAAAAACCATCCTGCCAATTACTAGGCAATGGTTTCACTAAGGCTGCTAATGCTGCCTCGCCCAAGGTGTCGCGGAGTAAAGTGGATTGCTCTAAGCCTTGCTTAAACCCTACCTTACACAGTTCTTTTTTAATCGCTAGATAGCTAAGTTGAATGCCTTTGGCTGATTCTGGCGCATATTTAGCAAGCTCATCGCTTCCCCACCCTAAGCGTCCTTTATTGGCGATGGCTTTAGGGTGGGCATCTAAATACGCTTGGCGGGACGTTTCGTCTAACAATACCAAATCTGTTGCGTTGACATTTTGTTGCTGTTTCCAGCGAACCGTATCGCTATACAAGGTCTGTTGAATCTCCTCCAGCAGGCCTGCCAAATTAATATCGTTAATATCGATTAATACTTGAATGTCGAGCAGTAATTCAGCCGCTAAAGGTACACATTGGTCATTCACTTCAATGCTTCTTGGGTCTATAAGCAACATGCCCCAAATAGTTTTCTTCGCTTTAAAAGCCCAGCGTTGTTGGGCACCCACAAGCAAATAAGAGCGCAACAGGTGAGGTTCGCCGTCATGCTCATGTTCATGGTCGGTCTCAAACTGAAGCCGTTCTTCGAAATGCAGCTCACTTAAAATTTTTGCTACCAAATTTACGTTTGCGGCATGCCAATGCGCTTCGTTAAACATCACTTCTCCTAATCCTTTGTAAAAGCAGGTTTATTTTTTATTGCTGTTTTTGTTATGAAGATATTGACATAGGCCACAAAAATACACAATGATAATGCAAATTATTATCATTTGTATTTGAGTTGTATTTTGCTGTATCGCGGCTTGTTAGTTCTTCTAGGTCTTAACCAAACACTGGTGCTGGCGTTTTTGCCGGAGCTTTCGCTGTTGCTAGGTTTTAGCCATTCCGAAAAAGACCTAGGCTTCGTTGCCTTAGTGCTAAACGTAAACCTAATTAGCTATTGGTTTGGCGTTACATTTTGGGGAAGTAAGCTCAGTAAACTTGGTTTGTGGCGTAGCACTGTTTTAGCGATTAGCGGTTTTTTACTCGCAAACTTGGTGTTTTGCCTCACCCTGTTTGTTAGTGAATCACCATCGCTTTTATTAGTGTCTGCCAGCCGCTTACTGCTAGGCCTATTTAGCAGCGCATTTATCATTCTAGCGCACAGCTACCTAGCAATAATTAACAACAGCAATGTTGGACAACTGGCTAAAACCAGCGGCTCAATTACTATTGGCAGACTACTAGGCCCCTGCTTCGCCCTGCTGCCTTTGGTAGGCCTTTGGGTCTTGAGCGCTCCAGTGTTGTTTGCCTTAATAGCGCTGATTTACTGCCTGGTAGCGAAGTCAGGCTGGCCAGCTGAGACAGAGCAAAACAAACCTTTAGCTACACCGTCCTCTCTTCCTGAGTCTCTGCCATTCAAATACATCTTACTGCTGGCTGTATTCACCACTTCACTGGTTAGTACGGTGCAATATTTGATACTGCCACTACTGATTGGTTTTGGTTATCAAGGCGCCCAAGCAACCCAAATTTACGCCTCATTACTGCTCTATTTAAGTGTAATCATCATCGTGTATCAGTTTGTGTTGCTTCCTTTGTTTGCTCGCAGCCAAGCACGCTTACCCGCAGCATTAATCGGGTCGCTACTCGTCGGAGCCCTGCTACTCAGTGCACCTCTCTCAAACTGGTCATTTGTATTGTTGGCTTTAGCGGTAATGGCATTTGCTATTTCAGGCTTACCGAGCTGGTACAGCCAACAGGCCTACGCAAACAATCCTTCGATTTCGTTTAGAGCAAAACGAAGTGCCTTTTTAGCGAGAGCTCATACCGCCGGTTACTTAATAGGTACCGCGGTAGCTAGCGCTAGCTTAATGCTGGGTATTCCCCTGCTCACTCCTATTTGGGTCTTTAGTTTGGCGATGGTCGCGCTGGTGTTGGTCGTCAACCAGCATGCGCGATTTCAGCCAGCCCCAAATTAATAATAATCACTACGGTTCAAGGAAGATAATGAACAAACTTAGCACTTTAAACACAACACTAACGCCTATAGCTTTGGTGTTATTTGCTAGCTTTAGCTACGCCAACACTACTTTAGATACGGTAGTGGTTACAGCAAACCGGGTAGATACCACTATTTCAGATATTGCCGCCACTATGTGGGTAATAGACCCAGAACAAATCGAACGCGAAATTAATACTGGCGCTGATTTAAAAACCGCACTAGGCCGTTTAATCCCTAGTTTTGATTTTGGTAATGAAGGTCGGACTAACTTTGGCCAAAACCTTCGTGGTCGTTCAGCCTTAGTAATGATTGATGGCGTATCGTTAAATTCTACTCGCGCGATTAGCCGCCAGCTAGACAGTATTAATCCTTTCAACATTGCCCATGTTGAAGTGTTATCTGGTGCTACCTCTATTTATGGTGCTGGCGCAGCAGGCGGCATCATTAACATCATCACTAAAAAGGCCACCGCAAACGAGACTAAGGTTGAGTTAAAAGTAGATGCCTCATCGGGCTTTAACAGCAGTGACGATCTTAATAAAAATGTCGCGTTAGCGGTATCTGGTGGCAGTGACAAACTACGTGGCCGCTTATCTGCCGCCTATGAAGGTCGCGGTGCAGCTTATGATGCCGATGGGCAAATGATTCTGCCTGATATCACCCAAACCGATTTACAGTTTAATCAAAGTATCGACATTATGGGTAATGTTGAATTTGAACCTACCAATGAGCAACTTTTATCGCTAACGGGGCAATATTACAACAGCGAGCAAGATACCGAATACGGTACTTATCTAGGGCCTAACTTAGCGGGTATTTTTGGTGCTCCTGAGCTCATTAGCATTCAAAAGGGTTTGCAGTTAGAGGAACAACCAGCCACCGAGCGTTTTTTGATTAATGGTCAATATCGCCACGATAACTTGCTAAACCAAACCATGTTGGCGCAGGTTTACTACCGCAGCGAATCGATGCAGTTTTACCCTTTCCCATCAATTTATCGTGTAACAGGGTCTCCGCTTCCCGGCAATAGCTACCCGCTATACGGCGCATCGTTACAAGAAACCGATGTATTTGGCGGCAAAATTCTGTTCATTAAGAACATAGATAGTTTAGAAATAAATTACGGTATAGATGCCGAGTCAGAATCGTTTTCTGCTAAGCAAAAAGTCTACGACACCAATACCGCCCTATCCTCTGGCGGCATGAACTTTAAACAAGTGCAAACCCTGCAACGCTACCCAGATATTGATACCCAAAAGCTGTCAGCTTTTGGTCAAGCAAACTGGGAGATAAACCAAGATTGGGCGATATCTGGTGGCTTGCGCTACCAATACATTGAACACGAAGTCGGCGACAACGTTGGTGTATTGCAGCAGCACCTTGCTGGCATTGGTGCTTATGGAGGCGCTTCGCCAGATACCATTGAAGGCGGAAAAACTGACTACAGCGAATTGCTGTTCAACCTAGGTGCTATTTACCGAATTACCGAGCAACAACAATTGTGGGCCAACTTTAGCCAAGGTTTTAACCTACCCGACCCCGCCAAGTATTACGGTAACGGCACTTACAATGGCACTTATGGAGATGGCCCAACCTTAGTAGACAGCATTAACGTTGCCGACAATCGCCTTGAAGGAGTAAAAACTAACTCGCTAGAATTTGGTTGGCGAATTGCACAAGCCGATTACGACGTTCAATTAGCCGCCTATTACTCGCTGTCAGATAAAACCACCTCCTACGACCGAAGCAATTTAGCAGTAGTGGTGAATGACGATGAACGCCGAATTTATGGCCTAGAAGGACAAGCCAATTATTCGTTTACCGAAGACTGGTACGGTGGCGTTCAAGCCCATCTAATTAAAAGCCAAACTAAATCCGATGGTTCTTGGTCTGCGTTAGCGGCAGAAGAAACTAGCCCCTCAAATGCGGTGCTACGGGGTGGCTACGACAATTTGAACTACGGCGCCGAACTGCAATGGCAAACATTGGCTGACTACAGTGACGACAATGGCGGCGAGCTTAAAGGCTATTCACTGGCTAACCTCAGCGCCTACTACGCACTGCCAATTGGCCGAGTTAACTTTGGTATTCAAAACCTGTTTAACAAAGATTATGAAACCCTGTGGTCGCAACGTGCGCAGATCCTTTATAGCAGCATTTCAGCCCCTGAATTGTTTAGCTTTAAAGGCCAAGGCCGAACCTACGCACTTAGCTACAACGCTGAATTCTAGAGGATAGTCTTTGTTTACTTTTAATCATATTTCCCTCCAATTGGGGGGGAATACCATCCTCAATGATATGAGCGGAAAGATTGCCAAAGGTGCGGTTACCGCGCTGATTGGCCCTAACGGTTCGGGCAAAAGCAGCTTGTTGTCGGTATTGGCTGGCTTGGTAAAGCCCAGCGCTGGAGACATAAGTTTTGCGCAACAGCCGCTCTCAAGCATTAGTCGCGCACAGCTGGCCAAACAGCTCGCTTTGCTTCCGCAACGAAACCCAGTGCCCGCCACTTTGAATGTGGCTGACTTGGTTTGTTTTGGGCGCCACCCTCATCGACCTTGGTATAAAAACATCTCAAATGACGATAAGCAGATTATCGACTGGGCGATGCAGGAAACAGGCGTAAAACAGTATGCGTCGCAGTTGCTTACTGACCTATCAGGAGGAGAGTTGCAACGCACTTGGCTGGCGATGGTTCTTGCCCAAGATACCGAGGTGTTAATGCTCGATGAACCCACTTCGTGGCTAGACATTTCTCATCAGCTAGGTTTGCTAAAGATCGTCCAACGCTTAAATCAACAATACAACAAAACCATAGTGTGGGTATTGCATGACTTAAACCAGGCCGCCCAATTCAGCGACCAAGCTATGTTGATTAATCACGGGCAAATTGTGAGCAGTGGAGACGCCCGCTCAGTGATCAATGCCAAAGACGTTAGCGAAGTGTATCAGACCCCGGTAACTTGCCACCAAATTGGCTCACAACAGGTTTTGTGGCCGGAGCAACAGCAATGAGACGTTTTACAAAAGCTTTAGCGGCTATGCTCATGCTGATTCTTTCACCACCAAGCTTTGCCCAAGTTACTGAGGTGTGTTTAAGCAACTGCGTAAGTTTACAGCAGCCTGCTCAACGGGTTATCGCACTGAACTGGTCTGCCGCAGAAATGCTGCTAACGCTCGACGTTGTACCGGTTGGTTTAACCCTCACCAAGGGCTACCAAAAGTGGCAAACTAACCACCCAAGGTTACCCGAACGGGTCACTGAAATTGGTCGTCGCCAAGAACCTGATCTCGCAACTATTGCTCGCTTAAAGCCAGATTTAATTATTGGTTATGAGTTTCGTCACCGCCGAATATTAGACGCCTTAGAGCAAATTGCCCCTACTTTGTTGTATCAGCAATTCCCTAGTGCTGACCAACAAACCTTTAGTTACTTTAAGCAATCCCAGCGGGTATTCAGTGGCATTGCTAAAGCAGTAAATAAAACGGATCAAGCAAGTGCTGTATTGGCGCGCTTAAACACGCGATTAGCCGAGTTAAAACAGCGCATTGCCGCCCAAGGTTTAAGCAATAAAGCCGTGGCCTATGCCAAGTTTGTGGGCATGGGATATGGTTTGCGCGTATTTACCGATAAGAGCTTAGCTGGCGCAATTAGCCAGGAGCTAGGGCTGCGTTACGCATGGCAACAAGGCTTACCCGGTAAAGATTTTATTCACTTACAACTAGAGCAACTGCCAAGGCTTAGTAACAGCCATTTATTGTTGGCCGGCAATCAAGTCGACGGTGAACGAATGATGTTATCTCCAGTATGGCCTCTATTGCCATTTGTTGCGCAGAAGCAATTCTCTGACGTTGAGCCTTTGTTTAGTTTTGGCGGCCCACTTTCATCACTAAAAATGGCCGAAGCATTCGCCCAGTCTTTACTCAACTGGCAGGAGAGTAACCGTGGTTAAATCCATCTCTTCTAGCCTAATGGTCTTACTGTTGCTGATGGCTGCTTATTACTTAAGTAGGCCAGAGATAGCCAACCAAGAATTGGCGCAAGCCATGCTAAACAATATTTGGCTACCTACCGCCATTATGTCTTTATTTACCGGCGCCCTGCTCGCCAGCTCAGGCTTTCTGATTCAAACCAGCTTAGATAATGATTTTGCCTCTCCTTCTACCTTGGGCATCGCCGCTGGCGCGTTGCTCGGCGCGGTGCTAACCCGCGTATTATTGCCCGAGGCAAGTCTTAATTTAGTTTGGCTTGGCGCACTAATAGGTGGATTTTTACTCTCGTTAGCAGTGCTAGCAGTTAGCCAACTGATCGGCGGCGGTAAGCTACCGGTGGTGTTAATTGGCATGGCTTTAGGCTTAAGTGCCGGGGCCCTATCGTCGTTGTTTATGCTCTACTTTGAAAACCAAACCGACGGATTGTTTCTTTGGGGAAGTGGCCAGGTATTACAAACCAATACTCTGGTGTTAGAACAAACTGCCCTACCGATGTTGGTCTGTTTATTACTGAGTGTGGTGGTACTGCCTAAGCTAGCATTATTCTTATTGGGTGATACTCATGCAGCCGCTTTAGGCCTCGCCATAAAACCTTGGCGTTGGACAATATTGCTGTTAGCCATTAGCCAAGCTGCTTTGGCCACGTCTATTGTTGGTATGATAGGTTTTGTGGGTTTAATGGCTCCGCATCTAACACGTTTGGTATTAAGGCTTAGCAAAGGAGCCAACAATATCGCCCTGCAGTGGTTTATCACCATTGTTATTGGTGCAGCGCTGGTATTAGCCGCCGAGTGGTGTTCACGAAGTTTGTTGTTCTTGGGCTATCGCTTACCCACTGGTGCATTTACAGCGCTGTTAGGTGCACCTTACTTTGTGTTTTTATTGTTTCAACGCTCTGGCAAGGCCTTAGCCGCGGTAGAAACTCAACACTTAGGTTTAAAGCCCTTTATTCACGCCAGCCCCACCCTTGTTATTGGCGCCCTCAGTGGCTTGTTAGTTGTTAGTTTGTACTTTTGCTTAGCCAAGCCACAAGACATAGGTGCGGTATGGATTAACCAGCGAGTATTATTGGCCGCCTTTGGTGGTTTTGGTTTGGCTTGTGCCGGTACCTTGTTGCAAACCTTGTTTAAAAACCCCATGGCCAGCCCTGATATATCTGGGGTAAGTGCTGTGGCAGTATTGCTGATTGCTTGCGTATTGGTATATTTCCCCGCCGCCAATCAATTGCAGCTTACTCTAGCAGCGTTAGTAGGCGGTAGTGCGGTAATGGCCTTGCTGTCATGGGGGCTAAAACAACAACTCAGCGTGTCTCAATTGGCTTTATTTGGCATTGTGATTACCGCCTTTGCTGGCACTGCAACCCAAATATTACTCACTTTTGGCAGCTCCACCGCGTCGGTCACCATGATGTGGTTAGCGGGTACCACCTATGGGGCAACGTTTGAACGCATCATACCCATCGCCAGCATTACTACCCTTAGTTTATTGGCCATTGTGCCCCTTTTGCGACAGTTAGACTTAATGCCATTGGGCGAAATATTGCCAAAAACCTTAGGCGTAGCGCTGCAAAAGCAACGGCTACTGTTATTGGCTATTTCTGCCCTTCTCACTGCCATTTGTGTTTCAAGCATTGGCTCCATTAGCTTTGTAGGTTTGCTTGCCCCGCACTGCGCGCGCCTTTTAGGTTTATATCGCCATAAACACCTTATCCCTGCTTCGGGCATTACTGGAGCAATATTGCTGATATGGGCCGACAGCTTAGGCCGAGGACTCATGGCGCCCAACGAAATCCCTGCCGGCCTTATGGTGTCGGTAATCGGGTCTATCTACTTTATTTTGCTACTTCTGATTAGCTACAGGAAACGGACATGAATGCCATTAGCCAATTTTTAAATGAACGAGTGTCTTACCACGTTCATGAGCTGCAACAACCAGCGCCCAAGCCACAACAAATGACAGAGATACTGCAAGCGGCTATGAGCACACCCGATCATGGAAAACTAAAGCCTTGGCATTTTTTAGTGGTTAATCAACAAAATATTGAGGCGCTTATCTCACTGTTGCAAACCGCTTGGCAAACTGCCAACGCGAGCTTAGAGCCACAACGCGCCAAACGCTTAGCCAGTTATTTAAAACAAGCCCCCAGCATAGTGTTGGTTTCAGCCGAGCTTGCCGAAGACAGTCACATTTCTAAACAAGACCAAATATTTTCGGCTGCAGCAGCCTGCCAAATGATTTTGCTGTCGGCCGATGCGCTGGGGTTCGGCGGCGTATGGTATAGCACCGACGCCGTTGAACTCCCTAACGTTAGGCACTTGTTAGGTTTACAAGACAGGCACCACCCGGTGGGATTTTTAGTCATCGGCAGCCCAATCACCAAACGAACTAAATCGCGTAGTAACGTGGCCGAGCTCAGTGTTGAGTGGCAAGGCGCGGCTACTGTAAGCCCTTGGGGATCAACTCAATCAGTTAAGCAGGAACAGCAGTAATGAAGACTCACGCACTTTGCCATCAGTCATTTTTCAACAGTTTGCTGGCCGAAACCGCTAACAAGCATTTAGAAGGCAATTCAGTTTTTTTGCCCTTATCAGCAAGCTCTAGCCTAGAGATTAAGTTGAGTTATGTATCGCCCAGTTGGCGGCACCGCTACAGCGGAGAACTGGTGTTACATCAAGCTCAACAACAAACAAGAATCTTATTTGAAGTGGCATTAAAATTAATCGTCGAGGGTTTGTACCCTCAGCTAAGCAAAGAAGAAAAAGCGCTATTTCGTCAGCGTGTCGAAGATTCTAATCATTATATTACTCGAGCCGAACAAGCTTTAAGCCAGCGTTCCAAGCTTACTTTAGACCAGTTTATTTTGTCTGAGCAAAGTTTGACTGGCGGCCATAGCATGCACCCTGCAGGAAAAAGTTGTGAACCCTTAAGTGAACAACAACAAGCCCAATATTTGCCGGAGTTTGCCAGCAATTTTGCCATTGAATGGTTTGCGATTCACTCCTCTCACTTGGTCGGCGAAAGCCTTGTTGGAGACTTAGCAGACAAACTAAAACAGCTTTACAGCAATAGTGAAAAACAGGCCAATCAAGCTAATGGCGCTACATTCACTGCAGATCAGCTAGAAGATAAACAATGGGTGCCCTTCCCTATGCACCCTTTACAAGCCAAAGCCTGGCGTGAGAGTGAACAGGCGCTAAGCCTTGCCGAAGTGGTAAAAGACCTAGGAATAGAATCTGCAGGCTGGACAGCCACATCGTCTAGTCGGGCTATTTACCATCCCCAGCAAGCTTGGATGCTAAAGGTCTCGCTACCAGTCAAACTCACCAATTCCTTACGCTTACTCACCAGTAAAGAAGCCAAACGAGGTATTCAGTTCAGTCGCTTACTTAATACCCCCGCGGGTGAAGAGCTGCGTCAGCGCTTGCCTGATAGCTACTTTATAGAAGAACCCTTATGGGCAAGTGTTACTGGCATAAACGGCGAAGTATTAGACCTACCACTGATTAGCTTTAGAGAAAACCCATTCCATCAATCACATGCTGCTAACAGTAAATTAAATACTGAAAACATGTTTTGCTTGGCAAGTGTAAACCAAGTTAACAGCGCGCAAAAAGATGCCAAAGTGGTTCACTGGATTAAGAGCTACGCACAACAACACCAATTATGTTACCAGCACGCTTCGCTTAAATGGGTGTCAGCGTTTTGGGACAAGGTGATTAAGCCGCTATGTATTGCGCGCACCGACTACGGATTTGTGCTGTTAGCCCACCAACAAAATATTCTTGTTAAGATTGAAAAAAACCTACCTAGCGGCGCAGCGTATAGAGATTGCCAAGGTATTGGTTTAACCAGCCAAGCAATGAGTTTGTTTAAACAACAGTTTGGCGACGAAACGCCCGAGTACTTTATGGAGGCTGAGCAGGTAAACCCCTACCATGCCTACTATTTAATCGGCAACAGCCTACTAAATACCCTTGCCGCTATTGGTGCCGCAGGTTTGATCAGCGAAACTAAGTTATGGGATTTGTGCCGGGATAAAATAAGTGAGTTGCAAGCAAGCCATCCTCAAGATGGTTCTTTCTATAGGTATTTACTTAGCTCTCCAAGCTTACATTGGAAACGTAATTTTTATTGCTTCTTGGCGAATCACAACGAAGCCACGCTAGAAGATCCTAGCCAAATTTACTGTTCTATCGACAACCCTTTTAAACAAACTAAGGCACCGCTGCTCACCTTTAAAAAGCTCGCAGGTGGCAGAACGCTATGTTTCGAAGATGAACAACTCCCTGACAACGCAATAACGTTTGCGGTAAGAGAAAATGGCGAAACGCTGGCGAGAGGCACCATAGAAAACCATCAAAACTGCTGCCAGTTGCGCTTTGGTGGTGATGACTCCACATTAAACGCACTATATAAAACAGACGATTTGTTATGGTGGAGTATTGCGGAACATGGCCTATTCAAGCTTAAGCTCGACGCCCTAAAGTGTGACTACTACCCAGCCTCTGCCAAACACGCGGTTAATCAATCCGAATTGAATGCCTTAACGTTGCAGCAATTTTTGCAGCTAGCGCCGCTATGGCGAGAACAACAAACTGCCGCAAAAAGTGCTGAGCTAATACGCGCCGACAATGGTAATAAGCATCCGATTCGTCCTGCAAGGCCTCGTGGCCAGGTATATAGCCGCTACTTTTACCACTTAAAACGCCAACTCACCTTTCGGGTCATTGATAAAGACCGAGATTTAGCCTGCTTTAATCGTTGGCATAATCACCCCAAAATATTTCCGGTTTGGGAACTAGAAGGCGATAAACAAAGCCATAACGAGTATTTAAGCAAAATGGAAAAAGACCCACATCAATATGCCGTCATTGGCGAATTTGATGGGGTACCGTTTGGCTATTTTGAAGTGTATTGGACGGCAGAAGATCGCTTAGGTCCTCATTATAGCTATCAAGAATACGACCGTGGCGTGCATATTTTAGTGGGCAACTTCAACTTTAGGGGCGGCGTGTATTTTGACACTTGGGGCTGCGCAATATTGCAGTACTGCTTTTTAGATGAAGCTAAAACCAACAACGTAATGGGCGAACCAAGGGCCGACAATCACCGGGTGGTAAGCATTACCGAACGACTGGGTTTAGAAAAACAATTTGAGTTCGATTTTCCACACAAACGGGCGGCATTACTGCAATGTAGCCGCCAGCGATTCTTTAATCAATTTGCCATTTAGGGACTGAATATGAACACACAAACAGTAGATTTACTCGGCGTTGGTATTGGCCCTTTTAACTTGAGTATTGCCGCATTAGCCAGCACAAAGCCTGATCTTTCAACGCTTTTTTTAGAACGTAAAAAGGCTTTTGCTTGGCACCCTGGGCTGCTACTAAATGATGCAAAAATGCAAACCTCCTACTTGAAGGATTTGGTGACAGGCATTGACCCCACCAATCCCTATAGTTTTTTAAATTACTTGGTAGAACAACAAAAGCTCTACCCCTTTATTGCCTCAGGCCAGTCGGTGATTTCACGTATCGAATTTTCCCATTACCTAAGCTGGGCAGCACACAGCTTAAACAATACTCGCTTTAACCAAGACGTTCAGTCTGTTGAGTTTAATGGCGACGTCTTTACCATTGAAACCAGTGAACACAGTTACCAAAGTAAACACTTGGTCGTTGGCACTGGTATGCAACCACAAGTGCCAACTTTTTGTGAGCCCCACATTAGCAATACCTGTTTTCATGCCAGCGAATTAGACTTGAGAAAACCTAATTTAACGGGCAAACGTGTGGCTATTATTGGCGGAGGACAAACCGGTGCTGATGTATTCCAGCACCTGTTCGACAAAACCTTCGGCGAAGTAGCAGATATAAACTGGATATCGCGCCGCTCAAACATTGAAGCACTAGATGAAAGCTGCTTTACCGATCAGTATTTTATGCCTGATTATGTGGATGGATTTTATCACCTAGCGCAAACTACCAAAAACAGTGAAGTGTCTCGCCAAAAACTCACCAGTGACGGAATTACAAACGACTGCTTACAAGGCATTTACCAGCGCCTTTATCACGACCGTTATGTGCTTAATAATCCAAGCTGGTGGTCTATTCAGCCCAATCGAACACTGATTTCGCTGGCGCATAACGAAAATGGCTACAAATTACACTTGGAGCATGGTCTCACCCACGACAATACTCAAATCAACGCCGACGTAGTGATATTATGTACCGGTTACCGCCGTGCACTGCCGAGTTGTTTAACCAAACTAGCTTCGCAAATCCCTCTAAACTCACAAGGCTTGCCAGAGCTTTGTCCTGATTTTAGCGTGAAATGGCCAGCAGCTAACAACCGTATTTACATGGTGAATGCCGGCATTCATAGCCACGGTATTGCCGAGCCGCAACTCAGTTTAGCCACCTGGCGAGCTGCAAAAATTATTAACCATGCCAGCGGCAAAAACCTTTATGAAATAGACCAGCAAGAAGCCATTGTAGATTGGGGACTATCGAGCCCAGAAGTGCTCATTCAGCCAAAAGCAAAAGCCGCAGTTTAAAAGTAAAAAGCACGGCGTTTGCCGTGCTTTTATGACGCAAAGAACTTAGTTAAACACTGCGAACTAAGCCTGAACGGCTAACAAACTTAAATAACGAGTCTGCATTATTGAACCATTTAGTGGAACAATGCTTTCCAGCCACTCGGCTTACTCTCTCATCATCCTCATGACAAAATTCACTCAACTTATAGCCACTTAGTTAGCGCCATCGCTCACAAGCACAGTGAGAACAGCGACAACGTGGTTAGCCCTAACAACTTTTAGATTGTGTTAATCACTAGCGTCAATAGCACCAAATTTACCAGGTGCTCTGAGGAGATAACGATGAAGATATTTTTTAACTTATATGCACTGCTGCTGGCTAGCTTCGCTATTTTTTGTGCGGTATTAATGACCGAGCCAGGTCAAACCATTGGCGTACCAAGAGACTTAGTGCTGCACTATTTCCGCTACATGCCTTATTACTGGACAGCACAAGCATTGGCTTTAGCTCTACTTTGGTTGTTAAATAGCAAAGGGAAGTTTTGGAAACCACTATGGATGGGCTTATCCACTGCAGGTGTAGCGCTTACTTTCTGGGCGCAGTCTTATGCAATGCCTACCGCTTTCCCTACTGAGCAGTTTAACGCACAGTACTTCTCAACCGAAGATGCGGATATGTTCATTCCAGAAGAAGACTCACGGGTTTATGTAGTTGAGCTAAAAGGCGAAACCTTTATCTTCCCTCGCTACCACCTACAAGTACCGCATGTTGCTGGTTTTGAACAAGACGGTGTTGAGTACGCAGTTACCTATTGTGGTTTATCTAACTTACCAATGGTAGTAGAAACAGACTACGGCTTGGGTAAATCTAACTTACAAGTATTAGGGCAAGTGCATAACAACCTAGTATTCAAAGACACTAATAACGGTACCGCGATTCAGCAAATTACTATGCAGTCTGAATTTACCGAGCATCAAACTACGGTACACCCAAATACCCAAATGGAATGGGAAACGGCTAAAACCTTATACCCAGATGCACAAGTATACGTTTATGGTATGGAGCGTTTAATCGACCAGGTATTACTTGGCTTATTTGAACAACCACTGAAAGACCAACGTAACATTGATAATCCAGACTTTATCTTTGATACCTTGAACTTGGCTGATACTAGAATTAACCCGAAACAAGAAATATTTGGATACGACAACGGCCAAGAGCAAATTGCAATTGACCCAAACTTTGCCCACAAAAATAATGGCTTCACCTTTGAGTTAGGTGGTGAAACCCTGCAGATATTTAGTGATGGCGAGATTGTTAAGTTGCTCAATGAACAAGGTGAACAAGTGGCTATCCATAACGGTGTTCACTACGGTATTTGGACGCAGTTTTTTCCAAACACAGTAATACTTAGCTAAGCGACGACCAACAAACATCCCTACAAAGGCCGCTAATGCGGTCTTTACTATTTAGCGCCATCCGATTTTCACCGCTGTTTCACCAAGCCTTTGGCTTACGCGGCTTTATCCAATCGCCAACTGGCCGCAATACTGGTTAACTCTTTCTATCAACAATAAACACCCTAAAGGTGTCCAATACGATTATCAAGTACTCTAAAGGATGTTGATAATGGTGTCATTGAAATGCAGCGACCAAACAAAAACTTGTTGCTTTCCACCCTAAGAGAAACAGTTATGAAGAAGCTATTTGTTGTAAAAACTGCAACTGCAGCGTTAATTGCCTCTGCTGCCAACGCAGGCTCTTATAATACTTTTGAAGCTAATGGGAATGCATTTGTTGCAGGTTCCATGGAAGCGTCATCCAAGTACAAGACTGCATCTATTGATAGCTCTGCAGATTACCAACAATACCGATGGCAATAATTACACGCGCAAAAAATCGTCGAATACATTCAATCCTCAAAGCCCTTTATCAGGCTATCACCTCAAGAGAACAAGCTATGAATATCATCAACTTTTTAATTGGTCTTGCGCTGTTAGTGCTTACTATGGCGTCACCGGGTGCCGCTTTTGCTAACGACAGTAAATCAGAAGTATTAACCGCAGTGCATGAAATGTGGGATCATGCGAGCAACGCCGATGTAGATGCAATGTTTAGCAAAGCGCCTGATAACCACACTTACGTAATGGCTGGCCACCCTCTTTGGTCAAAGCAAGAGACGCTGGGTTTGTATGGTTTAGCCTTTGATGGCGTAGTAAAACAGCACTTAAAAACCCATAAAGAGCAAGTAACGCTGTTATCTGACACTGTTGCTCTTTATGTAGCAGACATGCATTACAGCCAATTTGATGTTAATGATCACACCCTAGAGTCTGGCCCTTATGTCATTACCGTTGTCTTAAAAAAGGTCAATGGTCACTGGTTAAACATGCACTCTCACCAGTCATTCCCCGCAACCAACTAAAGACAACAACTTAAACTGCCAGGCCAGTTTTAGCAGATGTTAAAGTACATTACTGACTAATCCGGTCTTGCAGTGCCATGGCTTTTTCCAAAAATATATCGCCAGCCATGCTCAGTTCTTTGTTCTTATTATGCATCACCGACCCATGCCAAATGATTCGATTGGCCCCCTCCAAAGAAAACTCATTTAAGTCTCCAGAATCTAAGTAAGGCTGCACAATATAACAAGGTAATCGACACCAACCAGTGCCAGCAAGCATCATAGCAATGCTTTCCTGCGCATTGTTAGAGATGATATTTCGGTCACTGGATACATACACCTCTTGGTGACCCAGTTGATAAATAAACTTAGGCACTATTTGGCTAAGCTTTGCTACCTCTTGTTCGCCGAGAACGCTGCCTTGAGTAACGACCTGCTTAGCCGCCACCTCTACCATACTAAAATGAAAGACATCAATTTGAGCTAACTCACTTTGCTCAACTAGTGGTGAAAATACTAAACCAAGCTCTGCATCGCCTGCGTTCACCCAATCCAATACTTGCAGGGTTTCGCCGCTTAACACTTCTAATTCAATGGTAGGAATTTGACTCAATACTTCCAAGTAGCATTCGGTCACTTGCTGGCAAACTAAGCTGTTATCAATGGCAACCTTAAACTCATTCGGCAAGGCTTGGTCAAATGCCGTTAGCTGGCTATCAAATTGTTGGGCGTCTTGCATAATCCTTTTAGCAAGCCGAAACAATATTTTACCTTCATCGGTAATCACTAGCTGGCGCACTTTGCGTTCAAACAAGCTCAAGTTACAGCTATCTTCTAAAGCGCCCACCAGCTTAGCAATAACTTGGGGGCGCTTATTTAGCAGCATACCAGCTTGCTTAAAGCTGCCTGACTCCACCGTACTAACAAAGGCTTGAAGTTGGCTCAGTGAGTAATTCATCTTAGTACTCTTGGAGGTAAGTTGTTTATTTATAGCATAAACACCCTTAGGGTGTTTTCTTTTATCTAAAAGCACTTATTAAGGTGTGAAAAAAGTCTCTTACCTAGCCCTTTACTGAGAACATAGAGTCCATGAAATGAGGATGGCCACTTTTTAGTTATGCGTCTGCAGGCAGGGTATCTCTTGCTTGAGTATCTTCGCACCAATAAGGCGGACTGCCAAAGCATTGCAAAAAATAGTCAATAAACACTCTTACTTTAGGTGCAAGCAAGGTCGCGCTGGGGTAAACAGCCCAAATAGCGGCGTTATCGAGTAGCGGATAATCCTCCAATACTTGCACCAGTTGACCCGACTTAAGCTGCTCATAAGCAATCCAAGTTGCGCACTTCGCCAAGCCCATTCCATCAGCACAAAGATCGCGAACGGCCTCTCCATTATCAACGCGGATATGCCCTTTTACCTTAAAGTTAAAAGGACCATTAGTGGTAGCAAAATTCCAATGGGCTAAACCTGCTTGCTTTATACATTGATGATTTACTAACTGCTCAGGATTTTCCGGTTTGCCGTGTTTTGCTAAATACTCAGGAGATGCACAAATAATACGTTTATCCGCCGCCAGTTTTCGCGCAATCAGGCTTGAGTCATGCAATGTGGCGTTACGAATAGATACATCGAAACCTCCTTCAACTAAATCAAAAATACTGTCGCTTAAAGAAATATCCACCGACAAATCTGGGTACAACGCCAAAAACTCTTTTAAGGCAGGAATGATATGCATTCGCCCAAAAGAAGACGGCGCGGCGATTCGAAGCACGCCTTGAGGCAGAGCACTGCCAGAGCCAACAGAGGCTTTTCCTGCATCTACTCTTAACAGTATCTCTTTAGCATGAGGTAGAAAGGCGACGCCTTCCTCGGTAAGCGATACCTTACGGGTCGTTCTATGCACTAATCGCGCACCTAAACTCTCTTCAAGACGGCTAATATGCATACTAGCAACCGGTGGAGACAAATCTAATTCTTGGCCCGCTTGGCTAATATTATGGGTGGAGGCTAGCCTCACAAACAGTTTGAGGTGTTCTATGTTCATTACATTAGCTCGGTAGTAGCCTTACTTGGCGTTGATTGACAATGGTATTGCCAGAAAGATTGCTTTTAATATAGGTGCTTAGCTTATACCACGCGAATCCCCCCGCCAAAAAGTTAGCGGCTGTAGCAGCGATAACTACGTGCAATACGCTACCGCTTAAGATGCCTATCAGCAAGGCCGGAATATACAGTACGAACAAGCGTGCGAGTGATACTAATAACGCGATTTTAGCTAAACCTAGTGCGTTAAAAATCGATGCTACCACCATGCACAAACCTAAGGTTCCATAACTAAAAGGGATGATCCATAAAGCGCTGCTTAGCCAAAGCTGAATCCCCATATCTTGACTCAAGGTAGGAATCAGTTGTTGAGAGGCCAATGCCAGAATCACCGCCACCAGCAGATGATATACCAATACAAACTTTGCTGTCGCGCTGACCACTTGCGCTATTTTCTCTGGCTGCGCCTTTCCTAAATAACGCCCTATCATTGGCGGAACAGACATGGTTAGCGCAAGGGTAAATACCAACAAAAAGCTTTCGATGCGAGCAAGCAAACTCCAAAAAGCGATCTCCTCTGTGCCCATCCGCGCAATCAGCATCATTCCTACAAAAGCGCCTGCTGAAGGCAAAAGCTGATTAGCAGTAGTCGGTATAGCCATATTGATAAGAGCAGTAAAATACTTGAGCGTTTCAGGCTTAAAGCGGATAGCGTGAAACCAGTTTTTATTGTTGGCTTTTAGCAGCATAACAAGGGTACTGACACCATAACCTAAGGTAGAGGCAATCGCCGCCCCCTGAATGCCCATATCCAAAGTAAAAATTAGTAAGGGATCGAGGAGCAAGTTAATCACACTCGCCAGAACAAACATGGCTCCGGTTGTTTTGGTATCGCCATTGGCCCGATAGACACAAGTAGCCAAATAAAGCGCCGCTCCCGTGCTAGCGCTTAACAACCACACCGGCCAATAATCCGCGAAAATGGCTAACAGCAACTCAAATTGCGCTTCGTCCGGCCCGCGCTCTACAAACGAAGCAAAGATGCTGTTCGTAAACACAATCAATAACAAACAAATAAGGGCAATAAACAACAAACCAAAGATAAAAGCCAAACTGGCGGTAACCCCAGCCTGAGCATGTTGCTTAGCACCTGCCGCACGAGAGATAATCGATGTTGCAGCGACCCCAATGCCTACTTGCAAACCTATTAAGCCAGCTTGAAATGGCAGAGTAATACCGTGAACGCTTAATTCATTTAAGCCCAAGCGACTAATGAATACCGAGTCCACTAGTTGCACTAGCATTACCGCAAACAAGCCTAAGCTGAGTGGCAGAGTCTTTTTGATGATGAGGGTTAATGTTGGTGATACAGCTAACATGGTAGTGTTCCGAAAGGGGTCTAAACAAGCCTTCCTAGCGAGGAGATAAATGGCTTACCGTAGGGTAAGCCATTAACGTTGGTACAGTTTACTCTAGGTCTACAACCACTTTACCAATGGCTTTGCCACTGGCTAAGTAAGTGTGAGCATCACTGACGTCATCTAGCGCAAAACGCTTCTCGTCTAACACTGGCGTTAACGCGCCTTGTTCAATAATTTTAGCGAGCTCAGCTAAAATTTTACCGTGAGCTTCACGACCTTGGTTATGAATCATTGGGATGAGCATAAACACTACGTGTAGCGACAAGCCCTTCATATGAATCATCGACAGGTCTAGCTCTAAAAAGGTTAGGGTTGTGGCGATTTGACCATTTAACTTAGCCGCTTCCACCGAGTTTACTAAGTTAGGACCACCTACTGAGTCATACACCACATCAAAACCCGCACCTTGGGTATAGCGAGAAACGTAGTCGGCCACAGGCTCAGCGGCAAAATCAATCGCGGTAGCGCCTAACTTCTCTATCAGCTTAGCTTGTTCGCCCGCAGCGCCAGTTGCATATACTTCAGCACCGTAGAAACGGGCTAACTGCACGGCTAAATGCCCTACACCGCCTGCGCCACCGTGTACTAACACCTTCTGGCCTCGACTAATGCCTGCGCGAGTCAAACCTTCAAATGCGGTAATGCCCACAAGCGGAATAGCAGCTGCTTCGCGCATGCTTAAGTTGCTTGGTTTGCGAGCGATTAACTTAGCATCGGCCAATATGTACTGGGCTAAGCTGCCAGGTAAATCACCTAAACCACCGGCACAACCATAGACTTCATCACCAACATTAAAGTCGCATACGCCTTCACCGACTTCTTCAATAGTACCCGCGAAATCCATTCCCAACACCGCTGGCGCAGGAGGAGAAAACGGCAAGCTTTCCCCCATTTCTCGAATCATCATGTCAATAGTGTTAACACTGGAAGCGGCAATACGAACCACAACATTGCCCACTGTAACTTGTGGCTTTGCTAATTCTGCTGCTTCAAACACTTCAGCGCCACCAAACTCTCGAACAACCATTGCTTTCATAAACTTTACCCTAAACATTGTTGGAATGAAGGCAGTGTATTCAGCTTTGTCACAAATGATAATTCAGCTTAATAAAGAATGAGTTTTAAGATTTCGTTAATAATCCTTTGAAGAGCCTTACTGAGTAGATAGGCAAGCAATCAATGCGTTGCGAGAGCTACACCAAAACACTCAAATAACCTTTAAATTTTGCTTAACACTGTTTCTATATCTGCTTAATTGTTGAGCAGTGTGTCAACTGATACCTTGAATTTGGACTAGGTGCTCGCTGCAGGTTGTGAGCATCACAAAGCAAATGGATAAAAGGAACAACACTATGGCTTACCAGGGCTACACAACATTTAACGCAGAACAGCAAGGTGGCATTTTGTATGTCACCTTTGATTTTGGAACAGTGAATGTACAAGGCCAGGAAATGCTGGCCGACTTAAACGGCTTAGCCTTGCGCTTAGAACGAGACCGAACGGTAAAGGTGGTGGTATTTCAATCGGCAAATCCAGAGATATGGGTCTGTCACTACGACACAAATTTATTGAAGGATATGTCTACCGAAGCTGTATCGCGAGATGAAGTCACCCTTCTCGACCTGCAAGTAGTATTAGAGCGGATCAGCAAACTACCACAAGCAACCATTGCTAAATTAGAAGGTTTTGCCCGAGGCGGTGGTCATGAGTTTGCCTTAGCGTGTGATATGCGTTTTGCCGCTCGTGGCAAATACAAACTGATGCAAATGGAAGTGGGGATGGGCATTTTGCCTTGTGGCGGCGGCGCTTCTCGCATGGCGCGCCAAGTAGGTTTAGGTCGCGCCTTGGAAATCATTCTTAGTGCCCGTGACTTTACCGCAGATGAAGCCGAAGCTTATGGCACCATCAACAAAGCCTTAGAACCTGATGAAATTGGCGAATACGTAGATAATCTAGCGCAACGTATTGCCAGCTTCCCCGCTGAATCTATCAACGCCTGCAAACAAGCCGTCTATGAGTCAATTGATAAACCCATCGACGAAGCGCTTAAAGCAGAAGCGTATTGGCTATACCAAGCCACCAGCAAAACTGCTGCGATTAAACGCTTCACCGTGGCAGACGAGCAAGGCCTTGAGCACGACATAGAAAACCAACGGAACTGGAATCAACTAGTAATGAATGTTCAAGACATTAACTAGTTACAACTAGAGAGTTAGCTTAAAGGATCGCGATGGCGATCCTTTTCATTTGCCGTTTTAGACTTTAATAGCGCAACTAAACGCTCATGAACATGGTTTCACTCAAGGCAAATTGATTATTAAACTTTTCTTAAAACTGATTCCCTTGCAGCGCTCATTATCAACACTAATGCTGCTTGTTAAACTGCTCACCACTAACAAAAGACGCATGGCTGAGGAGCTATTATGCATTACCAAGGTAAAATTTATCGCCCGTGGATGGAGGCCGAGAGCGTATTGATTCAAACAACCTTAGGTTGCAGCAACAACCAATGTACGTTTTGCACGATGTTTGATGATAAGCGGTTTAAAGTGCGCGAACTAGCCGATATTTTCATCGATATTGAAGAAGCCAGAGTTATTTACCCGCGAGTAAAATCAATCTTTTTGATTGACGGTAACGTGATGGCGATTCGCACTGAAATGCTGGTTAGCATATTGGACAAAATCAAAACGACCTTTCCCGAAATTGAAAATATTTCGCTTTACTCAGGTTTTAATGATTTTCGCCGTAAGAGTATTACCGAGCTTAAAGAAATCAAATCTGCTGGATTGGATATGGCATATACCGGTTTAGAGTCTGGCGACCCAATTGTATTGCAGCGTATCCAAAAACGGATGACTCGCGAACATGCAATAGAAGGTATGGAACTGGCGCGAGCAGCCAACATTAAAGTATTAGCCTCGTTTATTTTTGGCTTGGGCGGTAAAGAGCGCTCAAAAGAGCACGCCATCAATACCACGAGTTTACTTAACATTATTCAGCCGGATGCCATCGCGCCAATGGCCTTGGCGGTTCAACCAGGCTCTGAACTAGAGCGTGAAGTAGCGCGCAGTGAGTTTATATTACCGACACCCTTGCAAATTTTAGAAGAAGAAAAATACCTCTTAGAAAACTTAGCTGACTTCAATTGCTATTACTGGGGTGACCATGGCAATAACATTTCGCCAATGCGAGGCATGTTCCCTGGAGTACGTCAGCCTTTCTTAGATAAAGTGAATGACAACATTGCCCACAACCCTGTGACTAAGCAAAACATCATTCAAACCTTCGCGTGGTAGCAGTTTAACTGTCGATAAAAAACGCTTTGCCTAAGCAAAGCGTTTTTCGCTTAGCAGCGACCACTAATCACTGAGACCAAAAGTTAATATTGTTGATACAAGCCAAGTCCCTCTTCTGAAAAACTAATCACCTTAAAATCTTTGTATGCTTGCCCTGGTTTAGCCATACCCGGTGAATGTTGTGGCATCCCCGGAGCAGCCAAGCCTTTTATGTTAGCTGGGCGCTCTTTTAGTAAACGGGCAATATCCGCTTCTGGTACATGCCCTTCAATCAAATACCCGTCTATTACTGCGCTGTGGCAAGATTGTAACTGCGCTGGCATTGCGTACTGTTTCTTAATAGGTGTCCAATCACCTTGATGGTGAACGTTTACGGTATACCCTTTCTGTTCCATAATCGCTGCCCATTCCTTACAGCATCCACAAGTAGGCGATTTATAGAGTTCGATAGTTGTTGCAGCAAATAGTGCATTGCTAAAAAGCAATGCCAGCATGAGGCTGAAGTTTCTAGTTAATCTCATCATTAGTTCTCATATTCTTTATTGGTTAAGGTTAGCTGATTGTTTAAAGCATTTAGGGTTACGACTTGCTTAGGCGTTACAAAGCTAACGGCTTGGGTATCGAGGGGAGCAATTTTTAAAGCTTGCGGTTCACCTAACGGACTCACATCAAGCAATAGCTCGCTAAAGGTGTCATTTTTAATCACCAATTGATAGATTGTATTAGGCAACAAATGAACTTGGCTAGGCTTAGCCCCTTCGGCAAGATTCCACTCGATCAGCGTCATTTCATTTAGAGCCTGCAGATAATCGCGCAACGAAACGCGCTGTTGCGCGTTCAACGCAGGGGCTAACAACTGCATAGTGGGCTCATTCTCTAAAGCTTGATTGAGTTGTAGCAAACTAGCCCCGCGAATATTGCCTCCCATATTGCCAGCACCATTTGCGTACTTACCATGGCAAGCAGAGCAACCATAGCCTCCTACCGTTTGGTATAGATGTTCGTCAGCTATCGCCGTTAGACTAAACGATACAAGTAGCACAAGTAGGTGTTTTGTGTTGATGGGTTTATACCCTCTAGCCAATGCCTGAATTAGCCTTGAGCTAGTTACAAAAATTGTCATATCTATTCCGATTTATGATTTTAAAG
Organism: Agarivorans sp. 1_MG-2023; assembly: GCF_030548385.1. Taxonomy (NCBI): domain Bacteria; kingdom Pseudomonadati; phylum Pseudomonadota; class Gammaproteobacteria; order Alteromonadales; family Alteromonadaceae; genus Agarivorans; species Agarivorans sp. 1_MG-2023. The sequence goes on along the minus strand of NZ_JAUOSJ010000001.1, from coordinate 54,414 downwards.
ATCCCAATAGGGATAATCACAACACCGCGTTGGTGATGTGTTTAAAAACAACAAAACTTATAGAATCGGAGGGCGGTAGAGCGAGTCGGTGATGATTGAGGGAGCATGTTGTTGCTCCAAATGTAGCACCGAGCGAGTACTGGCTAACTCGGTAACATGTAAAGCGGTAGTGATAGTTAAAGGCGGGACAACACATGCAGCACCGCAGCAATGGGTGCTATTAGGTATGGTGTACGATGTCGAACTATCACCAAGCCGATTGTCAAAGCCTTTGAGAAGACTAGTATGGCAGTCCACCATTGAATGATGAGAAAGGGTTGAGGATTCAAGTTGTTGCTGAGAGCTATGCGCAGGCATAAAGGACATTTCAAGCATTGCCGCGTTCGCACTTAAGCCGCTTAGCAAAAATGCCAGCAAACTAAAGTAACTTAGCCAAGTTTGAATACTGCGCGTAAACATAGCACCACGTTATTGATTGAATCTACGCGACGATACCCACTCACCTATACAATTGCAAGCTAAGCGACTCAACTCTGCAAACGGGTAACAGGGTGTAATAAGAGCCGTTTACCAACACCACTTTTATTAATTTATTTGCGCCAGTTTCTTCTTGTCAAATTGCTGCCACAACTTCTCATGAAAATAGAAAGCCACTGTGTTTATCGCTGGTTCAATAAGGGCAATCACACCACCAATTAAAGCGCTTCCGGTTAAGGTATAGGTCACCGAGAACGCCACACTAAAATGTAAAATGGCAAAACTGATAGTTTTAAGAAACTCTTGAGATAACTGCATAAGGACTCCCGTAAATAAAGAGCCAACTTAGCCGGAATTTGAATCAACAGGCAGTAACTTACGGTAACCTGATATTAGGCGGGCGTAACAGTAAGCGACTCACCATTACGCCGCAACGAAGTGCATTTAAGAGATAACATCACCTGAAGGTTTTATATTTTTAAAGCTACCGCTAGGATTACTGGCCTTATCAAACCTAAACACATTCTTATCTACCTCTCGGTGGATAGTGATATCAATGTAAGTGGTTTGATTAGCGCCACACACCTCGTCTATGGCTAAACCTTCTGAGCGAAACTGTGTATTGCAGTAAAAAGAGAAGCCTTTGTTTGGCCTTGCCATCACTTGCAAACCAAAGCAGTTATCTTTGATTTGCGACATTTTGTCCGCATCAATGTAATACACCAAACTATGAGTTGCGGTGTTCATTTGCTTATCAACAAAAAAGCCCTCGGGCAGTTGGTGAGGCTTATAACCTTTGCCTGCCAGAAGCAAAATATCATAATCTTCATTTTGAATATGCTCGCCATTTTGGTCACGTACTCTCACCACCAACATGCAATACTTACCAATAAGCTGCTTTTTACCGATAGGCACTTTGGCCTGTTCAGATTGAGTCAGTAGCTTCATCTCTTGGTTTCGCTGAGAATAATCCGCAGCTGAGTTTACTGTTAAACAGGCAAGTACTTGGTCTACCACAATATGGTGGTTTGCGGTGTTGGCTTTGTTTGCCAAAATACCCATTTTGGTACCCGAATGGCTAAACTCACTTAACACGCCAATAGGCACGGCAGCGGGTCGACGAATTGGTTCAATGTCACTGGGTTTTAAGCGGTAAGCTTTGCCCGCCACCCCATTAATCAGCTCTTCTGATTGCTCCAAGGCTAGATATCGGTAATTCATATTAGCGCCAGCTACCCTTACAACACCATCAGATCCTGATTCAACCAGATAGCCATTTAAAAAATCATAGAATTTGCTATCAATTCCTTGGCCAGATAACACAAAAGGATAGAAGTTGTTATTGGCATAATCATAAGCCATACCGTTTTCATTAAGTTGCCATTGCCCTTGGCTACCCAAACAAAGCCAATCAAGTATTCGCTGACCAGGTTCAACGCCGGCAAACCAAGATTTAATTCGCCCTACCCGCTGCTTACCTAAAGCCGCCAGAGTAGAACCATGATTTGCCGGCGCTAACATCACTAAATGTTGCAAGGGCAATGTGGAGAGTCCCGCAGAGCCGTAATACTTATCAACCCAGGCTCGAACAACGGGCCCCCCGGTAGAATGAGTAATGCATGAGAAAGGTTGAATCTGGTCTTGATTGCCAGGAAGATCTTTTAAGGCTTGCTCCATAGCGCGAGCAATATCATCCATCGACACTTCATCATGAAAGCTGATGTATTTACCCAAATAGATGTGGTCTATATCGATGCTAAGGCCTACCGAACCAGCCTTAGCCACTAAGGACTGCGGCAACTCCCCGTAGGTAGATGTATTGGTTACGCTCCAACCATGCACAAAAATCAGCTTCATTTTATTACTTCCATGTAATTAGTAGATTTATTTCAGTACTTTACAATAAAAGGCAAGATGTTAAACAATAGTTAACAAATAGCAACGATAGTTTTGTTATCGTTAATAATGAGCTTAAGAAGAAACCCGACGTTTCGCGATATTAGCTTGTCAGCAAAGCCAATATTTGCCGATTTGGCTGTAGCAGATAATGAACAGTAACGAGCAGGCTAAACCACAAAAACATAGCCAATAGACTAAGGTTTGCGCAAGCTGACAACCAGTTGTTGGATAGCTTTAGGGGCAGGTTTAACAAAATATTGAATCACAAATGCGCTGGAAAAGTTAATCACCATACCTAAAGCTCCGATACCCTCTGGTGATATTCCCCAAAGCCAGCCATCGGCGTTGTTGGCTGTAGGATTCAGGTACTTAAAATAAACAATGTAACCAAGCGTAAATAACATTCCACTAAGCATGCCTGCGATAGCGGCTTGTCGACTCATTTTACGGACAAAAATGCCTAAGATGATTGCCGGAAACAACGAACTCGCCGCCAAACCAAAAGCAATGGCAACAACTTCAGCTACAAGCGCAGGGGGATTAGCACCAAAATAGCCGGCAGCAATAATCGCTATAACCGCACTTATTCGCGCCCACTTTAGCTCTTGTTGGTCACTCAAATTTTTGTTCAGCGTTTGCTTAAGTATGTCGTGAGAAATGGAGCTAGAAATCACCAGCAATAAACCTGCAGCGGTAGACAATGCAGCTGCTAAGCCACCGGCCGCCACTAGGGCGACCACCCAGTTAGGTAGCTGGGCTAATTCAGGGGAAGCTAACACAATAATATCGGGATTAATGCCAATCTCATTTCGCTGGTCGCCTGAATAAAACAACCGTCCATCACCGTTGTTGTCGCTCCACTCTACTAAGCCGGCTTGCTGCCAATTACGCAACCAGGCAGGGCTTTGCTCTTCAGCAACACCCTGCATATTTGCGCCGTTAATTGATTCAATAATATTCACTTTGGCAAAAGCGGCCACAGCAGGTGCGGCGGTATACAAAATAGCGATAAACACCAAAGCGTAAGCCACCGATAAACGGGTATCTTTTACTTTCGCAACGGTTTGAAAGCGAATAATAATGTGCGGCAAGCCCGCTGTTCCCATCATCAATGCAGCGGTAATAAAGAACCTATCGGCTAAACTTCGTGCGCCATTGGTGAAAGAGTTAAAACCTAGCTGTTGCGACAAACCATCTAAGCGGTCTAATAAATACACCTCAGAACTGCCACTTAAACTGGCTCCGAGGCCTATTTGTGGGAATACTTGCCCGGTAAGCGCGAACGAGGTAAAAATAGCCGGCACTAAAAAGGCAAAAATTAATACGCAATATTGCGCCACTTGCGTATAGGTGATGCCTTTCATTCCTCCCCACACTGCGTAAACAAACACTATAGCCATGCCTAACATGACACCAAGGTTTACATTTACATCAAGAAATCGAGCAAACACTACGCCTACGCCGCGCATTTGGCCTGCAACATAGATAAAGCTAATAAACACCGTACAGGTTACAGCCAATAAACGCGCCGATTGGGAGTAATAGCGCTCGCCAATAAAGTCTGCCACGGTTACCTGACCAAAGCGCTTTAAATACGGGGCTAAACATAAAGCTAGCAACACATATCCGCCGGTCCAGCCCATGAGATAAACCGCCGCGTCATAGCCTAAAAAAGAAATCAGTCCAGCCAAAGAAATAAAAGAAGCAGCCGACATCCAATTAGCAGCACTAGCGAGGCCATTTGTAAGAGGATGAATTTGTGCATTGGCGAGATAAAAATCGTGGGTAGTCTTGGCCTTAGCCCATACCGCAATAATCATATACAGGGTAAAGCTAGAAGCGATAAATATCGATGTCCAAGTTTGAATATCCATTTAATGCAGCGCTACTTTTTTAAAAGATAGTGCTAGTTGCCCACTGAACAAATCTGTCACAAAAACCCAAAGGTTAAATAATTGTTACATATCAACTTAGGTGTTTATTAAGTGCTTGAAACTTAGACTTTGGTATAGATGAGTGACTCAATAGTGATAAACCCAGCTCTTAATTTAATTGAAGCTGTAACAACATGAAATACAAAGAGTAAAGACCAAGAGTTAAAAAGCTATCCTTTAGTCTAACGAGGATAATTCAAGCGGATACAAACGTAGGACACATAGGAAAAGACAAAAAAAGAGCTCTTGCAAAGCAAGAGCCAATGGAAACGTGCTTTTTGGAAACCTTCAACACTACTCCCCTCGATGTAGTGCTCGCCGACCAAAGCTAGAAGGTTCAAGCTACCAATCTAAATTAGCATGTTAATTTGGAAGGTCAACCTTAAATTTTACAATTCATTAACTTTATGTGAACAAGCTAACATGCTGAAGAAACGAACCATTTTTCGATCTCTTTTAAGGTTTCAAACGTACTTTACTTAACAACAACTCATGCTTTTTAGAAAAAAATTTTGAATACGGCGAGTTTTGAACAATCTGGTTTTATCTGACAGCGTGGCAACAATTGATGACTTTAACTTTGCAAAAAAATGCTTATTTTTTATAAATTTATTTTGACCATGGTATAAGCTTATTTTAGCGCTTCATGAAATCTTTTGTTTCCAAATTCTATCTTTTATAGAGATAGCTTGTTTTAGGAGGCCTAGGCCATGAGTATTTTTGACCACTATCAACAGCGTTATGAGCAAGCTCAAGAAGAAGAGTTATCTCTCGATCAATTTTTAACACTTTGTAAAGAACAACCTAGCACTTATGCCAGTGCCGCCGAACGCTTGTTGTTGGCCATTGGCGAACCAGAAATGGTCGATACTTCTAAAGACCCACGCTTAAGCCGACTATTTTCCAACCGTGTTATTGCCCGCTACCCAGCCTTTAAAGAGTTTTATGGCATGGAAGACAGTATCGAGCAGATTGTGTCTTACTTAAAGCACTCCTCTCAAGGCCTAGAAGAACGTAAGCAGATATTGTATTTACTTGGGCCTGTGGGTGGAGGTAAATCATCTTTAGCCGAAAAACTTAAAGCGTTAATGCAGCTAGTACCTATATACCGCATTAAAGGCTCACCTGTTAATGACCACCCATTTTGCCTATTCGACGCCAATGAAGATGGCCACATACTCGAAAAAGAATATGGTATTAGTAAGCGCCACCTCAGGACCATTATGTCGCCTTGGGCCGCTAAACGCTTGCAAGAGTATGGTGGGGACATTACCAAGTTTAAAGTGGTTAAGTGTTACCCATCAATACTGAATCAAATAGCTGTCGCGAAAACTGAACCTGGTGATGAAAATAACCAAGATATCTCATCCTTAGTGGGTAAAGTTGATATTCGCCAGTTAGAGCATTTCGCTCAAAATGACCCTGATGCCTACAGCTATTCTGGCGCGTTATGTAGGGCCAACCAAGGTTTGATGGAGTTCGTGGAGATGTTTAAAGCCCCGATTAAGGTGCTACATCCGCTACTTACCGCCACTCAAGAGGGTAACTTTAACGGCACCGAAGGTTTATCTGCCATTCCATTTGAAGGTATTATTTTGGCCCACTCTAATGAATCTGAGTGGCAAACCTTTAGAAATAACAAAAATAACGAAGCCTTTTTAGACCGCGTTTACATTGTAAAAGTGCCCTACTGTTTACGAGTAAGCGAAGAAATAAACATCTATCAGAAACTGCTAGATAATAGCGAACTAAACACAGCAAAATGTGCGCCTAGCACCTTAGAACTTCTCGCTCAATTCTCAGTGTTATCTCGACTCAAAGATCCTGAAAACTCAAGTATCTACTCTAAGATGCGGGTTTACGACGGTGAAACCTTAAAAGATACCGATCCTAAAGCGAAGTCTTATCAAGAATACCGAGACTTTGCCGGGGTAAACGAGGGCATGGAAGGCTTGTCTACTCGTTTTGCTTTCAAAATTTTATCTCGAGTGTTTAACTTTGATACCACCGAAGTCGCCGCCAATGCGGTGCATCTCTTCTATGTATTAGAGCAACAAATTGAACGCGAGCAGTACAGCCAAGAAGTATCAGACCGCTACTTAGAGCACCTAAAAGGCTACTTAATTCCTAAGTATGTAGACTTTATAGGCAAAGAAATTCAAACCGCATATTTAGAATCTTACTCCGAATATGGGCAGAACATCTTCGATCGTTACGTAATCTACGCTGATTTTTGGATTCAAGATCAAGAGTATCGAGACCCAGACACAGGTCAACTATTTGACCGTGCAGCCTTAAATGCTGAGCTGGAAAAAATAGAGAAGCCGGCAGGTATCAGTAACCCCAAAGATTTCCGTAACGAAATTGTAAACTTTGTGCTTCGCGCTCGCGCCGGAAACGATGGAGAAAACCCAAACTGGAGCAGTTACGAGAAACTTCGCACAGTGATTGAGAAAAAGATGTTCTCAAATACTGAAGACCTATTACCTGTTATTTCATTCAATACTAAAACCTCAGCCGACGACCAGCAAAAACACGATGATTTTGTGTCTCGAATGATGGAAAAAGGCTACACCCGTAAACAAGTTCGCTTGTTATCGGAATGGTATTTACGCGTTCGTAAATCTTCATAGATTTGTTGGAGGGCGCCTATGGCTCATTTTATCGATCGACGTTTAAACGGTAAGAATAAAAGCGCGGTTAACCGCCAGCGCTTTATTCGCCGCTATAAAAGCCAAATCAAACGCGCCGTAAACGACGCGGTTAATCAGCGTAGTATTCAAGATTTGGAAAACAGCGAAAGCATTAGCATTCCGCATAAAGATATTACCGAGCCGTTTTTTCATCAGGGCGAAGGTGGCCATCGCCAGCGTACCCTACCCGGCAATGACCAATTTGGTACCGGCGACAAAATAGAACGTCCGCCTCAAGGAGAAGGCGGCGGAGGCCCTGGTGATGGCGATGCCAGTGACCAAGGCGAAGGGTCTGAAGAATTTCAATTCAACATTTCAAAAGATGAATATCTAGACATTCTGTTTGACGATTTGGAACTACCTAACCTGCAGGAAACCGACGTAGACAGTATCGTTGAATACCGTACTGCGCGTGCTGGTTTTACTAACGATGGGGTGCCAGCCAACATTAATATTGTGCGTTCTTTGCAAAACTCTTTAGCGCGGCGTATGGCCATGGGTGGAGATAAACGCAAGCGTTTACGGGCATTAGAGACTCAGCTTGAAGAAAATAAGCAGGACTCACACGTTCCTCACAGCGAAATTGAAGCGATAAAAGCCGAAATAACTGAGCTAAAAAGAAAACTCAAGAATATCCCTTTTATAGATACCTTTGATTTGAAGTTTAATAACTTTGCCAAACATCCTGTGCCTAGCAGCCAAGCGGTCATGTTTTGCTTAATGGATGTATCAGGCTCTATGGACCAAGCGACTAAAGATATCGCCAAGCGTTTCTATTTATTACTGTATTTGTTCTTAACCCGCAGCTACGAAAAAATCGACGTTGTATTCATTCGCCACCACACTCAAGCTAAAGAAGTAGACGAACACGAATTCTTCTATTCCCAAGAAACGGGCGGAACCATTGTATCCAGTGCGCTCAACTTAATGGATAAAATCATTGAAGAGCGTTACCCCAAAAACCAATGGAATATTTATGCCGCGCAAGCGTCAGACGGCGATAATTGGGCTGACGACTCCCCAAAATGTCGTGCCTTGTTAGAAAAAACCTTACTTCCGCTAAGCCGTCACTACGCCTATATAGAAATCACCAGCCGAGCGCACCAAAGCTTATGGCACGAATACGAACAACTCAGTGAAATTTTCCCCAACTTCTCTATTCGTCATGTGAAAAATGCTGAAGAAATTCTGCCGACCTTTAGAGACCTCTTCAAAAAAACCACTGCGTGAGGCCCACATGAGCAAAACCAAAATGTTGCCCGATGGACCAGACTGGACCTTTGAGATGTTAGAGCTATACCACCAAGAAATTGAAAAGGTAGCTCAGCATTACCAGTTAGATACCTACCCCAACCAAATTGAGGTGATAACTGCAGAGCAAATGATGGATGCTTACTCCAGTGTAGGTATGCCAATTGGTTATCATCACTGGTCCTACGGCAAAAAGTTTATTCAAACTGAGCAAACCTATAAACGCGGTCAAATGGGGCTGGCCTACGAAATCGTGATTAACTCAGACCCATGTATTGCCTATTTAATGGAAGAGAACACCATGCCGATGCAGGCATTGGTGATTGCCCACGCTTGTTTCGGCCACAACAGTTTCTTTAAAAATAACTACTTATTTAAAACATGGACTGATGCCAGTTCAATTATTGATTACCTAGTATTTGCTAAAAACTACATCAGCAAGTGCGAGGCTCGCCACGGTGTGCAAGCGGTTGAAGATCTGCTCGATTCTTGCCATGCCTTAATGAATTACGGTGTAGATCGCTACAAGCGCCCTTCCCCTATTTCTATGGAAGAAGAAAAATCCCGACAAGATTCGCGAGCTGAGTACCTACAAAGCCAAATTAACGAGCTATGGAAAACCATTCCCACTAAAGAAAACCCAGATGTAGAACAGCGCGAACGCTTTCCTGCATCGCCCGAGGAAAACATTCTTTATTTCATCGAAAAACACGCTCCTTTGCTTGAGACATGGCAACGCGAAGTAGTACGTATTGTGCGTAAAATTAGCCAATACTTTTATCCGCAGAAACAAACTCAAGTCATGAATGAAGGCTGGGCCACCTTTTGGCATTACACCATTACTAACCATATGTTCGACCATGGACAAGTCAGCGAGCGTTTTATTCTGGAGATTTTGCATAGCCATACCAGCGTGGTGATGCAGCCTGCTTATAACAGCCCATACTTTAATGGCATCAACCCTTACGCACTAGGGTTTGCCATGATGACTGATATTCGTCGTATTTGTGAAAACCCGACCGATGAAGACCGACAATGGTTTCCTGATATTGCCGGTAGTGATTGGTTAAAAACCTTACATTTCGCCATGCAAAACTTTAAGGATGAAAGCTTTATTAGTCAGTTTCTATCCCCTAAAGTCATTCGCGATTTAAAGCTCTTTACGCTTGATGACAACGAAAGTAAACCTTACCTTAAAGTGAAGGCGATTCATGATGACCATGGCTATCAACAAGTAAGAGAGGCATTAAGCGCGCAATACAACCTAAGTAACATTGAGCCCAATATTCAGGTACACAATGTTAATTTGCGAGGTGACCGTTCATTAACACTTCGTTATGTTCCCCACCAAAACATTCCCCTAGGTAAAAGCAAAGAAGAGGTAATAAAACACCTCCACCGCTTATGGGGCTTTGATGTGATACTAGAACAAGTGGATGATAACGGCAGCATACAAGAGCTAGCTCGTTGCCCTAAGCCCGAATAGTTGCATTGTGATTCAGCCAATAAAAAAGCCACCCTAGGGTGGCTTTTACTTCAACTAAACATGGTCATTATACGCCACGATTAAAACAAGGCTTTGTTAATGGCTAAATGACACACAATAGAAGCTGCATAACCAATTGCAATTACCGGTGCCCAACGTAAGTGGCTAATAAAGGTATAGTGACCACGAGCTTGCCCCATTAATGCCACACCCGCTGCAGAACCAATAGATAGCATACTGCCGCCAACACCAGCCGTTAAGGTCACTAGCAACCACTGGCCTAAAGACATGCTAGGCTCCATAGTCAACACTGCAAACATCACTGGAATGTTATCAACAATGGCACTTAATACCCCTACCGCAATATTGGCGTAGGTAGGGTCCCAGTTCAGGTACATCATATTAGAAGCCATTTCTAAATAACCAATAAAACCTAAGCCTCCCACACAAATAACAACACCATAAAAGAACAGCAACGTGTCCCATTCGGCACGCGCAACCCGGTTAAAGATATCAAAAGGCACCACACTACCCAGGGCTTTTAAACGAGCATCATCGCGGTGAGAAATCGCGTTTACTGCTTTTTTGTGTAAGCTGCTAGCCAATGTTGTACGTAGGAAATAACCAAAGAACTGCAAATAACCTAAGCCCATCATCATGCCCATCACTGGCGGCATATGGAACAAACTGTGCCCCATAACAGCGGTAGCAATAGTAACTAGGAATAAACCCACAATACGGCGTGCACCACGTTTTAACTCAACCGTTTCGTTTTCAGCCTCTACTCTTTCTGCAGAAACAAAAAACGACATAATGAAAGCAGGCACTACAAAGTTAACAAAAGACGGAACCAGCAAATCGAAGAACTGACCAAAAGTGACTAAACCTTTTTGCCAAACCATTAAGGTAGTGATATCACCAAACGGACTAAAGGCCCCGCCGGCATTAGCACCTACCACAATGTTAATACAAGCCAAGTTAATAAAGCGGCTGTTGCCGTGAGCCACCTTGGTGACAACTGCACACATTAACAGGGCTGTAGTGAGGTTATCGGCGACTGGAGAAATCACAAACGCGAGGCAACCAGTAAGCCAGAACAATTTTCTATAGCTGAGCTTTTTACTCACAAGCCAAGCCCGCAAGGCATCAAACAAACGGCGCTCTTCCATGGCATTGATGTAGGTCATCGCCACCAGCAAGAACAGCATTAACTCAGAGAATTCGAGAAGATTATGCCTGAAGGCCGCGGTGACCAGCTCTTCTTGGCCAGACCCCCGGTAATAAATGGCAATCAAAAACCAAATTAAGCCGGCGGCCACTAGTACTGGTTTAGATTTTCTTAAATGAATCACTTCTTCGCTCATAACTAGTAGATAGGCAAAAGCAAAAATAACCAAGGCGGTATAACCCACCCAAGAGTTCACTAAGTTGAGTCCTTCAGAGGCATAACTGGCGGAAGAGAATAACAACAATAGTAAGGACAACAATATACGCATCAATTCCCACTCCTTAGGCGAATGCTGATTTTGTTTAACGATTGTTTTTTGAAATTAGTGCTAACGCCCGTAGCTTAGCGCACTTGCACTTCGATGATTGTTCATTGCATTTTCAGCTTTGGCCATTAACTGGTCAATGGTGTTTGTTGTACCGTCTATACAAGCAACACCTAAGCGCGATCCTAAATCTAAATCATCAGGGAATATTTCCCAAAATTCACTATTCAGCGCATCGTGGATCCGCTCGGCGGTATCTAGCGCTTGATAGAGGCTCGACTCAGGTAAACCAATAACAAATTGGTCATTATCGCAACGAGCTAGCAGGTCAACTTTACGAATTTTAGACTGTAAAAAATTGGCAAGTTTCACCAGCAACTGATTAGCGTCATCACTGCCTAACTTATCACGATACACGCTGAAATGGTTGACGTTAATCAAAAGTATCGAATAGGCATTTTGATAACGGGAGCTACGTTCAATTTCTATTTCAGAAAACTGCCTAAACCGTACAAAATTAGCATAGCCCGTTAACTCATCAGTATCGCTCGAGGAGTGCTCTAAGCTTGAAGCTCCCGTGGACACTTCTGCTTTGTCGTTACATAAATCAATGCCTTGTTCGTAGGTATAGCGAAAGCGCCTTAAGTTATGTGACAAACCAATAAGCAAGGCCAGCAAAGCGTAAATGAGTGAAGTATTTACCAGCTCACTGTTAAACCAGTCGCTTTGAGTCTCTATATGCAATGAATTCGCTGCAACAAAGGAATATGAGCTAGCGACTAGTAACACGAGCAATGCTAAGAAAAATGGCATGTAAAACAACATCAGTAATACTGGCAGGCTAAACACTAACCAACTAGGCGCACTGATGCTAAGCAAAATTTCCGAACTCATTAATACAGCCATTAACACAAAATGCTGCAGTGTCAGTACCGCAAACAAACAATGCGCGACCCGCGCTTTTACAATCTGTAAGCTACACCAAGTCAGTATCAACTGTGAAAGTAGCCAGCACGCCAAGCCCAAAGACGCTTGCCAATTAGCTTGCTGCCACCCTTCGAGCAATAAACCAGTGAAAAGTAAAAAACCTAATATGCAGCCACAATAAACAAGCTGTACCCAAGCGAGAAACCGCCGTTGTTGCTGCCATTGAAAATTACTAAATTGCCGCTCTTGACTAGGAAGGGGGAAACCTAAAAAAACACTTTTCCATGCCTGCGAAACGGGAGGCTGTTGCATCTTACCCTTAACTCCTAATGTTAAATCGAAGAGAACACCGATATAAGCTAGTTTAGCTAAGCGCCTAAGGCTACAATATCGGTTTTAGTTGCCAAATAAAGAATCAATGTGACTTCACTTAAGCATACTCGCTATCGCCAGTTTTTCCCGTCGCTAAACGGTAACAATCAACAAATTGCTTATCTTGATAGCGCTGCGTCAACTCAAGTTCCTGAACAGGTATTGTCAGAGATAGAACAATACTACCGCCAGGGCCACGCAAATGTACACCGCGCAAGCCATAGCTTTGCTCGCAACGCGACCAACGCCTTTGAGTTGGCAAGAAAAACTATAGCAGAGTTTATAGGAGCCAAAGCGCAAAACATCATTTTTACTAGCGGAACCACCCAAGCGGTAAATCTACTCGCCGATGGCTTAGCGCACCTAGTCGCTGAAGGTGACCACATTTGGTTATCGGAAATGGAGCACCATTCAAATTTAGTTCCTTGGCAACAGCTTGCTAAACGTAACAACGCCGAGCTAAAAGTCATTCCGGTATTAGAGAATGGTGATATAGACCTTGGGTATTTTCGTCAACACATCAGTGATAAATGTAAAATAGTTGCCGTTACGCATGTCTCAAACAGCATAGGCGCAATGCAACCAATACCAGAGCTTTCTCGTATTGCTCATCAAGTAGGCGCTAAAATTGTAGTAGATGGCGCACAAGCAGTGGCTCACTTAGACATTGATGTAAACCGTTTAGGCTGTGACTACTATTTGTTTTCCGGACACAAACTATACGGACCAACCGGCATTGGCGTGCTTTACGGTACCGAGCAAGCGCTTGAGCAAATAAAGCCCAGCGTGTTTGGCGGGGAAATGATCAGCAAGGTGTCGTTTGAGCAAAGCACTTGGAATACTCTTCCATACCGGCTAGAAGCAGGTACTCCAAATATTATTGGTGCAATTGGTCTTGCTTCTGCGGTCAAATTCTTGAACCAATTCCCCCTTAAAGAGCGCCTTAGTGTTGAGCGCTCACTGCTCAACTATGCTTTGCAAAAACTGGAGCAGCATCCACAGGTTGAACTGGTTGGCAAACCAATGATGCGAGTGGGCATCATTGCTTTTAATCTAAGAAATGTTCACCCACAAGACGCTGCCACGCTATTCGACCAATATAATGTCGCCTTGCGTTGCGGGCACCACTGCGCCATGCCATTGAGCAATACTTTATCTCCGCAAGGCAGTATTCGCTTGTCGCTAGGTATTTACAGTGAGCAATCAGACATTGACCAAGCTTTAGACGCAATCAACAAAATTATGGAGTTATTTGATGATTAACACTCCACAAATAGAACTTGATTTAGAGGCCATAACACAACGTTTCTCAGACTGTGGCGCATGGGAAGAACGCTACCGACAGCTATTACTATTAGCCAAACAACTTAAACCCATGGATGTTTCGTTGAAAATAGAAGAGAAGCAAATTGAAGGCTGTGAAAGCGAGGTGTGGCTCCACTTTCACGATAACAAGCTCTATGTAGATAGCAATGCTCGCATCATAAAAGGCCTATTAGTCATTGTACTCGCTTGCTTAAACAAGCCAACTAAAGAGGCTAAAGCGCTTTTTAACCATACCCTACAAGAGCTAGGTTTGGCTCACCATTTAAGTGAATCTAGAAACAATGGTATAAGCGCTATTTGGCGGGAAATATCTAGTTTAGATTAGGGCTTACTCTTCACTTGGGATAGTGTAAGTACGACGTTTTTTGGTTTTAATCACTACCTGCGATTTAGGGCCACCTTCTTCCATTACTGCGCGGTACTCACTGCGCGGTACAGATTTAGCGACGGGTGTTACTGGTTTTGCTGCGGCAGGCGGACGGCTAGTTACCGTATATGTAAAGCCGCAATCGCGACATGCCATGAGTGCTGGTTTATGGCCGCCACAAGATGGGCATTTTTGATTAGAGCTCACTACTCATTCCTATACAAACAAGGGGAAAAGACATAATTACTAAGTGTATTTGATCATCTTGTATTAATCACAACAATTTAAACAATTAATGATCTAGCCAGTGATTTACTCTCGCCGACCGGTAACAATTATAACAGCTTTACTCATCAATGCGGGTTAGCTGTTCAATAAACCACTCGCCTGCAGGTCCAATTGCTTGGCTCCACACCACTTCTATCGGCCATTCAAAGTCATCAATAATAAAATCACGTTCTAATTCCACCAGTTGATTACTTTCAAGTAACTCTTTCGCCAAAGGCTCTGGAAATAAGCCAAAACCAACACCACTTAAAAGCAACTGCTTGAATTGATACATTCTAGAACAGTTAACCACTTGTGAACTTAAACGCACAGACTCTGCCATTTCGTCGGTAATAAAATTAGATACCGCTGGGGTTATTTGAATATGTGATAACAAATCTTGTACCGACAAGGCGTGTTTGATGCTGGCGAGAGGGTGATTAGGGGCACACACGCACAACCACTTAATACGGCCAATTAAAACACTCTCAACCCCTCTTCTAGGGATCAGTTCCGCAGGGGTAATCAAAATATCAGCGGCCGTATCGATACCAAAATTAACAGAGTCAAACTCGTCGACATCGATAATATTCAAGTTTAATTGAGGGAACTTAGCCAACAAATCTTTAATCTTTTGGCTATAGCCGGGGAAGAAGCTGTAACCCGATACCCCAATAGTGAGCTTATCTTCTACACCATCGAGATAAGACTGTGCTTTTTGCTCCATCGCGCGTAAACGCGGCAAGATTTCTAAAGCCTGTACATAAAGGGTTTTACCGACTTCTGACAATGTGGGAGCCTGACCAGACACTCGATTAAATAACCGAACATTTAAATCCACCTCCATGTTTTGCACAACTTGGCTTACTGCAGAAGGGCTCACTCCAAGTTTTCTCGCCGCAGCTGAAAACGAACGTGTTTCTGCAACTGTGACCAAATAAATCAAACGTTCGGGAGTAATGTGCATGCGGTACCTATCAGGGTATTGATTTTATTAGTTAAACTGTAGCACTGACCACCATAGTTTCCTACCCACCGCGTGGAGATTAACGTACCGTTTGACTATAAAACTCACTAATATATTTACCGCCTTTAATATTTGCTATCACCCTAAGCTTGTAACTATCCCCTTGGTTTGGGATAAAACTTCGTAGCTGAGTCTCACTTTGCCAATAGTAAGGGCTGTCGCTCATGCCTAGCGGATAAGCAGTGGCTTCGTTAGAACTGTCCACTAAAAACAACGTGGCACTGTCGAGCGGGAAAGTGGAATTTACAATGGTGGTGCCCATTTCATCGCTAATGTTTAACTGAAACTCACCAGATTCGAGAATACATTTTTGATTAATAATGTCGCAATGTCCAAAAGTACTCAGTTGGTAAATTCGGTCTTTGTCTGCGTCATGCTCTAAATAAATGTCGGATGCAATGTAACCACCAACCGCCAAAAAAGGCATTACTAATAAAGCCAACTTGGTATGTCTATTCATCCTTACTACTTCCTGTATTCGATTATTTAGTTCTCTTTACCTAATAGGCAGCGCGTTGAATAGTAACAACTTTTGCAAATACTTTTACAAAAAAAGGCCCCCACTAGGGAGCCTTTTGCTTACTAGGGATTAGATTCATTCAAAATTAATGGTCGTGAGCAGCGCCCGCACCATGTGGAACGCGGAAGTTATCTACCATATCTTGAATATGCTGAGGCGCTGGCCCTGTTACTTTACATACTGCAAAGGCAACAGCGAAGTTCACTAAGGCACCCACTACACCAAAGGCGTTTGGAGAAATACCTAAGAACCAGTTTGGTCCCATATCACCCAAGAATGACGTGCCAGGGATAAACATAATGCCCTTATGCTGGAATACATACAGCATAGTCACACCGATACCAGAACACATACCAGCTACAGCCGCAGTGCCACTCATTTTCTTAGCAAAGATACCCATCATCAATGCCGGGAAGATAGAGGATGCAGCAAGACCAAAGGCCAAGGCTACAGTACCTGCGGCAAAGCCAGGCGGATTTAAACCGAGATAGCCAGATACCAAAATGGCCAAGGTCATCACTATTCGCCCTGCTAACAGTTCATTTTTATCCGAGAGATTAGGCGTAAGCACCCCTTTCATCAAATCATGAGATATCGAGGACGAAATAGCCAACAACAAACCCGCAGCTGTAGACAATGCTGCGGCTAAGCCACCAGCAGCCACTAAGGCAATTACCCAGTTAGGTAGGTTAGCAATAGCTGGGTTAGCCAATACCATAATGTCTCGGTCTACTTTCACCATTTCATTGGTTTCTTTATCCGCAACATATTGGATCTTGCCATCGCCGTTTTTATCTTCGTATTGAAGTAGGCCAGTTTTTTCCCAATCTTTAAACCACTGAGGACGCTCGTTGTAAACCAGGTTATCACCGGCACTTGGAACAATAGTATTCATTAAGTTAAAGCGAGCCATAGCACCTACCGCAGGAGCAACGGTGTACAGCAAGGCAATAAATACTAAGGCATAACCCGCTGAAGAACGTGCAGCTTGTACCGTAGGAACAGTGAAGAAGCGCATAATTACGTGAGGTAAGCCTGCAGTACCAATCATCAACGACATGGTGTAAGCAAACATATTAAGTGTGCCACCCAAGTTGTCGGTGGTGTATTCCTTAAAGCCTAAATCGGTAACGACCATATCCAGCTTGTCTAGCAGATATACACCACTGCCATCGGCCAAGGTACTACCCAAGCCAATTTGAGGGATCGGGTTACCGGTAAGTTGCAATGAAATAAACACAGCAGGAATAGTGTAAGCAAAGATAAGCACACAATATTGGGCAATTTGGGTATAGGTAATTCCTTTCATGCCGCCTAGTACTGCGTAAACCCAAACAACAAACATACCTATGTATAGGCCCATGTCGTACTCAACTTCTAAGAAGCGAGAGAAGGCAACACCTACACCTTTCATTTGGCCAATAATATAAGTAAGAGATGCAATGATTAAACACAGCACCGCAACTATACGCGCACCTTTTGAGTAATATCTGTCGGAAATAAACTCAGGGACGGTAAACTTACCGTGTTTGCGCATATACGGGGCGAGTAACATGGCCAATAGAACGTAGCCACCTGTCCAGCCCATTAGAAAAACAGAACCACCATATCCAAGGAAGGCAATTAATCCCGCCATAGAGATGAACGAAGCTGCACTCATCCAGTCAGCACCAATTGCCATACCGTTTTGAATAGGTGTAACCCCCCCACCAGCCACATAAAAGTCACTAGTAGAAGACGCACGTGCCCACCAAGCAATAGCAAAATACAAACCAAACGAACCGAATACAGCGATGTATGTATAGAGTTTTAACTCGTCCATCTAAGACTCCTCAACATGGTATTTTTTATCGAGCTTGTTCATTTTGACGGTATACCAAAATATTAAAGCTACGAAGGTGTAAATTGAGCCCTGTTGTGCAAACCAGAAACCTAACTTGTAACCACCTAATCGAATTTCATTTAGCGGCTCTACTAATAGCAAACCAAAACCAAATGAAACCACGAACCATATGACGAGACAGGTAAATATTAGACGCAAGTTTTCTTGCCAATATGTAGTCTGTTCTTCCATGATATTTCTCCGAGCAGATCGCAAAGGATACTGCAGTGTTATGGTATTAAGGATGTAACTAAAATGTTAACGGCCGAACAAATCATTGAGTTTTTATCTGCAGCTACTCAGATAGATACACATATAAACTCAATTCAAGCCTATCGAAGTAAAAGTTAACAAACGATTAACAGGCTAGGTATTAATCTTTAGTCTAAACCCAAGTGATATAGGCAAAAACTGAGATCTAGGCTATAAAAATAAGTGGAATTATTATGAGGGATAAGCTGAACACCAAACCACTTCAGCTATGTGGGTGAAAAATCAATGGAGAAGAGTAATAAAGCCTGAGGGTTCAGGCTTATAAATGTAAATATTTTGTAATCAGACTATACGCAAAAATCTACTTCAGAGATATCGATAGGGTTATCTTCAGAAGAAATTTCAGCATAACTATCATCAGCAAAAGACAGCTCTTGGCCATCATCTAGCACGATAAAGTAGGAAAGGTTAACGGGATTAATCCGTAATTCGCCGTAAAGGAAACACCCGCTGTTAAACAACACCGTGGTATTAGGTTTAGAAAAAAACATAGCGCTTACCCTAGGGCCAAAGTTAACCAAAGCAATAATCACCAGAAAAGACACCGTTAACCACTTCATTTTCAATCTCTAACTAAAAAGAAGCAATTGTATCAGCTTTTACAAATGAAGCGTGTTGACCCAGATTAAAAAGCGGCGCTAGCTGAACTAGCGCCATAACGTTTAGCTAGAAGTAGTAACGCGCTTGTATCGACATTTCATCTTGCTTTTTGTCGGCGCCTGCTGCGTCTTTATTTTCTAAACCGAATTTGTACTCAAGTGCTAGCAATACTTGGCCTGGCTTCCAACCCACACCCGCCGCGGCGTAACTTAACTCGCCTTGGCTACCACTAGTTTTATCCTCTAAGCCGTTATAACCGGCATATACGTGATAGAGACCGCCATCGATTTTGTAGAAACCTATTAGCTCTACACCATTAGCTTTATCGGCTAAGGTACTAAACTTCCGACTCAGGTTTTCATACTCACCGTAGGAACCGGCCACATAAAACATATCGTCTTCGTACACCGCACCCGCTAACCAAGATTTGGCTTTATCTTGATCAGCAGCACCTACGTAACCTGTTTTAGTGTTGTCATATCCATTCGCCGCGTACGCAGCACCAAAGGACAAGCCAAAATCAAAATCATACTTACCGCTAATTTGATAACCATAATCCCGAGCACTATCATCTTTTTCAAATTGATATTGAGCGGCTATACCAAAACCACCAAATGACTTGCGATAAACAATTGCTTCGTCGGCACGACCCATACCAGATTCATCGCCGCCGTTACGACCGTCATAGGTGCCAGAGGCATCACCACCAAACTTCCAGAATTGATCGGTCCATACTGCAATGTCGTAATAAGCAGACCATTGCTTACCAACCCGCAATTCTCCAAAGCCATCGTTATTAAAGTAGATGTTACCTAAACGATTACTAAACAGAGGGTCACTAGCACTAGAGCCTTCTGTAGGGTTAAACCCCCACTCTAGCTGAGCACCCGCTATCCAGTTTTGGACCATTTCATGCTCAAAGGCAAACCGGATCCGTGAGGTCTTATTTTGTAGTTCAAATGAGCTGTCTTTATTAGCCCCATCTCCGTATCCCGCCTGATAGAAGGCTTCTATACCTAGATAGCCACCTATGCTGACGTTTGTTTTACCATTTTCATAAATAGTAGCGGCTGAGACGCTACTTGCCATCGCACTAAGTGCGAGCCCTGCAATTAACTTATTCATGTTCACTCCTTGGTTTGAGCTTTCTTCATAAACTCTTCACAAATGAGGTGGGAAATTGTGCTAACAGTTAAACACCCCAAAATTTAGCGTAGTAACGAATCTTTAAATGAACAAACTGGCTGTTGTAAGAAGATAATGCTGACATTGATAGGCTTATGAGTAACTTAGTGAAGTTTGTTAATAATCAACAAAGAATCAGTGTTTTTTAGCGTGTATGTGTTCTTTCTTGCTATTTACTTCTATTCAAGCTGGCAAAGTTTCTTGCCACCACTGAATAAATAACTACTATTCATAACCTTACTAAGGAGTATTTTGTGAAACTCAGCCACCGTTTAGCCTGTATCGACCAACTGATAACACACTCTTATCAAGATATTTGGGACTGCTGCTGCGACCATGGAATGCTTGGCGCACACTTAGTTCAGCGCAAGGCGGCCGAGCGTGTTCACTTTGTAGATTGCGTCCCCAAGATCACTCAACAACTTGAGATAAAACTGGCAAAACACCTGCCCTACTCGGCTAATTCCAACACCAGTTCGTGGCGGGTCTATTGTATGGATTCGGCTGAAATTTCTCTTGAAGATACCGCTAAGCAACTAGTAATTATCGCCGGCGTTGGTGGAGAGTTGTGTATCAGTATTTTGAAAAAGTTCTTCGCCCACAATGTCGGTAAACGCTTTGAGTTGATTTTGTGCCCGGTACATCACCAATACGAACTTCGTGAGTTTTTAAGTCAACAAAAACTGGGGCTACTTAGCGAACACCTTGTACTTGAAAACAAACGCTATTATGAAGTTCTTCATTTAAGCACTGAAGTGTCACAAGCAATTAGCTTAACCGGCAGCCAAATGTGGCAGGCCAATAACCCTGAACATCAGCAGTATTTAGACAAAACCATCGCTCACTACCAACGTATAAGTGTTAGCCATGCTCACCCCGCATTACTGGCCTACCAAACTCTACTCAACGAATGGCAGTGAGAGGCCGAATCAATCACTTATATTCAATAAATAAAATATTTAAATCTACATATAAAACAGTAAGCAACATTTTGTATCGGGTGTGCTAGAATCGCCGCCCTTGAGTAGTGAGCCAACTACACTGCTAAAATATGACTAAATAAAAACAAGCGATCTTTTACATGAAATTTCCTGGTCAACGTAAGTCAAAGCATTATTTCCCGGTTGAGTCTCGCGATCCACTAACGAACGAGCTAAACCCGGTTTTACGCCCAAAACTCACCCATATTACTGGCATTGACCAAACCTTGGTGGATATAGAGGCGCACGTAGATGATGCCTTTATTCAACGCCATAAACTGGTAAAAGGAAATTCGTTACTGATTGACGATCAAGCGGCTCAACGCTTATACCAAGAGCTGCAAGACAAGCAACTGATCGCAGCAGAATTTGCTGGCGGCACTATAGGCAATACTTTACACAATTATTCTACCCTTGCTGACGGCCGTTCTGTCATGTTTGGCGTGATGAGCCAAAACATTACTGTAGGTGACTATGCCTACCGCTACCTTTGTAATACCTCTTCTCGGGTTGATTTAAACCACCTGCAATCCGTAGACGGGCCCGTTGGCCGCTGTTTTACATTAATTACCGAGTGCGGCGAGCGTACCTTTGCCATTTCTAAAGGGCATATGGACAAACTAAGCCCAGAATACATTGATGAAAGCTTAGTTAAATCTGGCGCAGCATTAGCGCTTACCGCCTATTTGATGCGAGCGGGTAATGACCCTATTACTCAAGCCGCCATGCAGGCGATTGACTACGCCAAGCAAGCAGAGGTACCTGTTGTTCTCACACTAGGGACTCGCTTCTTAATTGAAGACGACCCAAAGTGGTGGCAACAGTTTGTCGCGGAGCACGTTACTGTGCTAGCAATGAACGAAGAAGAAGCGGAAGCCCTAACCGGACATAGCGATGTACTACTAGCTTGTGAAGCCGCACTTGAATGGTGTGATTTAATCCTTTGTACTGCCGGTTCTCGGGGGCTGTTTATGGCAGGTTACACCGATGAAAGCCATAAACGCGTAACAAGCCACACGCTATTGCCAGGAGCGATACCAGAATTCAATCAATATGAGTTTTCTCGCCCCATGCTAAAACAAGATTGTAAACAAGCAGTTAAGGTGTACTCGCATATTGCACCATTTATGGGTGGGCCTGAAAAAATCACCAATACCAACGGTGCGGGTGATGGCGCATTGTCTGCACTATTACACGACATGGCAGCCAATGTATTCCACCGTAGCAATGTTGAGCAATCTAGCAAACATCGCTTCGATGCACTTAGCTATTCATCATTTGCACAAATTTGTAAATACGCTAACCGCGTAAGTTATGAAGTACTCGCCCAACACAGTCCACGTTTATCACGTGGCCTGCCAGAGCGAGAAGAAAGCCTAGAAGAGGCTTACTGGGAGCGTTAAGTGAGCTAAATCAACAAAGCTATTCAGTAGTTTGGAACAAATAGCGCTGACTAAATAAGTCTTTAGGTATTGGCTTAGAGACTAAATAACCCTGCACATAATCACAAGCAACGCTTAATACCTGTTGGCGTTGCTGCTCAGTTTCCACCCCTTCCGCAACAACTTTCAAACCCAAATGATGGGCCATTGTTACAATCGCTTTAACTAAGGCCACGCTATCTTTGTCGGTCGTTAAGTGCTGAATAAACGAACGATCAATTTTAAGTAAATCGATATCGAGTTGCTGCAAGTAAGCTAACGATGAATACCCCACACCAAAATCATCAATCGCAACATCAATACCCCGTTGATGTAATCGCGCGAGTTGATCTTTAATCGAAGCATCGGTAGTCATTAACACGTCTTCAGTGATTTCAATCATAATGCTATGAGCTGGAAGTTGATGCATTGCGATGGCATGCAACCAATCATCAATCCATTTACCGCCATCATTAAACTGCGAGGGAGAGGTATTAACCGCCACTTGAATATTGCACTCCCCTTGTCGATACCACTCTGCCACCGTTTCCACGGTTTGATGCATGACCCACTGGCTAAGCTCTCTAATTAGCCCGGCTTGTTCAGCTGCCTCAATAAACTCGCCTGGATAAACTAAACCACGTTGTGGGTGATTCCAGCGCACGAGTACTTCAGCCTTAGTCACCGCGCTTGTTTCTGCCGAGAACTCAAGGGCAGTAATGGGTTGGAAATACAACTCGAATTGCTGCTCAACCAAAGCCGTACGTAACTCTTCAACCAAGCGCCGTTTTTGTTGAGCTTCTACCTGCATAGCAGATGAGAAAAACTGATAACAATTACGCCCACGGTCCTTTGAAACATACATCGCTTGGTCGGCATGTTTCACTAACTCTTCTACGTTAGCGCCATCTAAAGGATGAAAAGCGATGCCGATACTGCCACTAACATAGGCGTCTTCTTGTTTAATTGTGAAGCGCTTAGCTAAACCTTGCAGCACGGTTTCTGCAATGTTGGCCAATGGTTGTTGTTCACTCACCCCTTCAATAACAATGGTGAACTCATCGCCCCCCAAGCGCGCGACCGTATCTTGCTCTCGTACACATCTAAGGATCCGTTGACCAGCTTGGCTAAGTAAAATGTCGCCATAATCGTGGCCTAAGGTATCGTTAATCTCTTTGAAGCCATCTAAATCAATGAATATCAAACCAAAATGACTATTTTGCTTAACTAACTCTTGGATTTTTTCGTAGAAATAATGGCGGTTAGGTAAACCCGTTAAGCCATCGGTGTAGGCGTATTGCAACAATTGTTCATTGGCATTCTCAAGCTCTTGCGTTCGCACGCTCACTTGCTTCTCTAACATCCGTTCACGTAACTCAATGGTTTCTAACATGCTGTTAAAGCACTCGGTGAGATCAGCCACTTCATCGGCACTAGATTGTTGAGCGCGCAAGCTATAATCGCTGCTACGCGTTACTCGTTCTGCCACCTGGGAAAGGTGCAATAAAGGACGTAAAAAACCGCGTTGCAAGAACAGCGACAAGAACAGGCTCAAACCAAAGGTAAACAATAAAAGTACGACTAAAAACTGGCTATAAAAGCCAATCCGTTGGTCAATATAGCTATCGTTAGCCCAAACAATCAGTTGCCCATACACTTGCTCATCGAGTATCAATAAACTGATGATTTCAATAACTTCACCAGGTTCTTCACCAAACTCATGATGCTTAGTCATACTTTGAATGCTGGCGAGTACCTTAAGTTCGGTATTTCTTATTTCTGCTTTCATTACGTCTTCACGTAACAACAAAGATTCAACCAGTTCTTGCATCGCCTCTTGATCATCAAACAACAAGGCCGCGGTGATATTAGGTGACAAAATGTCAGCCATATTCTGCAGACTTTCAGTTTGATCGCGCTTGGCACTGACGACTTCGTAGGCACTAAATACACCCGCCACCATCGCACTGGAAAAAATAGCCATGCTCATTAATATCAGTAGCAACTTTTTGCTCATGGTATTCATGCTAAAAAAGGATTTCATTGCTCGCCCTCTTTAACAATTCTACTCAGCCTTAATACCTTGGAGCTCATAACAATGTCAGCCTTTTTCAACGACTCTGGAGCAACCTCAAAGCGAATTTTCCCTGATGCTAAGAAAAATCGTATATGACCGCCAAGCTTAATAAAATCAGGAGTTTCGCCCACTAGCATAGTATGTAGCAGCAAACTTTTATCGGTGGTGACCCATTGCTCACGATAACGATGAGTAACAAACAACAAGTTACATTGGTTAATGTTTAATGAGTCTAGCTCGACAAGGGCGACTTTAATGCCTAAACCATGAATAGTTTGCTGGTGTAATACCCAACTCGCAGTATCTAAAAAGTCACTATCGGGGCTACACAGCTTAAAATACCCCACCGGAGTCGCCGCTACTTGCCAATCGCTATAACGCGCAAAGTTAAACAAAAAGCCAGCTTTTAGCGCCGCTTCTTTATCATTGAGTTCTGCGTTTACAGCCGCTACTTGTAGCAGTAATAGCACACCCACTGATTTGAAAAAGCGCTTAATTAATCGCATTAAACAACCTAAAACTCAGCCATTAAACGAATCACTACACTGGGCTCAATATAGTTTGGGACAGTAAATGTTTCCGAGGTATTGTTATACTCAACATGGCTACCAGCTAACAGGTTTTTACCGCTAAGAGATAATTGGGTGCTGGGTTTAAACTGCCAATTCCAACTAAGATCTAAAACATCATAGTCATCCACTCTATAGGCATCGCTGTTGATTGAACGGAATAGCGCAAATAAAGAATGTTGTTTAAATACCTGCCAACCTGCTTTAGCAAACAATTGCTTTGAATCAGAATCGTAACCAATGGCTGGCTGGGTATCTGGCTGTAAATTATAGCGATACGACATTTGGCTATAGCCCAGCTCACTGGTAAATCGAGGGTTAGGCTGCCAAGCAATTAAGGCCTCGCCGCCTTTCACATTGAGTTCTGCATTAGATACAACATCAAACTCTACTACCGTTTCAGTAAGCGCTTGTTGCGCCTCTTGGTATTTGCCGGCCGCTAACAACGCAAATATTTCGTCAACACCTTCAGGAGACGTATTGGGTTGAACTGCAAATACATCTTTAGATTGGGTATGAAACAACGCCACATCTAAAGACCAGTTAGACTGGCTAAAACGGTAACCTAATTCATAAGACAGAGACTTTTCTGGCTCGACTTGTTGGTTACCATTTAAAACCGTTCGCAAGTGATACTGATCAATAGCATCGATACCGGTTTGTATAAACTCTCCTACACGGGTGCCGTTGAGCGCCGAGTCGTAATCATACTCGGCCAACGAAGGAGTGCGCACCCCTTGCGATACTGCTCCCCAAACTACATGGTTATTGCTTGGTTGCCATAACAATCGTGCCACAGGCTGGTGTTCCCAGCCGGTAAAACTATTGTGCTCTGACTTGTTACCCACAATTAAATTTAAGGTTTCCGGAACAAGCGTAAACTGAGCTTGAACAAATGCGCCATATTGTTGCAAACGCGACAGGTCTGCGTCGCTGCTAATTAACGCATTTTCTTCGAAAGGTAGATCGCTATTACGGTAATTTAAACCCCAATCAAACTGAGTACGACCAAATAAAGTATTCATTTGATAATCGATGTCTAATGACTGAAAGCGTTCATCTAAATAAAGCTGCTCACCATCTTGAATCGCCCACGAAGCCTGCAACATTTGATTCGATGAGTGCGACATACGGTGTTCCGCTCGCGCCATTACCCGCCCATCTTGGCGCTGAAACCGATCTTGATGAAGTGTGTTTTGATTAGTTTCTACTGACAAAGCTTTCAAATTCTGCCCCATGTCAGTGTGGGTATAGTTCAGCTGAGTAAGAATAGATAAATCATCATTCGGCGCAAAATCTAATCGAAAGCCGATACTTTTTTGCTTAGCATCATCGTTAGGTTCTGCTTTAGTTCCATGTTTCGACGCATCGGAATCACGTACGCTACCATATACGCGATAACTGCCGTTATTACCCAAATTGCCGCCATGACGCAGACCTACATCGTAATTAAGCTGGTCACCGCTGCTCACCTGTACCAATGTATCTCGCGTATCTAGGCTGCTTTTAGTGATGATGTTAATCACCCCATTGGTGGCGTTACTGCCCCATAACAAGCCACCTTGTCCGCGGATCACCTCAATACGTTCAATATCGTATAAAGGCACATCTAAGGTTTCCCAGTAAACGCCAGCAAAAGACGGGTTATATACACTTTGGCCGTCCACCATCACTAACAGTTTACTGGTATAACGGCCAGCCACACTTCTTGCTGTTATAGCCCACTGATTATTATCAAGCTGCCTCACTTCTAAACCAGGAACCAGCTTTAAAGACTCAGCAACGGTAACCGCACCAGACGCTTTAATATCTTCTTTGCTTAATACGTATAAAGAGGCGGCTGTGGTAAACGCAGATTGGGCACGCTTCATCGCCGACGTAGCTTGCACGTCGGTGGCCATTAGCGATTCTAATTCTAAGCTCGACAGAGGATTATTTTCTTCTGCGACCAGATTGCTTGCGCAAAACAACAAAAAACAAGCACTAGTTGAAGGCTTCAACAAGACAACTCCTTGGTCTTTAAAACTATCCTTAGTATCTGAAACAAAAAAGCTCGAGGTAACAAGGGTATGAAATGGCTAAGGCCATGAGCATTTATTCAGCAAAAATTGATAGTATTTATCTCAAAGAAATAGATCAAGGAAAACCACAAACTAATAATGTTAGCGGGGATTTTAAATTGCTAAAATAATAAACAAACTATTGAAAATTATAATTAAACTTTCATTAAGTGGCGATGTTGGCAGCTACGATTTCGCCCCGATTTTTTAGCTTGGTAAAGGGCATCGTCAGCCCGCTGTAAAACACTGTCACGACTAATATCACTTGATTCAATACTGCTAACCCCGATACTAACGGTGACATGTAAACAACCGTGCTGATAACTAAACAGTTGCTGTTCTACGGCCTTTCTAATTCGCTCAGCACTTACGAACGCGTCATTAACCTTAGTATGCGGTAACAAAATCGCAAACTCTTCTCCGCCCATACGAGAGCATAGATCTACATCTCTTAACTGAGACTTTATAACCTCATATAACTGCTTCAAAATACGATCACCGCAAGGGTGACCATGCTCATCGTTAATTGCTTTAAAGTGGTCAATGTCGATCATTATTAAACTGCAATCCAAATAATGGCGATGATAAGTTTGAAAATGATTCGCTAAGCTTTCGAAGAATCGACGACGATTAAAGGCGCCTGTTAGTGCATCGGTTTCGCTCAAAAAACGCAACTGCTGCTCCAACTTATAGCGCTCATTGATGTTGCGTGCAGCCCACACCACCCCACGCTGCCCATCAATAAAGGACTGTAATGGTAAAATTCGGGCTTCAAACCACTCTTCACGCTCTAGCTTGCTGCTCTCGCTACAAGGAAGTCTCATATCCATGGGAGAGATGGAATATTCGGATACGCGTAAATTTTGGTCAAAGATACTCATCCGTATTTGCTGCATAAACCACTTAGCTTTTTCTTCACAAAATACGTCCGCAACAAAACGTCCGGTTAACAAGCGGCTGCAGGAAAAAGAGTGTGTTTCTTGGTCGCCAAGGTGAGCGATACAATAGCCGTCTTCAGTGAACACGAGGGTCGAGTCAGGAAATGCTGAAACGATTTCTAGTAACTGGGCAGTAGATAAATGCATTCTGGAGCCTTAACTAATTGCAAAAACAATCGACAAGGTTTAGTTACGCGTATCAAATACTAGTTTGAATTTATTAGAATTATTATGCTCAACCAAGGATGACAATTTCAGTTTAAGCTCAACTATCAGACTACTCCGACCACCCAAGTCCAAATTTGATTTATATCAATTAGCTAAAAAAATAGTAAGTAAATCTAAAAAATCATACATACCAAGAATATTTGTCCACCTAAAGTAGAACATTCCAACAATCTCTCTGAGACTAGCGTTCTCATGCTAGTGCTTAAGCTTATTGGTAACGCGTTTTCTAGAGCATCGTCCCCTTAAAACCAGTAAAAGCTAAGTTTCTTGATGGTGTTTCAGGCAAATGCTTTTAACCGTTAAAACTGTCACAGCCTAATAAAACAACAATTGTGTTACCAAGCGTTCAAGATAAAAGTATTAATCAATTGTTAAGAATTTATGAACGCTAGGGACAGCTAATGAACTCATTTACAACATTAAACTCTACTAGGTGGGTAGGTTCTCTAGCTGCGTCACTGATTCGCCTAGCCATTTTCGTGTCGATAGCCACAGGCCTAAGCAGTTACGCAATCAATGGCTAATCGCTATCAATAACGCATTTAAAAGCCGTGCCTATATCAATACCTCTTCAGTTAATGTTGAGCTATTAACCTTGTGTTAGGCAGGGCTGCACCGAGTCCCAAACGCTACTCAGCCTCAGTATTTATTGGGTTTAGCGACGTTTAGACAAAAGTAACATCATTAAAAATAACAACAAACTCTACATAAGGAAAATGATAGAAATGAAAGTTACCTCTATATTTGCAATTGCATTAACCGTAGCGACGATCACACCTGCGCATGCTAATTTTTTTAAAGATGATTTTAGCTGGGGATACAACTCAGGCATTTGGCAAGCTCGCGATGGCAGTAACGGCAGCCCCTTTGGCTGTAAGTTTACCCCATCCAAAATTTCACCCAGTTCACACGGAATTACACTTAACGTAGCGCCAAACCAATGCGCCGAACTTAGAACAAAATCGTTACTAAGTTATGGCAAAGTGCAATCGAGCCTAAAAACAGGTAACGCACGCGGCACTGTATCTTCAATCTTTACTTACACCTCGTGGCACGATGTTCCTGGTCGAGCTTGGCAAGAAATTGATATCGAGTTTTTGCCTAGCCTTGGCAACGTGGTGCACACTAATCTTATCTACCAGCCTCAAGGAGGCCAATATCAGAGTTGGGAGCAAGATATAGATTTAGGCCAATACGGACTCAACATCCACCAAGATATGGTCCATATAGGCTTTGATTGGTCGAGTTGGAAAATCGATTGGTACTTAATAGACTCTTCAGGAAATACGCGAATTATTCGCAGCTTATATAAAGACAATGGAGATGGCTATGTTGCTGCCAACGAGGTTCCACAATATGCTTGGCCAGTCGATCCCACACGTATAATGATTAACCATTGGCATGGAGATAACTCAGCAGATGCAAAGTACTTCCCACAAGAGTACTTCAACCAAAACAACTGGGCTTACTACGATTATCTAGAATACACCCCAAAGTAATCTAAGCTGTCAGCAGACTTTATTTTAAGTCTGCTGTTTCAAGTTCTATCTAAGTCCCCCTTGAACCATTCCTAAATATATCGCTCTCAAAGCATCTGCGTTAGCTCTCTTTAACGCTTTTCATTTATGGCATAAGTGTTGGTTTAATCACATCTGCGCAATAATTTAATTGTAATACCATAACAACAAAAATACATTGCGCAATAAACAAGCTGTAAATTGACTGAACGCTAAGGATGGCCCATGCAAATTTCTGTTGTGATGAGAACGCTAATCGGTTTTGCCACTCTACTGGTGCTGTTAATTGCCATCGCATTGATTGGCCAATTTAATATTAGAGGTTTGGAGTCTCAACTTAACGAGACTGTTGACCAGCTAACGCCCACTGCAGAGCTATCCAACCGTTTATCGGGCTTGCTACTTAACTCAGCCTGGGTGATTGGCTTACATAGCAACACCGAATCTCTTGAGCAAATGAATCAGTTAGAAGGCCAAGCAGCCTCCCTTACCCTAACCTATCAAAACACCTATCAAGACTTACTGACACTCACCAAAAGCTACCCTGAGCTAAACCAAATACTTAAACCCGTTAAAGCCCACGCTGAAACAACCTTTACCACAGCTAGCACCCAGTTTGCCAATCACCAACAATGGGTAAAAACTAACAAAGCCGTTCAAAGCCTGCGTCGCCAATTTAAGCAGCAATGGAGTGGCTACCACGAGGATCTTCAGTTTATTGCTGACTCTGTAGATGGTGATGCGCAATGGATAGCCATTGCTTTACAAGCCGATGGTGCCATTTTAGAGCGCCTGCTAGACGAAGCCTTTTATGCCAAAACGGTCAAACAAACCACCGAGCAATTGGTTCAACTTAAAAAGCTTTATGCACAAATGATAGAAAAACGCGACGAGCTTGAGTTCTACATTGAAGATGATATTGAAAGTGTCGTGAACTACTTTGTGTTGCTCAATGAATCCATTAACAAAAATGGTTTGTTTAGTGAAATTGATCACCTCACTCATTTGAGCCAACAACAACGCAATAACTTTGAGGTAATTAATACCCAAACCGCAGAAGCCCTAGAACAGCTAACACTCGCTAGCGATGCGGTGTCATCCATGATTGTTAAGGCAAAAGCCCAAGTAAGCAACACCTCTCAAACTGCCATAACAACCATGATTGCGGTGGTGTTAGCCTCGTTAACTATCTCACTGGTGGTAGCGTGGAGCGTAACCTCTAGCATCAAAGGGCCACTAAAACGCACTTTGGCACAAATGAAAAAGCTAGTAGACGGTGATTTTAGTGAGCAAATTACTATTGAGAAGAATGATGAATTTGGCCAAATTGCCCAACAACTCAACTTACTCACCGAGCAATTTAACCAGGTTATCGGCTCTATGGTAGACAGTGCCAAACAACTAGAAAGCAGTGCCGAAACCGGCCTAAATGCTAGCCAGCATTCTCGCACCATTATTTCCGAGCAACGCGCTCAAACCAACATTGTGGCCGATGCCGTTAAAGCCATGGAAGAAGGCGTACAAGATGTCTCCCAGCAAGCTAATACCTCGCGCGATGATATTGGCGATGTATCTGCACTCACTGAACAAGGGCGAAAAGCCGCACATACTACCCGCAATACAACCACTCAACTTAAGGCCACCATTATTAATGCCGCTGAGAAAGTAGATACCTTAAAACAAAATTCCGACGACATCGGCTCTATCCTTGATGTTATTCAAAGCATCGCCGAGCAAACTAACCTACTCGCGCTAAATGCAGCCATTGAAGCCGCCCGAGCTGGTGAACAAGGTCGCGGTTTTGCGGTCGTTGCAGACGAGGTGCGCAATCTGGCTAGCCGAACCCAAAACTCAACGACCGAGATTTTCAGTGTGATAGACGGACTACAAAAAGGTGCCAACGCTGCGGTTGAGCTAATGAAACAAGGTGAGTCAATGGTGGCAGAATGCTTAACCCAAGCCGAGCAAAGTGACCAGCAATTAGAGAATATTGCGGTCATGCTGGAGCAAATTCGCGCCTATAGCCAACAAATTGCCAGCACTGCTGAAGAGAAAATGGCAGTAGCCTCGCAAGTTGCAAACAATGTACAAAAAATAGTAGATCTCGGTCATTCGGCTCATAAAGACGCAGAGCACAACGAGCAAGCCAGTGAATCATTAAAAGTTAAGTCTGAGCAACAGCTTGGCCAGCTAGCCATCTTTAAACTTAAAGACTGCATTGCAGCTTCTGAGCAACCATTAACCACTTAAGCACATACACTTAAACAAGAGTAAACAGGATGAATGTTCAAGCTAAACACGCCGTTGGGTATTTATTGGTATTGCTTAGTGTACCTGCGCTACTGGCTTGCAGTAGCGCAATACCTACCCACTCAGCACTTAAGCATGAGCCCTCAAGCCAAGAGCTTGGTGAAAGAGTTATAGCCAGCGCTCGTTTAGACGCAGATGGCAAAAATAGCGGTTTAACACCTTACCAATTAGTACAAGCACAGTTTGGAAGTAACGCCGCTGAATCTCCCGATAGATTCAGCGGCGACCATCAAGGTGTAGCCCACATTGAAGAACACAGTGACCCAGAAATAGGCCCTTACTTTCGTTTTATCTTGCATCGTGATGCAGATGGTAACAAAGGCAAGTTCATTGACCGTCAACGCAACGAGATCAAAATATACGGCGGCTCGCCAGATAAACTAAAAGGCTATGAAAATAGCGTTTTCGAATACTCTTGGAAGTTTAGAGTCAGTGAGCAAATGCAAGTAACCAACAAGTTTACGCATTTATTTCAGCTAAAAGCCGTGGGGGGCGAGGATTCAATGCCAATTATTACCCTCACCGGCAATACCCGAAATGGCAAATCAGGTATAGAAGTTCGTCATAGCCCTTTAGTAAAAACCAATGTGTTAGCGCGTAACGATTGGCATTTGGTACAAGGTCAATGGCTAGAAGCTGTGGTAAAAGCTCAATACAGTGACCAAGGTTGGTTTAGCTTAACCCTCACTCGACTGAGCGACGGCCATCAGATTTTTAATCTTCATGAGAACAACCTTGATATGTGGCGTGGTAACACTAGCAAGCACTTTGTGCGCCCGAAATGGGGGATCTACCGCTCAACAGTCGAAGCGCACAAACTCAAGCCAGAAACGCATGTCGACTTTGCTAATTTTCAGGTAAAGCAGTTTGCTAACAAATAGCGGCTAAACGGGATTACAATCGTCAAGCTGATTGGCTGCTAATGCAAATATGCAGCTAACAATTAAGCTAACTTGTTCAACCTGCATAAAATGCCCTTGCTTGGGCAAACGAATCACCTTGCTATGTTCCGTTGACAAATACTTCTCAGCAAAATCGGCATTTTTAGGATCAACCAAATGGTCTTCACCGCCCTGCACCAAAACGACCGGAATACTTATCGATGCTAAACGCTCAGCAGAATTTGCTAACCCATCTTGTAAAGCGTACATGTCTAAATTAGCTTGATTAAGTTGCCTCCCCATTTCAGATAGAGACAGCAAAAAATGGCCCACTCCGTTAGCGGCAAATTTGTTGTACCAGCGAGGCTCGGTGAGCTCAGCGCTTTGTCCCCCAGCCAATAATAGTAAGCCGCCTACGTCACTGGGATGTTGTTGGGCTAAAATAGGCGCTAAAGACGCTCCCCAAGAGTGGCCCACAACAATCAACGGCACATCAGGATGCTGCCGTTTTAGTTGTTGAATAAGAGGGCTTATCAATCGCGCCTGGTCAAACATACTTGCAACTGGTTGAGGAGCAGCTGTGTATTGAGATTCCCCCCAGCCTGGCCTATCGATACTGACCACTAATACCTCACTAAGCAAGCTCGGTTCGGTGATCAAATAAGCGCTATCTTGCCAAGAACCTGGCGTGCCGTGTACCCAAAGCATCACCGCTTTTTTAGCCCGCCCATTGCTGTGTACGCTGAGAGAAAATTCACCATCAACTACTTGATAATGGTTAACATTAGGGTTGTTTAACAAATTTGTTTTAATAAAGTCTTGTTGCTGTTGAATCGCCTCAGGCATTGGACTACAAGCTGTGAGAACGCCCAAAAAGAGTATGGTTAATCCGTGGCGTACGCCCATTCTACTTGGCCCTCGATACACTATTAGCTGAACATATTATTAGCCCTTAATGCACTAGAAAGCCAAACGGCTACTATTATTTCATCATGAATGACCCGATTACTCACTTGACCCCAGCAAAGCGGCTCGCGATAATCCCTGCACTTTAAAAGAATGGCCAATATCAATGAACGAATACGAAGACTCTCCCGAAGAAATTGAAGTAGAAGCACTTGAAGTCTTTGTAGAACAACAGCCTATTGAACTCTATAAAGTGCTGAAAATCGGCAATTTAGTGAACGGCGGTGGCGAAGCCAAAATGGCCATAGCCGAGGGTTACGTTGGCGTAAATGGTGAGTTAGAGCAACAAAAGCGTAAGAAGATCTATGCTGGCGACATCATTGAGTTTAATGGCCAATTTTTGTATGTCGTGTGCGATCAAGCTGTTACAGAGACAAAAGCGACTGCGGTGATCCCCCAAGATAAAACATCAAAAGTGGCCAGTTCTAAAACCAACAATAAAGTGACCAAACAAGCCAAGAGCAAAAAACCATCCACCAAAGCACGCCAACAACCGGTAGATACGTCTAAAAAGAATCAAAAAACCGGACGTCATTCCATTAAGTTTTAACCGGCAACTTTCATCCTAATCAAATCAAAAAGAGCAGCCAGTGGCTGCTTTTTTAATCGCTAACTTAAATAGATAGAACATTATTTAAGGCATAAAAAAAGCCGCTCTAGGAGCGGCTTCGTACTAAAAAGTTAAGTTACTTTTTAGCTTGTCTCTCTTTTTCTTCAGCAATTACTGACTCAGCCACGTTTTGTGGAGTAGCAGCATAGTGCGAGAATTCCATAGAGAACTGACCACGACCAGAAGTCATAGTACGTAGAGAACCAATGTAACCAAACATTTCTGCTAGTGGTACGTCAGCTTTAATACGTACACCGGTTACGCCAGCTTCTTGGTCTTTAATCATGCCACGACGACGGTTTAAGTCACCAATAACATCACCAACGTGATCTTCTGGAGAGAATACGTCAACTTTCATGATTGGCTCAAGAAGTTGAGGTCCCGCCTTAGGAACAGATTGACGGTAAGCGCCTTTAGCTGCAATTTCAAAAGCAATGGCTGATGAATCTACTGCGTGGAATGCACCATCGTACAATTCAACTTCCATATCCAATAATGGGAAGCCCGCTAGAGGACCATTTTCCATCATTGAATTGAAGCCTTTTTGTACTGCAGGCCAGAATTCTTTAGGTACGTTACCACCAACAACCGAAGAGGTGAAAGTGAAACCAGAACCTGCTTCACCAGGCTTAATACGGTAATCAATTTTACCGAACTGACCTGAACCACCAGATTGTTTCTTGTGCGTGTAGCTATCTTCAATTTCTTGAGTAATAGTTTCG
Source organism: Agarivorans sp. 1_MG-2023 (assembly GCF_030548385.1). Classification (NCBI taxonomy): domain Bacteria; kingdom Pseudomonadati; phylum Pseudomonadota; class Gammaproteobacteria; order Alteromonadales; family Alteromonadaceae; genus Agarivorans; species Agarivorans sp. 1_MG-2023. Next base: position 19,156 of record NZ_JAUOSJ010000001.1, on the reverse strand, counting down.
CGGTAAGCAACCTGTGGTTGACCAACAACAAGATCTACGCCGTATGTACGCTTCAAGATATCAACTTTAATATCTAAGTGAAGCTCACCCATACCTTTAAGGATGGTTTCGCCTGAATCTTCGTCAGTTTCAACTTGGAAAGATGGATCTTCAGCAACCATTTTACCAATTGCGATACCCATTTTCTCTGAACCACCTTTATCTTTAGGCGCAACAGCAATCGAGATTACTGGAACAGGGAAAACCATAGGCTCTAGCGTACAAGGGTCTTTAGGATCACATAATGTGTGACCAGTTTGTACGTTCTTCATGCCCACGATGGCGATAATGTCACCAGCTTGCGCACTCGTTAATTCGTTACGGTCATCAGCTTGCATTTCAACCATACGGCCGATACGTTCTGTTTTACCAGTAAACGAGTTAAGGATGGTGTCACCCTTGTTCAATTTACCAGAGTAGATACGTACGAAGGTTAATGCACCAAAGCGGTCATCCATAATTTTGAATGCCAATGCTTTGAATGTTTCATCAGTAGAAACGATAGCTTTCTCGCCAGTTTCTTCGCCTTCTTCGTCCATAAGAGGTTGTGGATCAACTTCTGTTGGGCTTGGTAGGTAATCAACAACAGCATCAAGTACTAATTGAATACCTTTATTTTTAAACGCTGAACCACAGTAAGTTGGGAAGAAGTCCATAGTACGCGTACCTTTACGGATACACGCTTTAAGTTGCTCAATAGTTGGCTCTACGCCATCCATGTAAGCTTCCATTAGGTCATCGTCTTGCTCAACGGCAGTTTCTACTAACATTTCACGGTATTCAGCCGCTTTTTCTACCATATCCGCAGGGATATCAGTTACTTCGTAGTTTTCTGGAAGACCTGTGTCATCCCAGATGTACGCTTTTTCAGTTAGTAGATCAACAACACCAACGAAGTCGTCTTCGATACCGATAGGCAGAACCATTACTAACGGGTTAGCCGCTAGTACGTCTTGAGTTTGCTTAACAACACGGTAGAAGTCAGCGCCCATACGGTCTAGTTTGTTAACGAAGATAATACGTGCAACTTCTGATTCGTTCGCGTAGCGCCAGTTAGTTTCTGACTGAGGCTCAACACCACCAGAACCACAGAATACGCCAATACCGCCATCAAGCACTTTAAGTGAACGGTATACTTCAACAGTGAAGTCAACGTGTCCAGGAGTGTCAATAACGTTGAAGCGGTGGTCATCCCAGAAACAGCTTACTGCTGCAGACTGAATAGTAATACCACGCTCAGCTTCCTGTTCCATGAAGTCAGTAGTAGACTCACCGTCATGTACTTCACCAGTTTTGTGGATCTGACCAGTAAGTTTTAGGATACGCTCAGTTGTGGTAGTTTTACCTGCATCAACGTGAGCAAAAATACCAATATTTCTATATTTTGATAAATCAGCCATTGTTCAACTCTAATCAATTGTTTCAAATTCGCGGGGAGTATACCACTACTGTCGCACAAGGCGAGAGGGTGAACTGTATTTGAGCGATTTATTGCAAATTTTCTTAAAAAAAGTATCTCAAACTGCTGCAATTGGTTAATTAAAAACGCAATAACTAGCAAACTTGAGCCTAAAAAGCCTTTTTTCAATCCGTCATAACAATAATTGGGCGACTCCCCTACCCACTAAATAGCATAGTGGGCTTAAGCAGCAACGCAACTCAACATAAATGAAAGGTACAGAGAGGTATTTACTTCTTGTTTGCCATCATTGCTTTAAGGTCAGCAAAAGGATTAGAAGTAGCTTGTTCTTGTTTTAAGTCGGCTCCAGCTTCTACCGTTGAACCATATTGTGCTGCCTCGGTATATTTAGAATGCTCGTGATCGTGACAATACAAACACAGTAACTCCCAGTTAGTGCCATCATTAGGGTTGTTGGTATGGTCATGGTCAATGTGGTGAACCGTTAATTCACGTAAATTTGAATAGGGAAATTCACGAGCACAACGCCCACATACCCAAGGAAACAGCTTTAGCGCTTTCTCGCGGTACCCTTGTTCTAAGCTTGCATAATTATTTGGAATATTAGCCATGTTCATCTCCCGCTATTTTTGCCAAATACTATACCACTGGCGGGTCGAAAAACGCTTATTCAAAAAATAATATTTTGAATCTACACCCTAAACCCAGTAAGCGGTTTCAAAACTATCAATCATAAGCCACACTTAAATCAGTATCACTAAAGGATGACGCTATGCCGAAGCCGCTTACCCAAATACTTTGTAACCGCTGTGATTGTGAAACCACCACTAAACAAGTGAATGGCTGGAGAGTATTTTTACACCATGGTTTGGCGTTACCGTTACGTAAAACCTTAGGCTGGTGTAAGCAGTGTGAACAACTGGTTAGCGCCGAAGAATTGAGAGACCTTGACCTTATCATTAAAGAAATGGGTGAATTGGTACAACAGGTTGCCGCTTACGAGGGCACCCTTAAAACCAATTATTGGCAACGCTTGTTTAACCGAAAGCTACGCCGTTTGCGCCGCCGCTCGGTGGAAACATTATTAACGCTAGGAGCTGAGCTAGATGTTGCTAGGCAGCGCTCCAATAAAGCCAAATGTATAAGCTGTGGCTCGCTAGAGGTTTCAGTGATTAATTCGTCACTCAACCTCATCGAACAGTTTTGGCAACAACATGAACCACATAGCATTGCTACCGGTTTAACTCATCCAAATTGTGGTGGCGAATTCATTGCTCGACCGGCATCTACAACAGTAAACAACCAAGCTATTCCTCAGCAAGCGGAGAATTTACAAGATTCGAAAGGCTTGATAAATCCCCCATCACACGATGAAAAGAACCAGCAAAATGTGGCTTAATAAAGCCAAGGCTTTGCTCAGTTGCAAAGCCTCACCTTTTATATGGCTATGTTATAGCTAACAAGATAGCAATTGATTCACTTGCTTAGCCCGTTCATACCAACTCTCAGACCGCACGCTCATCCGTTGGAATGATGTTCTGCGATGCTGCAAGGCTTGTGGTGTATTCAAACTATCTTCTAGAGCCTGTACCATTTGATAAGCTTCTTTCACTTGAGTCACCATTCCGGCATAAGGTTTTAGCGCCGGAAATGGCGTACTCACCACCGGCCTACCCGCAGCTAGGTATTCGCGTAACTTAAGTGGGTCGCACGACGTAATTTGCTTACAGGCTTTAAACGGCAGCCAAGAGACCTGCCAATGTTGTACGTAATGAGGTAACTCGTTGTGCGCTATCGCTGGAACAATCTCAATATTGCTCACCTCTTTAAACGCGGATACATCGGTTTGTACATCGCCAATAAATACAAAGCGCCATTCTGGCAGTGCTTTCGCTACTTTTACGATTAGCGGAATGTCTAACCAAGCAGCAATACTGCCGTAAAATCCAGCGACTGGTCCACCTTCCAACAATGAAGGCGCAGGGCTTGATGGGTGTACAAATAAATTGTAATCAACGCCATGAGGTAGTACTCGAGTTTTTGCTGCCACCGCAGCTTGTTTGCTAAATTTACGCAACAGCATATCGCTAGCCACTAGTACATGATCAACTTTATTCACCAGCTCTCGTTCGCAACGGGTCACGTGCTGATGGTCCACTCCCGCTAAAGCATTAAAGTCATCGCCACAATAATAAATCACTTGGCGCTCGTTAAGGTGCCCCAGCATATCTACTGCAGTCGGTAATGCTATCCAAAGATCGGGGTTACTAATGCCCAACTGTTCAGCTTGTTTGTTAACCTGCATTTTCAAAATACAGCGATTTAGCCAACGAAAAAAGCGACTACGAGGTGCAGGAAATGCAATCGGCGATAACACATGAATGCTGCTTGGTTTAATTGAAGGCTTACTCGAAAATTCCGTCGATTGCTCCTTTTCCCCAGATGCGTTTTTAGCTGTCCTTAGCATCGACTTAGCTTTTTCTATAACCCGCTTTGCATCGCGAAAACTTAAACGCGGACGACGTAAGCCAATAGAATTAACCCAAAGAATACGATGGTTTTTAGCCAATTCGGTAATTACATGTTGGCTACTACTAGGGTGACGTTGCCAATCTTCACCAAATACAATGAGATCGCGTTTCATATCACTTCTCCTCAATGGCTTTTATTACTTTGGCAGGAACGCCTGCAGCCATAACACCACTTGGCAGGCTTTTAGTGACTACACTGCTCGCCGCTACAACGGTTCCCTTGCCGATAGTGACGCCGGCCATAATAGACACTCCAGTAGCCAACCAAACATCATCTTCCAGTATTACATCCCCTACCTGCTCGTCTTTCTCAGGTAATCCGGCCGCTCGCTGCTCCGCGTTTAATGGATGGCCCGGATAACCCGCAATAAAGCAGCGTCCGGCAATACGTACATTATTCCCAATCGTTACTTTGCTACCCACTGCGATAGTTGTTTGCCAACCCACATCAACATTATTCCCAATGTGCAATACCGCTTGCTGCGCAGCACTGCAGCGACCACTAAATGTGGTTGCGCCCGAAACACGGCAATCGTTGCCTAAGTGAATAACCAAGCCTTCTCCGAGCAACGGCATTCCACCATATAAGTAGAGGCGTTTTGACGGCCCCAGGGTTTTGCTTCTAAATAGCGGAGTCCACCATAAGATCCTCAGCGTACTTTGCATCACGCCACTCAGCAGTTTGTGTATACGATACAAGCCGCTAAACAACACGGGGATTTTAGGTAATTGAAAAAGCCGTAGGTTTTTTAAGAATGAAAACACTGCTTTCGCTAACGGCGATTCGCTACGTTTTAACCATAACTTGGTATTGTGCAAAAAAAGGCTGCTCATCCGCTTTTCCTCAATTCATCATATTGTTGCTATTGAATAGGTATTAGCAGCATCCGTGCCAGCAAATAAATCAACTATAAAACAATTACTTAGAATCTTTCGAAAAGTGGTTTTGCAAAATGAAAATCAGCGACTAACGGCTAAGTTAAGGTCGTAATAAGGGCTAAATGACCAAGCTTTATCTACCAAATGCATTACGTGCAGAACGAGCTTTAGCTAAAACGAGAAGGGGGAAAGAATGTGTAAGCACTCACAGTGCTTACACAAAGATAAGAAGAAGACACAGACAAAACACAAAGCACTTAAAACCTGACTAAGCCCCCATTCGTGCAGCCTTAAATAAAATCAATGGTTAGCAACGATGCCCAAGGCAGTATTGGGTGCATCGTGGCTAGGCTTTATGATCCAAACAGACCATACCAACAGCCACAATAACGCCAAAGCGGGCAGAATGTGTAACCAAATGCTGTGATTTAACCAGGCCAACGCAGGCAACACGGACAAGGGAGGAATAAAAGCACTTAGCAAAGTCGATACGCGATAGCGCAAAGGTTGTAGAACCAAACTAATGGTAGTGAACAATACAAAGCGCAAGGCAAACACAATGTTTGAGGCAACAATTAAACCCCACACTCCCCAAGTAGGAATCAAGCTGTAATAAAGCACAACCGCCAATAGTGCAGATGCAATATTGATTCTCGGTAACCATACTGGGCTATTAGGTAAATAACAGCCAATGTCGGTAACCGCTGTCGCTAATTTAAAGCCTAGCGCTAGCAGCATTAGTGGCAACCAATCAATACCGCCCAAATAAGCTAACGGCAGCACTTGTTTAATTAGTAAGGGGGCAAATAGCGCAGCGCTTAATAGCAATAACATAATCACCAACATTAAACGCTGATGAGTTAAAGCCACTTCCGCTTGGCCATTGGCTTGCTGCAATACCGCAAATCTTCGCGGTAACCACCAACTTTCTAACACGCCAAATGCCATCGCGGTTGCTTCTATCACTTTAATCATAATGGCATATTGCGCCAGCGTTTCTGCCCCCAACCATTCAGCTAATAACAGTCGGTCAAGACCGTGCATAACAAACAAGGCTAACGATGCTCCTATTAAACAGCGTTGGTAACTCATGGTTAATTTAGCCAAAGCCCAATCAAGTTTAAGCTTGAGTTGTTGCCGACAAAACCAAATCCCTAAACTTAGCCCCACGGCATTTGCCGCAACGCTGGCGACGATAATGGCGTCCATAGCCCAGCCTTGTTGTAGCCCCCACAGAGTAAGCCCTACTTGAGTAAGGCACTGGCAAACGACTAAATAAAAGTAACAATCGGCTCGGCGCTCAATGCGCAACCACATCATTAAAGGCTGCAGGGCAATCGAAAAGGCAATCACCGCAGCTACCCCGGCAAACTGCCAAAAGTGCAAAGCCGAGAACAAATCAAAAGGCAACGCAGCCAAGCTAACAGCGGCTAAAACAGCTAGCGATAAACCATAAGTGAGGCTGAGTAATAATGATGATGAAATAAGGTTACTTTTTGCCGCTGCCGTTTTACATTCTGGATAAAATCGCGGCAAGGCACCTGCGCTAATTTCTAGTAATGAACACAGAGAGAACACCACAACTAAGCTTTCTAACAAGCCGTATTCATGCAAACTCAGGTAACGCGTAGTGACAGGCAGCATCATCAGCCCCATGCCTTTTTGCAGCACCATTAGTAGCCCATACACACCCATTTCTTGCAGCGATTGGCGAGCGTTACGTATCTTATTCCACAGCATAATTGGCTCTCCCTGCTCGCAGGCGAATTAGCCATAAAGCCCATTCGCGATGCTGCCACTTGTTAAAGCTGCTCACAAAATAGTTGTCTTTCACCAAGTCGATGCTTTGAGCTAAGTGATACTTCTCGATTAAATGTTGAGTGAAACGCCAATAGCACAGTAAATCAAACCAACTCACCTGGGTACGTAACTGCAAATAGGCATGTCGACAAAGCATTTCTAAGCATAATGGCGCTGCACTTGGTAATAACTCGCTTTGTTCCATGCGTTGCATAAAGTCGCCAATTGAGCACATACGCGCATACAAACGGCTTTTGTCTGCCCCCGGTTTGCGGCAAATACCGTTAGCGTTATGGCGATAAAAATAGTACGGGTTTTCAATATGCAATATTGTTTGGGCGTATAGCTCCGCCATATAAGAGAAGATTTCGTCTTCAAATAATTCCCCCGCAGGGAAACAAATTTGGTGTTGATGAATAAAACTGCGACGAAACAACTTGTTACATACCGAAGTATTCTCACTTATGTTGCTATGTGCGTATTGCTCAATTCCTTGCGCAGAGAACTTACTAAACCCACAACTCACCCAATCAGCATTGTTGGCAACCGCTTGGTTAAACAAATGGCTATACATTTGTTTATCAACGTAATCGTCGCTATCCACAAAACCAAGGTACTGCCCTTTGGCGTGACTCATTCCAATATTGCGAGCCTGAGCCAACCCTACGTTGGTAGTAAGGTTGACTATTCTCATCGCCAAATTTGATTGCTCGGCAAACTGTTTAGCTAGCAGATAAGCATTGTCTGGCGAAGCATCAATCACCACAATCACTTCAATCGACGTTAAGCTTTGTTCAGCGAGGCTTTCTAGGCATTGCCACAGATACTGTTCGGTATTAAACACCGGCACCACAATTGAAACACTAGGCGAACGATTAAGAATCACACTCATTACTTCGCTCCCTGTGCGGTGAGGTTGGCAAGATCAATATTATCTAAGAATTTTTGCTTTGCTTGACGAGCCTTCACAAAATAGCTGAGCAAAATGATGCGGGGGGCAGAGCCTCTAAATTTAAGGTAGCGACTCACCTTGTAGTCCTGCGAGCAATCACCAGCACGCTCTAATAGTTGATACTTAATCACTAAATGATCAACAAAACTAAAGAAGCCGACCAAATCAATCGCAGAAATGTGGTAGTAAAGTGCGCTTAAAGCGTGATTAGCTAAACACTGCAATAACTCTTCAGCGTGAGCATCAATCGCACCTCGGCGTTCCATGTCAGCTAGAAAACGCGCCAGCATTAATTGCTTGTCGTAAAGGTTAAATCGGCCATGATTGTCACCCCTACATAGTCCTTCGGGGCTCATACGGTAGTTGTAAAGAACTTGGTTCACCTCTGCGAGATTATCGGTGGCGAAACGCGCAGTGTAAGCAAAAGGTTCATCTTCAAAAATCACATTGCTGTAAAAATTGATTTGCTTAGACAGCAGGTAGACTCGGCGAAATAGCTTATTGGTAACAAAGGTATCGTCGTAATACTCTTTAGTAGGAAGGTTGTGATACTCAACACTAGAGTCATGTGTTTCAAATGAGCGCATTTGGCAACTCACTACGTCAGCGTTGCTATTTAGCGCTTCGGAAAACATCAGTTCAAACATGTTGGCTTCAGCGTAGTCATCACTATCTACAAAACCAATGTACTCACCTTGAGCTGATTGCATGGCAATATTACGAGCCATTGATACACCGACATTTTTCTCTAAAACAATTTTTCGAAAACGCTCTGGGTAGTTTAAGCAATACTCTCCCGCAATAGCGGCACAGCTATCTGGAGAAGCATCTATCACTACTATTACTTCTACGTTTTCTAAGGTTTGTTTGGCTAGCGAATCTAAGCAGCTGGCTAGGTATTGTTCAGATTTATATACCGGAACGATTATCGACACATTAAACATGGGATAGCCCTCATAGTTATGATGCTGCCGATAATGGTTAAACCTCATAAAGCAGCGCCTATAACAGCAATACAGCAAGAGCTAGACCACTAATTTAAAGTTTAATAATTTCAGTAAGATAAGGAAGGAAAAAGCAAATTTTAATTGCGCTAAATTACAGGTTTTGCATTCTGCAATGGTTGACGAAGTAGCTGAGCAATAGCCACCACTAAGGCGGTAAAAATATACACTGGCCAAGTAAACCCTTGAGTTAAAAAGGTGCCAGATACAATGGTGCCGAGTAAGCCAGCAAACACGCCTTCTGCGCATGCAAGCAAACCTAGATTAACATTGGCTTGCTGTTTGGCTAACAAATGCAGATTCCCATGAGCCAAGCGACACACTTTAAACACTAAGATACAGAAGACCGTAAATCCTAAAAAACCTGTTTCAGCCAATACCCCAAACCACGTGCTATGAACGGCATGGTTTTTTCCATCCCAATGCGATGAAAAGAAATAGTAATTGGCGTAAAAGTTATCTAAACCAACCCCGGTTAAGGGGTTATACAGAGCCATTTTAAATGCCGCTTGCCAGGCATAAATACGCCCCATTGAAGATTCGTCAATACCGCTTTCGCCGGCACCACCCGAGCTGCGCTCTGACACCCCGGCTAGCACAAACAAAATGGGTAGAGCTAAGGCACCAATACTGATTAATAGGGTTTTGTTTTCAACCCGTCGCCAAGCCAATACCGCGCTAATAGTAGCAATGCCCAGCAATCCGCCGCGACTCTGAGTGGCTAACATAGCCGCGATAATCGCAATGGTACTGCAAACGGCTAACAGCCGAATAAACCAAGATCCTCGCTGCAAACTAAATGCTAAGGCAAAACCTAAAGGAAACAATAAGGTTAAGGCTAAGTCGTTAGGATCTCCCAGTACCGATCCCATAGAACGACCAATAGTAACGCGAGTCCCCTCTACCATCTCCCTGCCAGCAGCAGCATTTTGCAAGGCCACAATGGCAATCATTAAACCGCAGATAAAAAAGGCGATTGCAGCTTTACCAAAGTCTTCCGGCTTACGCATTAACCATGCAATAGCTACCGTCATTAAACCAATTTTACTAAATACACCATTAAAGTAGGCCATGGCTACGGGTCTGCTACTTGCAAAAATAACCCCAATCGCACACAAAACAAAAAAAGCCGTTAACCAGCTTAACTCTCTACTCCAGAAGATTTGCAATTTGCGAGAGATAAACAAATGCCAAGCTAAACAGGCTAGCGAACCTAGCGCCAAAAGCTGCGGTATTCGTAATACATACAGTGCGGGAAAAGCCTCGTGAATACGAAAAAATGAGAAGCAAACAAAGCCTAACACAACCCAAAAAGGTAGCTTAAATACCACCACGACACACAAAGGAATAATCCCTAAAGCTATGGGAATCAGTACATTAGGTAACTTAAGCCACACTAAGCTAATTAAGGCTACCGCTAACAAAGCGCTCACTACTGCTAAGTAACTACGGGGAATGCTTGAGTGTTGCTTAAGGCTTAAATTCATCTTTCTATCTCTCTGGCATAAGTCGTGCTTATGTAGCTACATAAGCAACCTCAATGCCAAGGACACCAATATGTCGAAGCCCACTAAGCCAAACCCCGTTTGTAGTGTGATAATTCCTAGCTACAACTGCTTAAACTATTTAAAGCAAGCTTTAGCGAGCGTAGAGGAACAACGCGTAGACAACTTAGAGATCATTGTTGTCGACGATAATTCCAGTGATGGAACCTGGCAATGGCTACAGCAATATCAACATAGCCACCCTCATCTACGCAGTATAAAATTAAGCGGAAACGGGCCAGCCTATGCGCGAAACATTGCGATAAAACAAGCCAATGCCCCACTCATCGCCTTTTTAGATGCCGACGATATTTGGCTGGAAGGTAAATTACAGCGCCAAATTGACTACCATCAACAACATCCCGAACTTAGCTTTAGCTTTACCGACTATCGCCACGTAAGCGAACAAGGCGAAGACCGCGGAACCTGCTTTGAGTTTTGGCCCAGCTACCACCACCTTGGCCAACAAAAAAAATCATACCAATTCCAAATTAATGCAGCGGCTAAGTTATTTGCTGAAAACGTAGTGGGCACATCAACCGTGCTAGCGTCTAAAGAGGCCTTGTTATCATGTTTCAGTTTTGACGAACACCTACCGTCTGCAGAAGACTGGGATCTTTGGTTAAAACTCGCCTTAACCGGGCCGGTGGCTGTGGGTAGCTATTGTGACTGCGAATATCTAATGCGCGATGGTTCTGAAAGCAGCAAAAGTCAGCAGAGACTTAACGCAATGCATATTATTTATCAGCGCTATGCTAGCCGCATCAGCGGCCAATCCACTGCCGCTCTCACCCAAGCGAAAGCCAGAATAGCCACTGCTGAAGCAGAGTTATTCAATGAGAGGAAACAACGAATGTCAGCGATGATGATGAGACTAAAAGCCTTAAGTTTATCGCCAGATAAACGCCGCTTCATCGAAACTTTGGCAGATGCTCGCAACTTACTCCTATTAAAATGAAGCATGCATGGCTCGCTTTACTTTTTAAGTAAAGACTAAAAAGTAAAGCGAATTACGAAATATCGTTTATTAAAACCCGCCACTATAAAATATTAGTATCTGCCAAACCGCTCAAACCCATGTTTAATAACAATAAAAATTAAAATGCGCCTCTTCTAAAGAAAAGACTAATACTTCACCTTTATTTTATTTCACAAATTTGAATCTTTAACCTAACATTTAACTGTAAGTTAACTCATTACTTACACTGCATGATGGATCATTGCAGTATCGTTAATGAACGCATTGGCCTTTCAATCTACTTAACGGTTTTACCTCTTGGTAGTTACGCAAAAGAGGTCTTTGAAAAAGGGATAACTATGAAAGTATTAAGTTTATTTTTAGCGCTTGCCTTTGCAGCGGGCTCTGCTCAAGCAGTCGGTATTTACGTTTTCAATCAAGATTTCGATTGTACTAAGGTACTTAAAAGCGAGCAGTCTCGTGGCCCTATCACCAAAGCGGTGATAGATGATTGCAAGATGAAAATGAAAAACTAGCGTCGAGCATAAACAAAAAAGCAGTGATAAACTCACTGCTTTTTTACATGCTCTAAGCCACTATAAGGCAATACTCTTCAGCTCAACCGCCTGCTACGCCTCACTTAAACATTGGTAAATATTTTCAAATTGCGGCAGTACCACTTGCGCAGAATAATGCTGCTCTACTGTTTTGCTGGCTTGAATGGCTACACACTGCCTTAGTGCTGCATTCTCAGACCACTCAACAATAGAAGAGGTCCACTGCTGTAAATCAAACCCCGATAACAAAAAGCCATTTTTATGATCTGTAATTAGCCTAGGCAATGCGCCAACATCACTCGCTATTACCGGAATACCCCGCCCCATCGCTTCAAGTGCCGCTAAGGGCAATCCTTCGTTTCGCGAAGGCATACACAACAAATCAATCTCCTGCCAACAGGCGTCCATACAATTTTGCTTTCCACGACATTGTAAGTTTTCCAGTAAAGCATATGATTTACTGGGCTTAAGCTCACCTTCGCCAAACACAACAAAGTTAAACTGCGGTAAGGCTTTCGCTAACTGGTAGAAACGGTCTGGTCCCTTAACATGGGTTAAACGACCAACAAATCCTATGGTGGGTTTATCTTGGCTATCAATTGCAGGCACTTGGTTTGGCACTTCAACAAAGTTATTGATGATCTCTGAGCTAGCCGCTAAACGGTTCGCAATGTCTTCACTTATTGCGATTCTTACATGAGACAAGCCCGCAGAGTAACGATCGATACAGTCATACCAGGCTAAACGCCCTTTGCTCACCTCGCCAGCATGAAAGCTAGAGACCAGCTTAATGGGTTTGAGGAGTCGTAACATACGACTGATTAAACCAGCTTTATAGCCATGGCTATGAATCACACTAGGTAACAAATCGTTCACCGCATGCAATAAGCTGCCAACGCTGCCATCTAAAATCAGCCAAGGTACTTTTTGCTGATTAAGCTGCTGCAACATCGGGTGTGTTTGGGCGTAATCTCGCCAAAACACCACCGACACATTGTGACCTCGCTGATGTAGCGCAATGGCTAAATTAGCCACATGAGACTCAATGCCTCCCACTGTCTGGCTGTCGATAAACAGCCAAACAGCACCCTGTCGAGGCTTAGTGATGCTGGTGATATAGGCTTGCATAGTGGTCACCTATTAAAAGCTAAACGTAGGTGTAGCAGCACTAAGCTCATCAATACTTAGCTCTTGATGAATACGCGTTACATTGCCCGAAGACAGCTGCCACACTTCGGCAACTAAGGTTGAAGCATGTGCAGGCAAAGTAAAGTTGATTGCCATTTGTGCTTGGCTAATTTGGCCACGCCATACACACGAGCTGTATTCAACACTGTTACTAGCAAGATCCTTCCATTGAGTGCAAATGTTTAAGTAAGCACGCTCACTTTCTTGATAGGGGTAAGAGACGTTTACCGCCACATCTTGCTGGTTACTAAACGTAAAACTTTCTGCTACTTGCACTTCTTCTAAGCTGGTTGCCACTGGCTCTGGGCTTGGTTCTGGTGTAGTAGGCTCGGTTGGCGTTGTTGTTACTGGCTCAGGGCTAGGCTCGGTGGTATCAACAACTGTAGCGCTCTCTCCCCCCCCGCCTCCGCCTCCACAAGCCACCAATACGCTAACGCTTAACACCAATAGGCTACTGTTTACACACTGTTTTAACTTAATTAACTGAGTCATCATCTTGCTCCTAATCTTGATAAATAAGTTCGCCGCGGGCATTTTCAAGCAGATACCAATCACTGCTTTGTTGGCCTTCGCTTTGGGCGTACTCTAGGAATTTTGGATAAGCATCAGCCACGCTGATACGCTCGAATGGATACTGCCAGTTGTACGGCACAATAATCGCCCACGGTAAGCCGTTACCTGTTTGGTAATAGCTGCTGGCTGAGGGATTTGATACATCATCAAAGCTTCCCCACAAACTGCTATCTACAGCAGCACTTGGGCTTTGATTTTTACTATGAATCTCTAAACCACGGCCTGGCGAGCTGGCAAAATAAGGGTTACGTGAATGCTCTGTGGCATAAATGAATGGGTCGAACGGCGCACTTGGTAAGGTATTTTTCGCTAAACCCTCATGCATGGGTAGTAGCACTTTAAAGTGCAATTGCCCGGTACCTCTACAATCAGCTTGGGTTTTATAAAAGTCACACTGATTTTGATTGTTAATGTATTCACGTACGTCAGCGGCAATGATGGCGGTAATATCGTTAGTATTCTCGTCCAATACACTGGCTTGTAGTAATTCACCGTTTATCTCATAACGAATAGCGGCAACATCAACCAGCGACTTATCAATCCCCGGTATGCGTATAGCAAAACCATTATGGAAGCTGGCACCTACTGCACGTACTTCGCCTTGCAGCTCAATGCGGGCTACATCGCCGTTAGCAAAGCTAAGCACCTTGGTTTGCAGATTAACCACTAAATCATTTAAGTCGTAATCACCAGCTGCCGGCCAATTATCTTCAAAGGCTACCGTGGCATAACCATCAGCACTTGGGTAGTAACTCACTTGCGTAGCAGAGTCGCCTACATAGATTTGATAATCTTCTACCTCACCGTCTGGCGCACCACCTGTAGCAGTGTTCCCGCCGCCAGAGCTGATTCTGAACCTCGCCCAACGGTCGCCACTTTCGTAGCCTTCGGGCACCGACACCAATAGTGATTGCACACCTTCCACTACAGCTTGGTCGGTAAGCAACTGCTCCTCGTTATCAAAAGTGCCATTGCCATTAAGGTCGAACCAAGCGCTTAAAAAGCCATTCGCCGAGCTGTCCACTTGAATAACAAAGTCCAAACCTACTTGTACATCGGTAACAAATGCTATTCCATCTTCATCATCAAATAAGCGTGAGCTATCATCGCTAGCCGGGTAAACATAAGCATCTGCTTCACCATCAACATTTGAACCAAGCTGAATCCCCCCATCAACTAACTGGTGGCGAGCACCATTGTTAATTAATGAAGTGCCAAAGCTGTCTGGTGCATCACCAAAGTCAATATTGGCATCATCGGCGGCTACTATAGGAGCAATAGCACAACGTGCACCGTCATTATTGCTTGATGCAGGGCCTTGAGCATAAAGCTGAGCCTCAGGAGAGTTAGACGCGATATCAATTTGGAACACTAAACCGTCTGAATTACGGCTAATGTACAAATGGCCGCTTACATCAAAATATACCGCACCAAACGTACCTACTTGGCCAACATTGGCAAGGTTTTCGCTGGCACCAGTTTCTGGGTTAATTCGCCATAAACGTCCTTGGTTATCTACGCTATAAAGCATGCCGTTATCAGGGTGAAACGCCATATCAAAAATTCTAAGATTAAGCGCACTGCCATCAATCACACGTTGCATGCTTAAATAATCTGCATCTGCTGAGTCTAATGACACCCTAAACAAGCCATATGCCGAACCGCTTCGGTAAAGGTAATGAGCATTGTTCTCTACAGCCACATCACCAACATAAAAGCTCACATCGCTAGCAAAACCATTCCAATCCAGCGTTAAAGGCTCTACTTGGTAGTCGTTGCCAATTCGCGCCAGCGTCTTGTGCTGGTAACTCCAAGCATACAAATAATCGTCATGCAGATTAAAGCCAATGGCATTGAGTTTACCGGTGGTTCCCATGTCTTCAGATAGCGTTTGGTAATAGCCGGTGGCGAGATTAACGCCAAACAATTGCGCCACGTTCTGTTGCACGAGAAATGCCTGTGTAGGGCAACTAGAAAATGCTGCACCATAACTACTCAATGGTGAGCAGAGTAAGGCAAAAGCTAAAGGTTTCCATGGTTTCATAAGTAATCCTATCGTTTACTGATTTAGGTCAGATACTGCTTATCAGCAAGAGCCGAGCCAAACTTGTAACGATATGATTAGTAAGAAATTAAATGAGGTAAATAAAAGAAAAGCTAAAGCCTTTTGCATCTTGCAACAGACGATACGTTAAAATATCAAACGGAAAATTTAGCTAACAAATTTCTGCAGGCGCTTGCTGCTACCACTTGAATTTGCTTTTTTGTTTCGACGAGTAAGCGTTATTGGCAATAGCCTTCAAGTAAAACAACAAAGTGCTGGAGGACAATAAATATTGACCATTTTCAAACGCGTTTCTGTACAGAAATGCGTTAGCGCATTCCCTTACTCAAAAGGGGTTAAGATTAACGGAGGCATTGAATAGGCGGGGTTAACGACCAATTAACTATTTACTCTCCACTTTCAAAGTGGGCAAAAACTTCAGCACTTGTCATATTTTGTGTTTCATTTTTAAATTCGTAGTATTCGGGCTTCTCATCAATGAATATTTGATGAGTTAGCGTGTAATCATCCCCTGATATCAATAACCCAACAGGAAGATGATACTGGTTACTTGGCACTAAATAGTAAAACAAGTGAGTACCACATTTACCGCAGAAACCTCTTTCAGCCCAATCAGATGACTGATACCTAACAACGTTTGATTCACCTGATATTTTAACTGAATCAGCACAATCAATAGCTAACATCGGACCGCCAGACCAGTTTCTACACATACTACAATGACAAGCGGCCAATTCGTTACTAACGTACTCTACTTCCAACTTAACCGAGCCACATAAACACGTTCCTTTACCTTTCATAAATCCCTCAATCTTTGCAATGTGTGTGAACTATAGTAGCCGCTAACGCTTTATTTAGCTGCTAAGCGGCGCTAATTGTTCCGCTAGAAACGATTGTTAAATCGTGTAGCGTCAATCACCACCGCCACAACCACCCGAATCACCGCCTGAATCTCCACCACCAAAGCCACCGCCGCAATAACCGCCACCACTGTTACCTGAAACTCCAGAAAGTTTTATTACTAAGGCAAGAACAAAAAGGCTAAATAGGATTGGAAGAAACACACTGAAAAAATCACTATCAGACTCAATGGCCATGAAGTGCCATGTTGACCATAAACCGGCCAAAATAATGATCCATGATTTCATAGTTCATCTCCTGTGAAAATTTAACGCCGCCATTTACGGACGGAGTGGGTTGGCGATTTTTGTGCTCCGCACAAAAAGTGACAGCACACGAAGTTCCGCAACATGACCTTGTTATAAGGCATTTTCAAAATACCAAGTGTCAGCAAAAACGTTAATAAACCCCATATCACCTTCGAGACTGAAACCTGAATCAGTTACTTCAACCGATTCTACCTCTCCAAGGCTGGGTACACCGTCGCATGTGGTAAAGTTTGCCTTCAACGTTAGCCCAACAAACTCAACTAAAATTGGACTGGTGTTTTTGTTGTGAGCAAATAATTTAACTTTCTGCCCACTTTCAGATAACAATACAAACTCAATACATAGGCTCTCTTGTTCATGGTTCATCGACAGCAAGTAAGATCCAGCAAGTTCATTGAGATTCATGTTTTGCCTTATAACGCTTACAGCATTGGCGCGGTCTTTTTCGCGTCCATTGCCTGTGATTGTTATGTCGCTATTTAGCGACAGGTTCGCCAAACCGAATTGCATTCCCGTAGGGGTCGTCAATTTGCATTTCACTCATACCCCAAGGCTGTTCGGTTAATTCGTACCGGAATGGAGCATCTCGCTCTTTCAGCTCCGCATAAAGTTCTGATACGTTTTCCACTCTAATATAACAGCTACTATCAGAACCAATAGTTCGGGCGTGATTTTCACTTTCTGCGCTCCAAAAATGAATCTCTGCGTCATCTCGGGTAAGAATTAAGTGTCCATGATCTGGAAATATTGCTTCTACTTTAAATCCAATCTTAGATTCAAAAAATTCCGCAGTAACTTTTATATCTCCAGATGGCAATTGAGGTATACCTTTCCCTAGTTTCATTACCGATTCTCCAATTGGACATAACGCCTAGTTAAGAGGAAAAATATGGTTGGCTATACTTGAGCGAAGCGAACAGCCAACTGTATTTTTTCCTTTTGAACTTCTTGTTATAACTTTTTACTCTTTACTATCAGACGAGCCTGAATCGTCACCACCTGATGTCGGTGCTGTACTTGGCGCTTGTTCCATTGTAGGTATATTGGCACTATTACCAACATTATCTAATGTTGTATTAACGCTTTCCATACTTGGAATATTTGCACTTTTAGTGATATTTGATTCACCTGTAATAAATTTTTTATCCGTCATAGTTGTTTCTCCGTTTGTTAAGTTGAATGTAATAAATGCTATTAAAAGGCAGATTGCTACAGAAAATGTCAAACCTGTTAATAAGTTAAGGTAATAATTGATAGAAGCAAATACATTTTTTTAGAAAATGCATCTTCAATACAATTTTTATAATAATCTCTGGCGTTATTTAATTGTACTGATATAGCTTTGTTGCTTATTAGATACGCACACAATGAACATATGACACTTATTGCTAGTAAGACCCAAGCAGATTTTAATAACAAGGTGTGTGTAGCTGTATTAAATGGAACAACAAATTTTAATACAGTCAAAGACAGAGCTAGACTACTAGAAGATAAAGTAAGTATTGCTTTGTCATAATTTTCTGTATTCGACAAATCTCGTGACAATAAGTCATCCCGTAATTTATCAAACATTTGATCTGCAACTATTTGCTGTTCTTTTGATCTAGCCATGTGCACCATATTCAGAGAAAGTTATAACGCCGCGTTAAGTAGTGAGCAACGCTACCACCAAACCTAAACCATACTACCTTAAACACAAAACCCAACGATGGAATGAAAAATGCCATGCGTTGGGAATCTGTCTTAAACGCTTTGTTAAATTCGGAACCCAATCATAGCACCTGATTTGATTAGAAAATCCTCACCAATTAACATTGGGTGGTATTTCATCCCTCCCGTTAGCTCATCTGGATGCTGGGCTATCACTCCACCTATACCTTCTTTGTGATTGTTAATCACCGCATAGCTAGTAGGGAGTGAAAGATCGATTATTTCCATAGTGGGTAGAGTCAACCAAGCGTGGATATTTAAAGTTGAACCTTTGATTCCATTTTCCAAGATGTTCAACAAACTCTCTTCTGTTTGATGGAACATTAACCTTTCGTTCGTTTCAACATAACCGATAGTAAATTGGCATGGCATACCCACTATATTACTCATCGGTTCCAACAATCTAAAATGGAAGGACAAGCATTGAGCAACCACATCTTCAACATCCGGTTCACCAATATGTTCCTGAAATGCTTTTGCAAAACCACCCATCAGTTCAGGGGTTAACAGTCGACCTTCTTGGAATCTCACAATTGGACAATTAAGTCCAAATCCTTTTGTTCTTTCTACCGCGTTTTTGAATTCTTGTTTATACATAGTCCATCTTCAACCTTAAGCAATAAGTGTCACTTATGTATATATGAACAGTACTGAAGAGTTTCAAGTGTCTGAGAGAATTTAACGCCCTGTTCTAGCGAATCCCCTCATAATCCTCTGAGAACTCATATAAGTAGACGCGCACCCCGTGGTTTGATCTAATTAATTTC